>NZ_CAMZFB010000032.1 GCF_947305955.1 uncultured Brevundimonas sp.
GAGTGGTGTAGGCATAGGGGATGAAGTCGATGCTCGATATTGGCTTGGTGATGAAGAAGTTTGCCACCTTGCCTGGGGCTATGCTTCCATAGTCGGTGCTCAGTGCCATTGC
Organism: uncultured Brevundimonas sp.; assembly: GCF_947305955.1. GTDB lineage: Bacteria > Pseudomonadota > Alphaproteobacteria > Caulobacterales > Caulobacteraceae > Brevundimonas. Next base: position 113 of record NZ_CAMZFB010000032.1, read on the forward strand.
CGCGGCACCGTTGATGGTGGCGGCCTGAATCACCTTCACCGGCTCCATGCCGCCCTGGTTCAACATCCACATTTCCCAATGCGAGCCGAGGCCCTCACGCTGGCCATGGGCACCGATCTGGACCGTCACGCCCAGCTGGTTGAGGCGGTTCGCCTCGCGCGAGACGTTGATGTGGTTCAGCTCTTCCTCAAGGATGCGTCGCGGACGGCGCGAGACGGCGTCCAGCATACGGCGCGGCACATACTGGCTGAGGATCGGGTCGGCCCAGACATTGGTGGTGTCGTAGAAGTGGTTCTCACCCCACGAACCACCATAGGCCACGATCAGCGTCGGGTTGTAGGCCGTCGAGGACTGCGACCAGAACTGCAGCACGTCGTCGTACATACGGGCCACGGGGATCGAGTGTTCGACCGTGGTGTGGCCGTCGGCGATCATCGACATGTTGTGCTGATAGAGGCTGCCGCCTTCCGGCACCACCATCATGCCCAGTTCGCGGGCGGCCTCGATGATCTGCTGGCGCTGCTCGCGGCGGGGCTGGTTATAGCTCTTGACCGAGAAGGCACCGACCGCCTGCTGGCGACGCAGGGCCGACTTGGCGTCATCGAGGTTGTTCACCGTGGCGGTAAACGGGGTGCTGGCCCCGTACAGGATGATGCCGGTCGAGAAGATGCGCGGGGCGGTGACCATACCGGCCTTGGCCAGCTCGCTGTGGGCAAAGACCTCGCTGTTGCTGTTTGACGGGTCGTGCACGGTGGTCACGCCGAAGGCGAGCGAGGCGTAGTTGATCCAGCTCTGTTGCGGGATGATGTCATCCGCGCCGAACGAGCCGTGCCAGTGGGTATCGACGATGCCCGGCATGATGGTCTTGCCGGTCATGTCGGTGACCTGTGCACCAGCGGGGATGGCGACCGAACCGCGCGGGCCGACGGCCTGAATGCGGTTGCCGTCGATGACGATGACGCCGTCCTCGATCACCTCGTCGCCCTTGGCGGTGATGATACGCGCACCGGACAGCACCTTGATGCCATTCGGGCGAGCGTAGGGCGCGGTGAAGCCCAGTTCGATACCGCGTTCGGGAACAGCCGCGACCGTTTCGCCAGCGCCGTCCACGAAGGTAAAGCTGTCGGTCAGCTTGCGGCTGAACAGCTGCGGGCCGCTGGACCATTTCAGTTCGGTCGAATCCGCGGACCAGTGCAGCCATTCGCCTGCGTCGCGGGTCATGCGGGTCTGCGGAATCGCCTTGCCGTCAGCGGACAGGGTGACCGGGCGGCCCGTATGCGCGAAGGGCGCAACATAGGCGTGGAATCGCTCGGTCCACGCCACCCACTGGCCGTTCGGCGATACGACAAAGTTGGAGGCGTTCTCCGACAGCAGGTGGGTACGCTCGTCATTGCCGCTGAGATCGACCGAAATCAGGGCGTTCTTGCCGTCCTTGCGGGTGGTCAGGAACAGGCGGTCGCCATCGGCCGCGAAATGCGGATTGCGACCCGTCTCGGTGATCAGGGTCGGTTCACCACCGCGTGCGGAGACGCGGTAGATGCCGGGGTTCATGCTCCACAGAGGCGTGGTCAGATAGCCGCCTTCACCGGCGCGATAGATGACGGTCTGGCCATCGGGGCTGAACACCGGATCGAAATAGTGGCCGGGGGTCTTGGTGACGGTGCGGCCTTCACCGCCCGAGGCGGGAATCACACGCACCGAGCCGAGCGACTGGTCGTTCCACGTCGCATAGACGATCGAGCGGCCATCGCGCGACCACGACGGGAACAGTTCGAAATGGTCGCTCTGGCGGGTCAGGCGGCGCGGCTGGCTGACGCTGCCGTCGGAACGGATGTCGCGAACGTAGATGTGGCCCAGAGCCTCGAACACCACCTTGCTGCCATCGGGCGAGGTTTCGGCGTTGCGGATCATCTTCACGTCGAAATGGTCAGGCGCGACCTCGACGTTGAAGCGGACGGCATCTTGAACCGTGCGGGTGTCACGCACGCGGAAGGGGATTTCGGTCGCCTGACCGGACTTTGCGTCGATCTTCTGGATCTTGCCGCCCGCCCAGACGATCAGGTGCTTGTTATCCGGAGTCCAGCTGAAGGTCGGATAGACGCCGTGGATCGCCCAGGTTTCCTGCATGTCGCGGTCGAGCGCGTTGTACAGGGGCGTCTCGCGGCCCGATTCGAGATCCTTCAGGTACAGGACCGACTGGTATCGGTCGCGGCGCACGAAGGCGAGGGTCTTGCCGTCCGGCGACGGGGTGGGGCGGATCGAGCCACCCGGCCCCGTGACGAAGGGCGTGATCTCGCCCGTTTCGCGGTCGAGGCGGCGGATGACGTAGATCTGGCCGTTCGGGTCTTTGGAATATTCGAAGGTGCCGCCCGGCGTGGCGTCATCGCTGAAATACAGATAGCGGCCATCGGGCGAGAAGGCGGGTTCGCCCGTGTCCTTCTCCTGCGTGCGGCGCTCGGTCAGTTGCAGGCCGCCGCCGCCGTTGCGGTGCCACATCCACATTTCGCCCGCGCCCAGCGAGCGGCCCGAGGTGAAGTGTTTGCGGCCGACGATGAACTGGCTGTCCGGCGTCCATTCCGGCTGGGTGACCAAGCGGAACGATTCGTCGGTGACCTGACGCGGATTGGAGCCGTCGCGGTTCACGACCCAGATGTTGTCACCACCACCACGGTCCGAGGTGAAGGCGATATAGCGGCCATCGGGCGAATATTTCGGCTGCATCTCCCATGCGACGCCCGACAGAATCGGGCGGGCCTCGCCGCCGGTGATCGGCATCACATAGATGTCGCCCAGCAGGTCAAAGACGATCTCCTGACCGTCAGGGCTGACGTCCACCGACATCCAAGTACCCGAGGTGACGTCGATGTTGACGCTCTTGGACGGTCCGGGCGGGTTCTGGACGTCCCATTTGGCGGTTTCGGTCGATTCTGCCGAGCCAGAAGCTTGGGCAGGAGCGGCGGCGGGCGCGGCCTCCTGTGCCCATGCGGCAGTGCTGACGGCCAGTGCCGCCACGGTGGTGAGCCAAACGCGCTTCATCGGAAGCCCCCTCGAAAACTAAAAACCCTCGGGTGAAGGCTAACGAGGTTCGCAGGGGTTTGGGAAGCGGCCAAAGCGTGAAATCGCCGCAACCTTAACAGGCGCGAACGTCACAGTCGGCGATGTGGGGGATGATCCCCGCTCTCCCGCTTCTGTGTTGAAACAGAAGCGGGGAGGGGATGGTGCCGCCGGGCAGGATTGAACTGCCGACCTCAGCCTTACCAAGGATGCGCTCTACCACTGAGCTACGGCGGCGACGACGAACGGATTCCGAACGTACATTTTCTACAGTGACACTACACCAAAATGGACCGGCCCTCTGTCGCTAAACAGAGGGCCGGATGGTGCCGCCGGGCAGGATTGAACTGCCGACCTCAGCCTTACCAAGGATGCGCTCTACCACTGAGCTACGGCGGCGTGTCGCTGAGGAGGCGGCTTTTAGCCAACGACTCTCGGAGTGCGCAAGAGTAAAAATGCAAGCTTGATCAAAATCTTTGCACGATGTCTGCTGCGCTCATGGATAACTCCGATCATGATAACAACGGTTCGTCCGAGCCGGATACCAAAGCCACGGCACCTGCCAAGGCAAAGCCTGCGCCTGCCAAGCCCTTGGACGCCAAGGCAGAACGGGCTGCGCGCCTCGCGGCGGCGCTGCGTACTAACCTTCGTCGCCGCAAAATGCCGGGGGCGGCGGGCAGACCTGATCCCAAGGATCGTCACTAGAGGTTGCGGTGTCACCAAAGGTGAGTTGAAAACAGGCTTCCATGCGACCGCAAGGCCTTGCTAGATAGCCGATCCACCGGACCGCAGTGGTACTGGTTCTGAAGGTTTCCATGGACAGCATTGTCATCCACGGCGGCAATCGCCTGAACGGCTCGATTCCCGTTAGTGGCGCCAAGAATTCCGCCATCAAGCTGATGGCCGCTTCGATTCTGACATCGGAGCCGATCCGCCTGACCAATATGCCGCGTCTGGCAGACACCCGCTTCCTGGGCGCTCTGCTGCGCGAGTTCGGCATCGAGGTCACCGAGAGCGATGGCGCGGATGGTCAGCAGACCGTCTTTGACGCCCGCGAGATCAAGTCGACGTTTGCCCCCTATGATCTGGTTCGCCAGATGCGTGCCTCGTTCAACGTGCTGGGTCCGCTGCTGGCCCGAACGGGCGAGGCCAAGGTCTCGCTGCCGGGCGGCTGCACCATCGGTGCGCGTCCGGTCGATCTGCACCTGATGGCGCTGGAAGCGATGGGCGCGAAGATTGAGCTGGACGAAGGCTATGTCACCGCCTCGGTGCCGAACGGCCTGCAAGGCGCAGAGATCGAGTTCCCGTTCGTTTCGGTCGGCGCGACCGAGCATGCCCTGCTGGCGGCGGTCATGGCCAATGGCACGACCGTGCTGAAGCGTGCGGCCCGCGAGCCTGAAATCGGCGATCTGGCCCGTTGCCTGATCTCGATGGGTGCCAAGATCGAGGGTCTGGATACCGACGAGCTGGTGATCACCGGCGTGACCTCGCTGAAGGGCACGGACTGGTCGGTGATTCCGGACCGTATCGAAATGGGGTCCTACGCGGTGGCAGCGGCCATGGCGGGCGGCGAAGTGCGCCTGACCAAGGGCCGTGGCGATCTGATCGTCGCCCTGACCGAGTTGATGCGTCAGGCGGGCGTCGAGATCGTGGAAGAGGCCAATGGTGACTATATCGTCCGCCGTGACCCGACGCTCCGCCTCAAGGCCGTGAACGCCACGACGGAAATCTATCCGGGCTTCGCCACCGATCTGCAGGCCCAGTTCATGACCCTGATGACGCTGGCCGAGGGCGAAAGCGTCATTCAGGAGAAGATTTTCGAGAACCGCTTCATGCACGCGCCGGAACTGATGCGCCTCGGAGCCGATATTACCGTAGCCAACGGCGAAGCCCGCGTGCGCGGTGTCGAATCGCTGCGTGGTGCTCCGGTCATGGCGACCGACCTGCGCGCTTCGATGTCGCTGGTCATCGCCGGTCTGGTGGCCGAAGGCGAAACGACTGTGGGCCGCGTCTATCATCTGGATCGCGGCTTTGAACGTATGGAAGAGAAGCTGGGTGCCTGTGGCGCAGATGTCCGGCGGGTAAAGGGCGAAGCGCAAGAGCACTAGGTCATGACCAGCCAGATCGACGGTGTCCCCGCAGAAATGACCGAGGCCGAAGGCGTCGCTGAGTCTGAAAAGACGGACGATACCGCGCCCCTGCGTCTTCTGGCCGAGGATGCCGACGATCTGCAGATCATTTCCGCCGCGCTTCAGGATGCCATCCTGCGTCCGGTCGATATCCGCTGGGAACGCAAGGCACGCCGCCTGACGATCGTTCTGTCGCGCTTCTGCTGGGAATGCGGCGGTACGCGCGTGATGTCTGCGATGCAGTTCGGCGATGTTCAGGCCGTGAAGAGCCGCCGCCTGCCGCGCGCCCCTGAAAGTGCGCTGGAATTGCTGGCTCTGGACTTCATGCCCACCGAAAATCCGTCGGGTCAGGTGATAATGATGTTCGCCGGGGGTGGCGACCTGCGCGTCGATGTGGAATGCCTAGACGCAGTTCTGACTGATCTTTCGGATCGCTGGCCAGCGCGGCTGGCGCCCGAACATCCAGCAGATGAAGCCTGAGGCCATTGAAAATGACTGCGGACTTGATCCGGATCGACATTGATAACGCCAGCCTGCCGGCCGCCACGGCAGAGATCGAGCACGAGCGTCGTGTGGCGATCTTTGATCTGGTTGAAACCAATGTGTTCAAGCCCGAAGGCGGGAAGGGCGGGCCGTACACGCTTCGCCTGTCGTCGCAGGACAACCGTTTGGTGTTCGATATCGAAGGGCCGGACTATAGCCACATCCACGCCCTGTCGCTGACGCCGCTCAAGACCGTGATCCGCGATTACGGCCTGATCTGCGAGAGCTATTATGAGGCTCTGAAGGGCTCATCGCCCAGCCAGATCGAGTCGGTCGATATGGGCCGTCGCGGCCTGCACAACGAGGGGGCCGAGCTTCTGCAAGCCCGTCTCGAAGGCAAGGTCGAGTTGGACAAGGAAACCTCGCGTCGATTGTTTACGCTGGTTTGCGCCCTATATCGTCGTGGATAACCTCGACTAATCCTGAGTTTTGGTGCATTAGAGCGCCCTCTGATCTAAGGCTCGCGTCAACGCCCGGCGCGGGCCCAATGCTGTTTCAACGGGCGAGAGAGGCCGCATGGCTAAAGAAGAACTGCTTGAGTTCCCGGGCGTCGTCAGCGAACTGCTGCCGAACGCTACCTTCCGCGTGACGCTTGAAAACGACCACGAGATCATCGCTCACACCGCTGGCAAGATGCGTAAGAACCGCATCCGCGTGCTGGCTGGCGACAAGGTGCTGGTCGAAATGACCCCGTATGACCTGACCAAGGGTCGTATCACCTATCGCTTCAAGTAAGGACGCGCCTTGTCGCGTCCTGACGCCACGGTTCGGAGGCTGGTACTGGCCTCCTCGAGTCCTCGCCGGGTGGAACTCCTGGCACAGATCGGGATCGTTCCCGATCAGATTGACCCCGCCGATATCGACGAAACCCCGCTGAAGGCTGAAATGCCGATGCGGCTGGCCCAGCGTCTGGCGACGTCCAAGGCGGCTGTCGTCGCGGAACGTCATCCTGATGCCGTGGTGCTGGCTGCCGATACGGTGGTGGCAGTGGGGCGTCGCCTGCTTGAGAAGCCCGCTGACGAGGCCGAGGCCCGTCGCTTCCTCAAGCTTCTGTCCGGTCGCAACCATCGCGTTTTCACGGGCATTGCGGTCATCGCTGACGGCAAGACCGCCTGGCGCGTTGTGGATACGCGCGTCACCTTCAAAACCCTGTCCGATGCCGAGATCGACGCCTATGTCGCCTCTGGCGAATGGCGCGGCAAGGCAGGTGGATATGGCATCCAAGGTCGTGCAGCGGCCTTTATCCAGAGAATCGTCGGCAGCCATCCGGCGGTGATGGGGCTTCCGCTTTACGAGGCCAACAACCTTCTGGCCGGTGCAGGCTGGCGCGCGGCGAGCTGATCGTCGTGGGCGATGCGGCCTATTTCCTAGATGTCATGCCAGGCGAAACCCGCGGCATCGTGGTCCGAAACGGCCGGTTTCACTCTCTATATATAGAGCGACCGACCGACGTGGCCGAGCATAGGCTCGGGGCACGTGTCGTCGGTCGCATTTCTCGCGTCGAGCCGGGCTTGGGCGCGGCCTTTGTTGATCTGGGCGCAGGCGAGCCGTTCGGCTTTCTCTCGCTGGGGAAGAACCGCCGCTTTGCCGAGGGCGAGAAGGTGACTGTCGAGATCACCGCAGAGCCTCGGGAATCAAAAGGGCCTTCTCTGCGCTATGTCGGGGAAGGGCAGGGCGAGGTCCGACTCATCTCGCGCGGGCCTAGTGTGTCTGAGCGCATCAAGGCCTTGGCTGGCGATCAGCCGATTCTGACTGGCATTGAGGCGCTGGAGGCGTCACTCGCCGCCGAGGAAGAGGCGCTGTCGTCCCATGTGGTTGTTCCGGCCTATGGACTGGATCTGTCGATGGAGCGCACGCGGGCTCTGATCGCAGCGGATATCGACTATGCCCCGTTGCCCGGTCGTGATTCCCGCAAGGCCCGCGAGGCTGTGAATCGAGTCGGCATGGCCGAGATTGCGCGCCAGCTTTCTTTGAAAGCATGGGGCGGAATCATCTGTGTCGATCTGGTGGGCGTTAATCTGCACGCCGAATCCATAATGAAGATGGCCAAGGCGGCCTTTGCTGATCGCAATGACGTGGTGTTCGCACCATTGAGTCGTTTCGGTGTGCTGCAATTCTCGATGCCGTGGACCCATCAGCCTGTCGAAGAGCGACTGGCGCAGGGGAGGGCGGCGGGACTCACTTCGCTGCGTGAACTGAATCGCGCCCTGTTGTCCGACCGATCGGTGCCTGTGTTTGAACTGGTGTGTCCGGCGGCGATGGAAACGATGCTTTCGCCGCTGGTGTCTGAACTGGGACCCAGAGCGCGGCTGGTGGCCCGAACCGATATATCCAAGCCCATAGTAAGGGAGGCCTAGTCCCGATGGCCAAATGCCCCATCTGCAAGCGCAACGAGACGGTTGCCGAATACAAACCCTTCTGCTCGCGCCATTGCGCGGACGTGGACCTGAACCGCTGGTTCTCGGGTGGCTATGCCATTCCTGTTCCCGATGAAGAGATTGATGAAAAAGATCGCGGAATTGAGTGAATTAGCCTCTTTACAGCCCGAACCGGTCCCCCTATAGAGACCACCTCGCCGCGGCGCAGACGCCCGCAGCGAAGCAGAGATGCCCGGATAGCTCAGTTGGTAGAGCAGCGGATTGAAAATCCGCGTGTCGGTGGTTCGAATCCGCCTCCGGGCACCATCTCTTTTCTCCTGAAACAATTATTCACACATTCATGTCAGTATGCTTGGGCATATCGGCATGCGTCATCCTGCCGCAAAAAAGTCATATTCCGGCTAGGGTCAAATTTATCGACCTTTATGTGTGAAGGGCGTTAAATCATGCGCCCTAGACCTATTCTCCAAAATTAAGTTGCGTGGGCCCTGCGGCACTAGTCGCTACGGTGGCAAAAGCTGTTTTCCGGCCTTGACGCTCCTTAACCCGTTCGCCAAAGGGTCTGTAACCGCATTCCGTGCTTGCAGGGTTGGGGGGCTGAGCTATTGTTCTTCCCAACGACCCAGCGTCATCCTCCGCAAGGAAGATGGGCAAAGGGGCGGTGCCAACCGGCGGGGGAGAAAACCGGCGGTGGTTAAGATTTCATTTGAGAGGCGTTCGACTGACGCGGGCGTCTCTTGGGTTCCACGAGTCAGACCAAAGCAGGAACTGGCGAAACATGCTCGATAGCAAGAAGACGAATATCCTCCTGGCCATGGCCGGCGCTGCCGTCCTTATGGCAGGTTCGCCGGCTCTGGCGCAGGACGCCGCTCCGGCAGCTCCGGCCGCCGAAGCCGCACCGGCCGCTGATGCCGCCGCAACCCCGGCTTCGACCGAAGCCCCGGCAGCTGATGCTGCCGCAACTGAAGAAGATCCGGCTTCCGTTAAGGAAGCTACCGGCGGCGGCCACGGCAAGCTGACCCCGATCGGCATGTTCATGATCGCCCACCCGGTCGTTAAGATCGTGATGGCTGGTCTGCTGCTGGCCTCGATCTTCTCCTGGACCCTGCTGCTGATCAAACTGGTCGAGTTCGGTTCGCTGAAGAAGGCTACCGCCAACTTCCTGGAAGCCTTCCGCGGTGCACGCACCCTGGCCGACATCCGTCGCATTTCGACCTCGGAAGAGTTCGAAGGTAACCCGCTGGCCGACATGGCTGCTGCAGCTACCTCGGAAATCGAAACCTCGCGTCAAGCTGGCCTTGACGTTGCTGGTGCTCACCGCGGTTCGACCGTTCACCGTGCAGAAACCGCCGTCGCTGCTGTGCAGTCGACCATCGGCGGCCGTCTGTCGGGTGGCCAACAGTTCCTGGCTTCGGTCGGTTCGTCGGGTCCGTTCATCGGTCTGTTCGGTACCGTTTACGGCATCATGAACTCGTTCATCGGTATCGCCGAATCGAACACCACCAACCTGGCCGTCGTTGCTCCGGGTATCGCTGAAGCTCTGCTGGCTACCGGTATCGGCCTCTTCGCCGCTATCCCGGCCGTTATCTTCTACAACTTCTTCTCGACGAAGATTGCTGCTTACGGCACCCAGGCTGACGGCTTCCAAGCTGAGCTGCTGAACACCATCTCGCGTCAGCTCGACAAGGGAGCATAAGACGGATGGCCGCCAAACTCTCCGGTTCCGGCGGCGGCAAGTATACCGTCGAGGCGAACAGCGAAATTAATATCACGCCTTTCGTTGATATTATGCTGGTTCTACTCATCATCTTCATGGTGGCGGCACCGCTCGCCACCGTGTCGGTGCCGGTAGAACTCCCTCGTGCCGTCGCTCCGCCGGCCCCGAATCCGCCCAAGCCGATCTTCATTTCCATCCAAGACGATGGCGATGTCTTCGTTGGCGATTTCAGAACGTCGGTTGCGACTCTGGGTGAAGACCTGAAGGCGCAGATCGGTACGCGTTCGCCTGACGAAGAGCGGATCTTCATCCGTGGTGACCAGAAAACCCGCTATGGCAACTTCATGCAGGTCATGAACGCCTTGCAGGACAACGGTTTCTACAGTGTCGCGCTCGTCGGCAACGAACAGTAAGGGGGCTAGGCAAAAGCATGTCAGCTGAACCTAATCAGCCAAGAAACCCCCTTATCGATGCGCCCCGGAAGAAGAAAAAGCTTTCGGCCGGTGCCATCGTCGGTATCAGTGCGTCTGTGATCGTTCACGCCTTGGCAGGTCTGTACCTGTACAAGACGAAGTTCGAAGTTCAGCCGTTCGACTATGTCGATGAAGCTGTGGATGTGGAGCTGATGGATGCTCCGCCGCCGCCGCCTCCGCCGCCTCCGCCGCCTCCGCCTCCGCCGACGGATACTCCTCCGCCGCCGAAGCTTCAGGTGCGTGAAGCGGTAGTTACCGACCAGGCTCCGCCTGTGACGGTCGACATCGAGCCGACCAAGAAGGACGAACGCCGCGAGTACGAAGGTCCTCCGGTAGTGGTCCAAGGTCCGCCGCCGCCGCCGGCCCCGCCGGCTCCGCCGCCTCCGCCGCGTCCGTCGGTGATCACGAACCCGCAATGGGCTCGTCCGCCGCGTCCGACCGAGCGTGACTTCCCGCAACGGGCTCTTGACCGTGGTGTGGGTGGTTCGGCAACCGTCGAGTGTACCGTTACCCCGTCTGGCCGTCCTGAGGGCTGCCGCGTGGTATCGGAAGAACCGTCGGGCATGGGCTTCGGCCAAGCCGCAGTCCGCATCGTGCAACGTGGCCAGCTTTCGCCGCGTACTGTCGACGGTGCTGCCGTGAACGCCAAGTTCACCGTGCGTGTGCCGTTCAACCTGGGCGACTAAGTCCAGCGTCGAACGACTGCAAAGTTAGAGCGCTCCGGCTTCGGCCGGGGCGCTTTTTCTTTGTGCGCTATCAGGCTGTCGGGAGCCGGTTGGAGAGTGGTACGTTGTCACCTCAAACATCGCCATTCAGGCGCGACTCGATGACAGGCTTACCGATGAACATCCGCAAATCTGCCCTAACCCTTGGTGCTCTTGGCCTTTCGGCGGCGCTGCTGGCGAGCTGTGCCTATAACGAAAGCCTGGGCCGTAACCAGTTGGTGCTGATGGACGACAGCGCGCTGGTTCAGGCATCGCAGGCCGCGTGGCAGGAGACACTACGCACCCAGAAAGTCTCGAACGATCGCGCAATGAATGAGCGCGTGGCCCGCGTCGGCAATCGCGTCGTTCAGGCCGCGCAGCTCCAGAATCGTAGCTGGACCTATGCGGTATTTGACGATTCGACGCCGAACGCCTTCGTTCTGCCGTCGGGCCACATGGGCGTAACGACGGGTCTGCTGCGTATCGCCCAGAACGACGACCAATTGGCCGCTGTCATCGGCCATGAGGTTGCGCACGTTGTGGCGCGCCACGCCGCCGAGCGTACCAGCACCTCCAGCTTGGCCCAGTTGGCCCTTGGCGCGGCCCAGAGCGCGGCAGGTGACTATGGACAGGCTGTCGGGGCCTTTGGCGGGGTAGGGGCCCAGCTGGGCGTCCTTCTGCCGTTCTCGCGTCGTCACGAGTTGGAAGCCGACCGTCTTGGCCTCGACTACATGGTGGGTGCCGGATATCGCGCGAGCGAATCCCTAACGCTGTGGCGCAACATGGCGAGCGCGCAGAATCGCTCGACGGGTCCGGAATTCATCTCGACCCACCCCGCCGATGCTACCCGCATTGCAGCGCTGGAGGCCTATATCGCCCAGCGCGGCTATTGATTGGGCCAAAGAACAGCGAAATAGATCGTGTTTCGTGAAAAGTGCTCTTGAATCAAACGCTGAGGCTAGGTAGAGAGAGCGCCTCGCAGCGATGTGCAGCCTTAGCTCAGCTGGTTAGAGCGCCGGTTTGTGGAGCCGGAGGTCCTCAGTTCGATCCTGAGAGGCTGTACCATTCCACCGCTTTCGGGCGGTGACGCGAATAAAGGGGCCGGACGGGCGAAAGCCATGTCCGGCCTTTTTGCGTTCTGGTCCTTGGTTTTAGCTGGTGGCCTTATCGGCACGCTGTGGTTTGCGCTGGGGCAAGAGGCGCGCCAGCACCGAGCGGACGGGCGAGGGAGCAACAGGCCCCTCGTTTTCCGCAGGCGCAGGCACAAACGGCTTGGGCGCGGGGCGGCGCAGATCAACGACCGGCCTGTCCAGTGCGGCCAGCGCAGCCTTGGCGGCATCCTCACCCGCGGCGATTCCCGGATGGAAGGCTTTCCACTCGCGGATGTCGATTCCCTCGGGCTTTGGCAGAATCAGAACATCTGTCTGGGCGCGGGCTTCGGCCAGTTCGGCGCTGGTGCTCAGGGTCGCGGCGCGCATCAGCACAGAGACAATGGGCGGCCCCTGTTTCCACGCGCCCGACATGATCCAGCGCCACCATGACGGCGGGTTCTCCAGCTGTTCGGCATTGACGCCGCGCGTCTGGGAAACATCGCTGCCGATCAGCGGCCCGCGATTGAACCGGCGCATGACGTCGCTAGGGAAGTTCCGCAGCACCGCGCCGTCCACCAGAACCTGCCCGTTATGGACATAGGGCGGGATCACTCCCGGAATGGCAACCGAAGCCCGCAGTGCCAGCCGCAGCTTGCCCTCGCGATGCACCTCGATCCTGCCAGACGTCAGATTGGCCGACACCGCAAAAAAGGGCAGGGCCATGTCCTCGATCCGCAGGTTGCCATAGGCCTCCTTCAGCAGGGCATTGAGCTTGTTGGCGCGTGTCAGGGCGACCAGCGGCACGGCAATGTCCGACAGCGGGTCCTTGCGGACAAAGGCGTCCTGAATGCGGTGTTCCAGCTCGTCTTGGCTCCAGCCCAGCGCGGGGCCTGCGCCAATGACCGCGCCCATGGACGAGCCGCCGATAAAATCGATGGGTACATGGGCGTTTCTGAGCGCGCGCAGGACGCCGATGTGGGCATAGGCCCGCGCTCCACCGCCGGACAGGACCAACCCCACCGACGCCCCCGTAATAATCCGCGCCATGCGCTGGACATCGTGGGCGGAGCCGTCCTGACAATGGAACCAGCGTCCGGGGCTCATGACCTCCAGCCAAGGCTGGCTCCTTGGCCGCTGGGACACCGGAGTGGGGGACAGCAGGATCAGGTCGGTCAACTGATGGACCAGTTCGGTGTCCCCGTTGCGCCGTCCGGATTGCGGCGGCGGCGCGACGGCTGGATCACCCACGATGAACAGCCGATCGACCTGACGCGCGCAGAGGTTGGCCCAGGCGGGATCGCTGCTTTCGGCGACATAGAGGACGAAATCGTGGGTGTCCTCGACGCGGGTGAACCAGTCCGAGGCCAGTGTCATGGCCTCGCGGTCGATGATCTTGGCGCGATAGCCCTCGGCCTCGATGGCTGCGAGGATGGAGTCCACAAAGGGCCGGATCGGGGCTTCGCGTGCCGAGATGAAGCCGTGGACAGAGGGGAAGTCGGTCGTGCCCTTCTGGCGGGTGCGGCGGATCATCACCCGTGCCACCTCGGCCATCAGGTCGGGGTGGGCGCGGCTGATTTCATAAAAGGCGTCGCGGGGAAGGGCGATGACCTCGCTGTCGCGCAGGGCAACGACATTGGCCGTGTGCGCCGTGTCGGCCAGCATGGACATCTCGCCGACGGGGGTGCCCGGCTGGACCACGCCGACGAATTCGGCCTGCTGTCCCTCACGCGGGGTGAATACGCCCAGACGACCGCTTTGCAGAATGTAGAAGGTATCGGCCGGATCACCCGCCGAGAACAGCCGCTCGCCTTCGGTCAGGGCGAACCAGCTGACGCGGCTGTCTGGCGTCTCGGTCAGGATACGGGCCAGCGCGGCGTCCAGATTGTCGCGGTGAGAGGCGTGCATCGCGTTGGCGTATCTATGATTCTTTGGCGGCGGGGTTCATATCTGGCGACACAATACCGCCGTTCACCGGAAACTTGATAGCGCGTTGATGGATTAGCTTTGGTGGGCCATTTGGCACGAAGACTTGAGACGCCCGCCTGCCCGACGCGCTAGCATCGCCAAAAGCTTTTTACGGAACTGATTCATGACCCAACCCAACGAGCCGACCAAGGGGCAACCGTCCGAAGACGATCTGAACGCCCTTGATGTCACCGACTTCGAGGCCGCGCAGATCAACCGGATCGCCCAGCCGCTGGTGGCGGGGGCGGCACCGGATGCCAACAGCGATCTGGTGCAGATCGACAGCCTGCCGTCGGGCGTGGTGTTCGTGACGATCAACCGTCCGCAAAAGAAGAACGCCTTCAATGCCGAGGTGATTGCCGCACTGACCGAGGCGTTCGAGACGCTGCACGGTGCCGACAGCGTGCGTGCGGTGATCGTGCGCGGGGCAGGGGGCACCTTCTGTGCGGGTGCAGATCTGGCGTGGATGCGTGATGCGGCTGATTGGTCGGAATCGGAAAACCGCGAAGACGCCATGGGTCTGGCCCGTATGCTCAAGGCGCTGCATGACGTACCGGCCCTGACGGTGGCGCTGGTGGAAGGTGCGGCCATGGGCGGCGGTGCGGGCATTGTCGCGGCCTGCGACATGGCCATTGCGGTCGATGGGGCGCGCTTTGCCTTTTCCGAGGTCAAACTGGGTCTGATCCCTGCGACTATCGCCCCCTATGTGGTCGAGGCCATCGGTGCGCGCCGTGCCCGCCAGCTGTTCCTGACGGCCAATGTGTTTGATGCCGACTATGCCGCCCATGCGGGTCTGATCGACCTGATTATCGGTCAGGACCAGATCGACGAGTTCATTTCCATGCTGACCGATGGCCTGATCGCCAATGCGCCGGGGGCCATGGGCGATGCCAAGCGTCTGGTCCACGATGTGGCTGGCCGCGACATCGACAACCGCCTGATGGAAGAAACCGCCAAGAGGATCGCCAGCGCCCGCATCTCGCGCCAGGGGCAGGAGGGCGTGCGCGCCTTCCTAGACAAACGCACGCCTTACTGGGCGGAATAGTCCAAATGGAAAAGGGGGCCGGTTGGCCCCCTTTTTTAGCTGTTGATACCGAGGATCCAGCCTTCCTCGTTCTCGACCTTGTCGATCATCTCCGGCGTGGCGCTGGCGGGCGGGGCAAAGGATTTTTGCAGCTTGCCCTCGTCGTCCATGATGGCGATGGCCTCGGCAGCGGCGCGGACCTCGGCCTGGGTCTTGAACTCCTTGACGCCTTCGGCGCTGACCTGACGGGTCGCCTTGAACATGGCGGGCCAGACTTCGACGACCAGAGCCGAAAGGGGGGCAACATCGTCCTCGCCCAGTTCGCGCCAGCCCGTGCCGAACGGCCAGATGGCCGCCGAGGTGCCCAGCTTGTCCAGCAGGCGACGCAGCATCGGCACCCCCACTAGCGTCAGGCCGCCGATGGCACCGGCACCGTGCATCTGCCAGACGCTGTGCGCCGGCAGTTTCAGCTGGCGCGCTGCCTGTTCGGTCAGGCGGTACTCGGGGATGTCGCTGCCGCTGCCTTCGGGCGGCTTGGTCGAGGTCAGCCAGCGCTGGGCCTGACTGGCGGGCGCACCCAAGAACGGCCACGGCTGATCCGTCATCAGACGGTTCATCTTGGCGGCCACCTGATAGCGGTTGTTGGTGTTGTCGGCCTTGTCCACGACGTTGGACGACAGGAATTTGCCCATGGCATCCCACGGACGGCCTTCGAGCTTCAGCAGGGCCGAGGTGCCGGCAGGGAAGCCGAAGTCGAAGTCAAAGCCCACCAGCACGCGGTCGCCGCGCTTGCGGTGCTCGGCCAGCAGGCTTTCGAGCAGGGCCTCGCCCTCGGCGCGGGTGCCGACGTTGTGGGTCTCGGTATAGAGGCGGAAACGCACGTCGCGCTTAGCCACACCGATCCAAAGGGTTTGCTCGCCGAACTTCTTGCCCTCGGCAGCAGTCCACTTGGCGATGATGTAGGCGTCAAACAATCGGGCCACTTTGGGCTCCAGTAGAAATAGGAGTTGAGGAATTGGGTTTGATTCTAGCGGGCCGTGCGGTCCGCGGGAAGGGTGATCAGGCCTTGAGCACTGCGTCGATGTGCGCCAGCCAGCGTCGGGCCAGTCGCAGACCTTCGCCCGCAGAGCCTGTCAGGCGCGGACCGGACACCGTTTGCACGGAATGACCCGATGCGCCCTGATCGCCGGACCATGTGGCCCGCCACAGGCTGATCTCGAACTCGGGGCACTGGTTATCGAGGAACATCAGGCGAAGCACGACGCTTTCGGCATCTTCGACCAGAACATCCAGATCCTGACGGCCGAGCTGGCGGCGGACACGGCCAACGACATGGCGGTCCACGATGACCTCGGCCCCTTCGATCTCGGCGAAATCGAAGACCAGACCGATGGAGCCACGGTTCCACAGAACCGCTAGCTGTTCATTGGTCAGGTCCAGTGCTGCGGCCTTGCCCTCTGCGGGGGCAATGGCGTGCATGTCCGGGACGCCGGTCAGGGCGTTTTTCATCGCCCTTCGCAAGCGCCGCTCGGGCTCCATCCACCAGGACAGGAACAGGAAGGCCGTCGTGGCAAAGGCGGCGATCAGGGCGACCAGCAAAATGGCCCTGAGCGTCTCCCCCATAACTTACCCCTCCAGATCGATGTCCACGACCACAGGTACGTGGTCACTCGGCTTTTCCATATCGCGGGCATCGCGGTGGGTTTCAATACCCCGAAAGCGATCTGCGGCTTGCGGAGACAATAGGGCGTAGTCGATGCGGATGCCATTGTTCCGCTGCCATGCACCCGCCTGATAGTCCCAGAAGGTGTAGGTACCCTTTGGCTCCTTGCCCAGTTCGTGGGCGTCGGACAGGCCCAGCCACTTCAGGCCCTTCAGTGCGGCGCGGGTTTCCGGCTGGAACAGGGCGTCGTTGACCCATTCCTCGGGCTTGGCGGCATCGTCAGGCGTGAGGATGCAGTTGTAGTCACCGCACAGGGCCAGCGGCTCCTCAAACGTCAGCAGTTCCTTGGCGCGCTCGTGCAGGCGCTGGAACCAGTTCAGCTTGTACGGAAACTTCTCGGTGTCGATCGGATTGCCGTTCGGCAGATAGATCGAGGCCACGCGGATCGGTTGCGGGCTTTCGATCAGGGCCTCGATATAGCGGGCCTGTTCGTCGCTATCGTCACCCGGCAGGCCGCGTGCGACGTCCGAGATCGGATATTTCGACAGCAGGGCCACGCCATTATAGGTTTTCTGGCCGTGGGTCTCGACGTTGTAGCCAAGGCTTTCAAAGGCTTCGCGCGGGAACTTCTCGTCCACGCACTTGATCTCCTGAAAACAGGCGACGTCGGGTTGGGCGGATTCAAGCCACGCCAGCACGGTGGGCAGGCGGGCGTTGACCGAGTTCACGTTCCAGGTGGCAATACGCATAGGTCTTGATTAGGCCTTAGGGGGCAGGTCCGGAAGGGATAAAAAGAAAAACGCCGCCGGGGTTACCCCCGACGGCGCTGTTCGCATCCGTAAAACGGGGCTTAGCCTTCGCCGCGCGGGGCACTCGGGGTCAGGGCGCAGCCGCCGCCGATCAGGGCCGCTTCGGCGCACGGATAGACCATTTGCACGACCTTGGCGTCGTCCATACGGAAGATGACGCCATCGGCACCGTTACAAGCGGCTTCGATGAAGACGCCGTTAGCGTTTCGGCCCATGTAGCGGGTGTCGGTGACATCGCACGAAGCGGCGTCCGAACCGGCCATCCAGCCCTTCACCGTGGCGATCAGCTCGTCCTTGGTGGTGTAGGCGCAGGTGATGTTGGTCGAAGCCAGCGTCAGGCAGTCGTCGGCTTCCCAGCCGATGTCGGTGCGGTTGATGCGATAGCCTTGAGCGCCTTCGCAGCCGACTTCGAACACCAGGTTCTCGCCCTTGCGGCCGATGACATTGCCTTCGTTCACGGCGCACGGCAGACCGGCTTGGGTGCCATAGCTGGCCAGAACCGACAGGAAGTTGTCGTTAGCGGCGATCGAGCAGCCCGGACCGGGATCGGATTCCGGATTGGCAGCCAGAGCGCGGGCGCGGGTAGCGGCCACTTCGATGCAGCTCAGCTTGGTGGCCGGAGTGGTTTCGTTGCCCGTCACCAGCATGTAGCCAAAGTCGTTCTCGCAAACGAGCTCATAGACCTTGCGCTGGTCGGCATTGGTGATGCCGCGGAACTCGGCGTTGGTGACGTTGCACGGCAGGCCGGCGGTCGCAGCGGCTTCCTTGGCTTCGGCGAGGATTTGTTCCGGCGACGGTGCAGCCGGTGCCTGCTGGCGACGCGCATTGCGGTTGCTGGCGCGGCCACGGGTCACCTGACCGGAGTCTTGATCCGACTGGACGCGGTCGCCCGGGACTTGCGCTTGGCCAGCATAGGCAAAGCTGGATGCAGGGGTGATAGTCAGAAGTGCCAAGCTGGCAACCACGCAGAACGCGCGCGATTTCGAGCGGTGGGTCACGGTGAATCCTCGCCTCAGTGATATTAACGCCAGCCTTGGCCGTACCTTCTGGATGGGTCAAGGGCTGAATGGCGCGCACACTGGACCCGACAGACGTTTTCTGACAAGTCAGAACTAGAGTTTTTATTGGAGACTGACTTGGCCGACGGAACCGCCAATTCGCTGGAGCGGACGGAGAGGGGGCTGACCTATCCGCAACCCACTCTGCCCTTGGCCGGAGAGGCGGTTGAGGTCGCCAAGGGCGTCCTGTGGCTGCGTCACGCCCTGCCGATGGCGCTGGACCACATCAACGTCTATGCCATCCGAGATGGCGACGGCTGGGTGATCGTGGACACCGGTCTGGATACCCCGACGACACGCGCGGATTGGGAACGCGCCTTGGCGGGATCGCTGCAGGGATTGCCGGTCAATCGCCTGATCGTCACCCATATGCACCCCGATCATCTGGGTTTGGCGGGGTGGCTGACACAAGTGACCGGCGCGACCTTTATGATTTCGCGGCTGGAATATCTGAGCGCGCGTATGCATGTCGCCGAGGATATGGAAGGTGCGACGCCGCAAGCCGAAGCCTTCTATCGCCGTCAGGGCTGGGATGATGCTGCCATCGAACGCTGGAAGTCCCGCTTTGGGCGGATGTCGCGTTCGGTTTCGCCACTCCCACCGCAGTATGCGCGCCTGAGCGAGGGCGATGTGTTGACCATCGGTGACGACGAATGGACCGTCGTCATCGGCGAGGGACACAGCCCCGAGCACGTCTGTCTGTGGCGCAAATCCGATGGCGTCATCATCGCGGGCGACCAGATTCTGCCGAAGATTTCGTCCAACATCGGGGTCTGGGACACCGAACCCATGGCCGATCCGTTGAAGGACTGGCTGGAATCTCTAGAGGCGCTCAAGCAGCGTCTGCCATCAGATCTGCTGGTACTGCCGTCGCATGGCGAGCCATTTTATGGCGTGACGACCCGTCTGGACGCCTTGCTGCGCGGGCATGAAGTGGGGCTGAAGCGGCTGGGCAAGAGCCTGCGCCAGAAATGCCGTTCAATCGATGTGTTCGGTGCCCTGTTTGCCCGTACTATCGGGCCGGAATTGCTGGGCATGGCGACAGCCGAGGCGCTGGCACATCTAAACTATCTTGAAGGCCAGGGACGCGCCGTCCGGGAAACGGACGAGCAGGGCGTCGAATGGTGGATCGGTGTGGAGAGGGATCAATGACCGACCTGATTAAGACCCGCGTGGACAATGGCGTGCTCCACATCGTGATGGATCGTGCGGACAAGAAAAACGCTATCACCCAGGACATGTATCTGGGCCTGACCGAGGCTCTGGTGAAGGCGCGCGAAGATGAGACTATTCGCGTGGCGGTCATTTCCGCGGCCGGTGAGAGCTTCTCTGCGGGCAATGACATCGCCGATTTCATGCAGTTGGGCCAATCGGACACCACTCTGGTGGACACGCAGGTGTTCCGATTCCTCAAGGCACTGGCCGATCTGGACAAGCCGTTGTTGGCCGCCGTGCGTGGCCGCGCGGTGGGCGTGGGCCTGACCATGCTGCTGCACTGTGACATGGTGGTGGTGGCCGAGGATGCCCAGCTGTCGGCACCGTTCATTAATCTGGCACTGGTGCCGGAGGCGGCTTCGACCCTGCTGCTGCCCCGTGTGATCGGCCATCAGCGCGCCTTTGAAGTCTTCGCCCTTGGCGAGGTGTTCAGCGGCCAACAGGCCTATGACTGGGGTCTGGCCAACCGCGTCGTTCCTGCCGATCAGGTGGATGCCGTGGCGACCGAACTGGCGCAGAAGGTGGCACAGCGTGCCCCCAATGCCATCCGCTTTACCAAGTCTCTGATGCGCGACCCCGCTGGCCTGTGGGAGCTGATGATCAAGGAAGGCCGCATCTTCGGCGACCAGATGAAGAGCCCCGAGGCTATCGAGGCCTTTACCGCCTTCATCCAGAAGCGTGCGCCGAATTTCGGCTGATTGCCTCTCGAATCCGCGCCTTAGGGACCAATTGCCGATTGATTACTTCGTCACTTGGTCCTAGTGCGCCGCAATGAACGCAGCACCGCTTACATCGCCCGCCGTATCTCAGGGCGCTTCGGACCTGATCCAAAGGGAAGTGTCCGCCGATGCCAAGGCCGTCGATGCTCTGGTGATGGCGGCTTTTGGGCCGGGCCGTTTTGCCAAGACGGCAGAGCGTCTGCGCGAGCGTTCGGCGATGATGTCAGGCTTTACCGTCTATGATGGTGATGTGCTGACGGGCTCGGTGCGTCTGTGGACCGTCATGTCGGGCGAGGCCAAGGGTGCCTTCCTTGGCCCCATCGCGGTCGCCAGCGATATTCGCAGCACCGGACTGGGCAGCAAGCTGGTCCAACGCTGCATTGAGGAAGTGCGTGCGGCGGGGCTGGACGGCATCCTACTGATTGGTGATCCGGCCTATTTTACGCGCTTTGGCTTTGTGCCTGCACCCAAGGCGGTATTCCCGGGGCCCGTTGATCCGCGTCGCATCATGTGGCTGCCGATGACCGAGGTGTCGCCGGACGGGGCTGTCGTACCGCTGGACTAGGGGCTGCTGAAAAGGCTTCAAATCAGCGGGGAAGCCCACCATATTTAGCCCATGGAAAACGGGCCGAACTCACAGACCAAGTCCTCGAACCCTCTGGAAGAGGTGGCGAAGGCGGCCAAACAGGCACCGGGGCGGGGATTGCCGCCCGTGCATCTGTGGCATCCGGCCCATTGCGGCGACATCGACATTCTGATCCGCGCCGATGGTGTGTGGATGCACGAAGGATCGCCTATCGGGCGGCCCGAACTGGTCCGGCTGTTCTCGACCATCCTCCGCAAGGACCCTGACGGCTATCATCTGGTCACGCCGGTCGAGAAGCTGAAGATCAAGGTCGAGGACCTACCGTTCCGCGCCACCCAGTTGGAAGGGCGCGACGGAAAGCTGGTGTTCACGACCGACAGGGGCGACGAGGTGCTCGTCTCGGAAACCAATCCCTTGGTGGTGGATACGGACCCTGTGACGGGCGAGCCGTCGCCGCGCGTTCTGGTTCGCGGTGATCTGTGGGCGCGGGTGGTACGGGCTGTCTTCTATGATCTGGTCGAGCGGGCCGAGGAGATCGACGGCGCGTTGGCTGTGCGGTCGGGGGATGATGTGTTCGCGCTTGGACCCAAGGGGGCCGGGCTTTGACGACATCTGAATGTGCGGCGCTGAGGGCGCGGTTGAGCAGCAAGCTGCTGGCTCCCTCGGCAGTAGAGATTTCCGCGCCGCCCGTGTTTTCCGACTACGACATGAATGCCGATATGGCGCGCCCCGAACGGTCGCTGCGTCCGGCGGCGGTTCTGGTGGCCATTATGGATCGGGATGAAGGGCCGATGGTGCTGATGACGCGCCGCTCGGACTCGCTGGCCAGCCATACCGGACAAATCGCGTTTCCGGGCGGGCGTCTGGACCCCGGAGAGACGCCGGTCGATGCCGCACTGCGCGAGGCGTGGGAAGAGGTGGGACTTGATCCGTCGCTGGTCGAGGTGATCGGACTGGGCGACGGCTATGAGACAGGTAGCGGCTTCTATGTGACGCCGGTGATCGGCTTCCTGAAGGCGGAGCCGCAACTGACGCCTTCACCCGCCGAGGTCGCAGAGGTGTTCGAGGCCCCGTGGGATTTCCTGATGGACCCCGTCAATCACCAGCGTGACTATTACGACCGCGAGGGCCAACCGCGCCGCTGGTTCTGGGCCATGCCCTATCGCGAGCATTATATCTGGGGCGTGACGGCGGGGATTCTGCGCGGTCTGTGCACCCGTCTGTACGAGGACAAGGTCGCGTGAGCGCGCCGTATCGCATCACCGGACAGGCTTGGCTGGAAAGCGAGGGCGCGCGTCGGGTGATCGCCGCGCTGGAAGCTGCGGGCGGCGAGGACTGTGCGCGGTTCGTTGGCGGCTGTGTTCGTAATGCGCTGTTGGGGGCGGCGATTGACGATGTGGACATCGCCACCCGACTGGAACCGCAACAGGTACTGGACGCGCTGAAGGCGGCCGGTATCCGCGCCATTCCGACCGGCATCGAACATGGCACGATCACGGCGGTGACCAAGGGACAGCCGTTTGAAATCACTACCTTGCGCCGTGATGTGGAGACCGACGGGCGTCGCGCGGTCGTGGCCTTTACGACCGACTGGCGCGAGGACGCTGCCCGTCGCGATTTCCGCCTGAACGCCCTTTATGCCAACGGGCGGGGCGAGGTGTTCGACCCGACCGGACACGGCGTCGAGGATGCCTTGGCGGGGCGGATCATCTTTGTCGGTGATCCCGAGCAGCGGATCCGCGAGGACTATCTGCGTATCCTGCGCTTTTACCGGTTTGGCGCATGGTATGGGCGTGGCGCGCCGGATGCGGCGGGGCATGCTGCCTGTGCCCGGTTGGCTCAAGGTGTCACCACCCTGTCGGCAGAGCGGATTTCCAAGGAACTGCTCAAACTGCTGGCGGCGGTCGACCCTGTGGCCAGTGTAAAGGCGATGGAGGAGGCGGGCGTCTTGTCACGCCTGTTGCCGGACAGCCGGACGGAGACGCTGGCTGCGATGGTGACGCTGACGAACGATCCACTGATGCGTTTGGCCGCGCTTTTGCCCTGCGACGGGAAGGTGCTGGATCGCTTGGCGGGCTCTTTACGTCTTTCGAATGCCCAGCGAGATCGCTTGGTCGCCTCGGCGGTCGAACTGGATGTGGGGATGTCCGATGTTGAGGCGCGCGGCATGATCTGGCGCGATGGGCGCGAGGCCTTTGTTGACCGCACCCTGCGGGCCGAGGCCAGTGATACGGCCAATCCGCGCTGGGCGGCGCTCAGGGCCATGGCGCAAGGCTGGGCGGTGCCGAAACTGCCTGTCGGCGGCAAGGACATTGCCAAGGCGGGTATCAAGCCCGGCCCAATGACGGGCCGCATTCTGAAGGCGTTCGAGGAAAGCTGGATCGCCGATGACTTCCCAGCCAGCGGCCATGAAGAGCGGCTGGCGGCGGCTATTGCTCGGATTGGGCGCGGCGGAAACGGGTGATCACGGGGCGGTGGTCCGAGCCATTGGGCATGCCCAGTCGGCGCTCGACCAGCGATAAGGTGGGGCTGTACCAGACCTGATCAATCGTGATGCCGATGGCCGACGGCAGTTTGCTCGGCCACGTGCCCGGAAAGCCTGGCGCGGGTAGCAGGTCCATATTGTCTTTGATCTGTCGGCCAATGCGCCCCGAAGACACAGTGTTGAAGTCCCCCGCGATGATGACATCGTCGCCCAACCGCTTGCGGATCGGCTCCATATCGGTGGTCTGATTGATCTGCGCCCACTGATAGCGATAGGGCCACGGGCGGGTCAGGTGGGCCGCCATGACGCCCACGCGGCCAATCGGGGTGCGAACGCGGGCCTCGGCAGAAAATAGCTGGTCGCGGGTGTTCTCGCGCAAGGGATCGATGGGCCAGCGGCTGGCCACCATGGCACGGGCGGGGGCGACGTTGCGATTGCCGACGATGGAGACCTTGCGGAACGGATGATCCGGCAGCAGGCGATCCAGATCCTCGGCAGGGACATCCCCTAGCTCCACCAACAGGATGATGTCGGCATCCGCTGCGGCAATGGATCGGGCCATGGCATCGACGTCTGTATTTCTGGCCCAGAGATTGGCCGAATAGACGGTGATGACTTCCGAAGCGGGGTCCGGTTGTGGCGTTTTCGGGAACCACTGTGGCCATACGGCGACCAGCAGAGCGGCAGCGGTCACGCTGGCGAACATCGCCGACACCCGCAGACGCAACACCAGCAGCAGAACCGCCCATGCGACACAGGCCAGCAGGGCGGGGGCCGTGAACTGGTTCGCCAGATCGGGCCAGCGGTGGTCGCTTTGAATGAGTGAAGCGACGGCCACACCCAAGGGCGCGAGAGTGACACCCGTGGCGAGTATCTCGAAGGTGACAACAAGGGCGGGGTGCAGGCGCTTCATATCCTCGGGATATCCAAATCCGTCGGTCCCGCCAACCGAGGCCACATAGTCCGTTGGTCCAATCCCTGAAAAACGAAGGGATTGGCGCGATGCTGCCCTGATCGGCGCGCCGCAGTCATCGGTGGCCGGACACTGATCTCCATATCCTGATGGAGACAGTGATGACGGATGAAAGCGGGCGCCTTGGGCTGCCCTATGTGATGGCCGGTCAGCTTCAGAAGCATGTGACGGTCAATGAGGCGATGACCCGTCTGGATGCCATGGTGCAGATGGCGGTCATCAGTCGTTCGCTGGCCAATCCGCCAGCACAAGCCGACGTCGGTGCGCTCTATATCGTGCCGGAGGCGGGTAACCACGGCTGGACCGAATTTGCGGGCGGTACGGTGGTGCGCCGTGAGGTCGGCGGCTGGGTCGCAGGACCTGTGACCGAAGGCATGCTGGCGGTGGTGCTGGACGAGGGCGTGACCCTTGTGAGGCTCTCGGGCCAGTGGCAGCCGCTGGGTGCGGCCTTGGGCGGTGCCCTGACGTTAGAGGCACTGGGCGTGGGGGCTGCGCCGGATGCCCAGAACCCGTTCAGCGCCCGCCTGAACAAGGCGCTGTGGGCGGCCAGACCGACCGATGACGGCGGTGACGGCGATCTGCGCTTTACCTTCAACAAACAGGGGCCTGCTGCGACAGGCTCAGTGATGTTCCAGAGCGGATGGCAGGGACGCGCCGAGATCGGCCTGATCGGTGACGACAATCTGCGTTTCAAAGTCAGCGCAGACGGCGCGCACTGGCACGAGGCCCTGAGCATCGACCGTAACAATGGCCGTGTGTGGTTCCCGTCCGGCGCAACCCGCCGCGAGACGGTGGTGCAGACCGCATCCGGCAGCGTGACCGTGCCGTCATGGGCACGGTGGGTAGAGGCTGTCTGCGTCGGCGGCGGTGGTGCGGGCGGTCAGGGGCAGGCCGGATCGTCTTCAACCGAGCGTCACGGCGGCGGCGGTGGTGGTGCGGGCGGCATCGGCATGTCCGTCTGGCCCGTCGAACATCTGGGTGAGTTGACCATTGTTGTGGGCGCAGGCGGCGCGACGTCGGGTGCCGACGGCGGGGCCACCACAATTACCACCTATGGCAACGTCATCCTGCGCGGAGAGGGCGGCAAGGGCGGTCTGGCTGGACAGGGGGGCCTTGGCGGCATCGGCAACCGTGGCATGTCCAGCGGCGGCAAGCCGGATGGATACGCCGCCGTCTTTTCCTCGGGTGCGGGGGGCGCAGGGGGCGGTCTGAGCGCCGCAAACGCCGCATCGTCAGGAACAGCCGGTGGTGTGGGCGATCCGTGCGGCATCGAGGCCTATTCCGGCGGCGGGTCGCAGTATGGCGGTGGCAATGGCGGGCCGTGTTCCTTGCCCAACCTTGGCTGGCTGGGCGGTGGCGGCGGCGGCGGCGGTGCCAATGCCTCGGGCGCGGGCCATGCTGGCGGCAATGCCGGATTGTATGGCGCGGGCGGCGGCGGTGGCGGCGCGGGTACCAGTTCAGGTGGCGCGGGCGGCAAGGGCTCCGCAGGCGTGGTTCGACTGACCTATGTGGGGTGAGCCGATGCCGAGACACGAGACACCGCATCCGGTTTTCGATCCGCTGGACATCGATCCCGAGGACTGGGCCACGCCCGACCATCTGACCGAAGACGAATGCTTTGACGCCTTGGGCAGCGACTGGCGCTGCGCGTCTGTGACCATCAATCAAGGGGATGAGGAATGATTGAGACAAGCGAACGTCCCGCCGTGGATCGCGCCGAGGGGCGCTGGTTCTGGCGCAGGCTCTACGTCTATCTGGCGACGATGCTGATCTGGGTGCTGTTGCGGGACGCGGTGCGCCTGTCACCGCCGGAACAGTTGCGCCATCTGGCGGACGGCCTGATGGGGCTGATTGCCCTGATGTGCCTGTTGTATCTGGTGGCCCCCTCGGCGCAGCAGATCGTCAATCTGGCGCGTGGGCACCGTGGGGGCGATCGATGAGCTTTCGCCTTTCTGCGCGCTCGCGCGGCAATCTGGCGGGGGTTCATCCGGCGCTGGTGGCCGTGGTCGAGCGGGCCATCGTCCTGACGGATATCGATTTCACGGTGATCGAGGGCCGAAGGAACGCCGCACGCCAGAAACTGCTAGTTGCGGCGGGAGCGAGCCAGACTTTGAACAGCCGCCACCTGACGGGCCATGCGGTCGATGTGGCGGCATGGGTGGGCGGTACGGTCCGCTGGGACTGGCCGCTTTATCCGCGCATTGCCGAGGCCTTCAAGGCGGCGGCCAGTGAACTGGGGGTCGCCCTGGTATGGGGCGGGGACTGGCCGCGCCTGCGCGACGGGCCACATTTCGAACTATGCCGAAAGGCCTATCCATGACGGGGTGGTGGAGAGCCTTCACCTCCTTGGGATGCGCTGTCGTGCTGGTGATAGCGGTGGTGCTGGCCCTGTGGCTGGCCGATCCATTCGGCCTTGGCCGTCGCAGATCCGAGCAGCTGGCCCGACAAGCCGAACAGACCAGACAGTCGGAACAGGCCCGCAAGGCCGAGCGCGAGGGGCAGGCCGTACTGGATCAGCGCCGTTCCGAGACCCAGCAGCGGCTGGACCAGATCACCATCGAAACCGGAAAAGCCATAGGGGAGGCGCGTGGCGATGAAAAAGGCCGGACAGCATTGGATGAAAACAGCCGTGATCGGCTGCTGCGTCATGATGACAGCCTGTGCCACGCAACGGGTGGAGCCCATTGCGCTGCCCGAGCTGGTGCTGCCGGCGGAGGTGTTTCAGCCGTGCCAGATCGCGACCCTGCCTGATCAGCCGACCGCGGCCGATCTGGAGGAGGCCTATATGCTCAGGGGACTTCAGATATTGCGTTGCGATGCCGCCCGCGAACTGGCGGTAACCGCTCTGCACACCGAACGCCGGATGGGTCGGCAAACAGGGCGGCAATAAATGACCGGCTGATGTCGGTCTTGCCTGAAAATGGCAAATTCGGTGTCGAAATATCAAGAATTAAATATAGTAATTTCAATACCTTAAAAAGTTAACATAACGCTGTTAACTGGTCCGTCGATTGCTGCATTGTCCCGCGAGTAGAACGCTCCCGGCGCTAAAATGGCGCTGGCCATCACAAAGTGAGCAAGGACAGCCAAAATGGCCAACTCGATCAACACCAACCGTGGCGCTCTCATTGCGCTGCAAAACCTCAACGCCACCAACCGTTCGCTGGAAACCACGCAAAACCGCGTGAACACCGGTATGAAGGTTGCCACGGCAAAAGATAACGGAGCCATTTTCGCTATCGCCACCTCGCAGCGTGCGGAGATGGGTGCTCAGGATGCGGTTCGTCAGTCGATCCAGCGCGGCCAGTCTATTCTGGACGTCGGTCTGGCTGCCGGTGAAACCGTTATTGAGGCCCTGACCGAGCTGAAGAGCCTGGCGGTTGCCATCCAGGATGCGCCCAAGACCTATGACAATGCTGGTGCCGTTACGGGTCTGGGGGAAAACGCCAAGAAGCTGGTTGCCGACTTTGAGGCCATGGTGAAGGAAATTCACGTGGCACTGGCCGGCGCGACCTTCGACGGCGTGAACGTGTTCAAGAAGGCCGACGCTGCGGGCATCAAGGTAACCGTGAACACTGCTGCCGCGAACAACAAGTTCGAGATCAAGGCAGCGAACGGTGCAGCCACTGCCGACGCTCTGGCGTTTGGTAGTGCGGCCGGTACCGGCGCGGGCAAGTACGATGCGGCGACGGGCGAATGGCAGCCAAAGGACGACGCTACCTCGGGGGCAACTCCGTCGGCGTTGACCGACTATGGCGTGGATAAGGTTGAGGCGGCGATTACGTCGTTCACCGCGACCATGGCTGACCTCGGCACCAAGTCGAAGTCGCTGGGTCGTCAGATGACCTTTGTCGACAAGTTCCAGGACTCTCTGGAAACCGGCATCGGCAATCTGGTGGATGCGGACCTCGCCAAGGAAAGCGCAAAGCTGACGGCGCTGCAAACCAAGCAACAGCTGGGTGTGCAGGCTCTGAGCATTGCGAACCAGTCGAGCTCGATCGTGCTGAGCCTGTTCCGCGGTTAATCCGTGGGACAGCCGGACAGTCGGCTCCGACCAGACAAAGGGGGCGGGATGACCGCCCCCTCTTTCCTGCGCTGGGCAGTTTGTGCCTAGCCCGGCAAATTTTGCCGATAGTACGCGGGCCTATAGCGGCGGTGGGGCGCTATCTGCATACCTGCGATTGATAAAAATCCAATAATATCAATGATTGGCCAATCGGCCTGATTATTGCTTCCTGTCTGCGTGAGCAAAACGCTCCCGTTGCCAAAAGGGCGACGGCGCACACGAAGTGAATTCAGGAGGCTAGAATGGCCAATTCGGTTAACACCAACCGTGGCGCTCTCATTGCGCTGCAAAACCTCAATGCGACCAACCGTGCGCTGGAGGTGACGCAGAACCGTGTCAACACGGGTCTGAAAGTGGCTACGGCCAAGGACAACGGCGCGATCTTCGCTATCGCGACGGCGCAACGTGCTGAAATGGGCGCGCAGGACGCCGTGAAGCAGTCCATCGAGCGCGGCAAGTCGATTGTCGACGTCGCTCTGGCTGCTGGCGAGACTGTTGTCGAAGCCCTGACCGAATTGAAGAGCCTGGCTGTTGCCATTCAGGACGCTCCGGCCGGTTCGGATACCGCCACCAAGCTCAACAACGACTTCACCGCCCTGGTATCGGAGATCCGTACGGCATTGGCCGGTGCGACCTTTGACGGCGTGAACCTGTTCAACGCGAACACTGCTGATATCGCAGTCACCACAAACACTTCCGGCGGCAAATTCACGATCAAAACCACATATACCGCAGCGGCGGGCGCGATCGCGGCCGACGGCAAGATAGACCCGACCATTGCCCCGGCGGACGCCGGTGTTACGCCTGCCAACAACTTCAACTTCGACACCCTAACGACGCGCACCGCAGCGAATGTCGATCGTGCGATCAACAACTTCACCGCGGTCATGGCCGACCTCGGTACCAAGTCCAAGTCGCTGGACCGCCAGTTGACTTTTGTCGGTAAGTTTCAGGACTCGCTGGAAACCGGCATCGGCAATCTGGTTGACGCCGATCTGGCCAAGGAAAGCGCCCGCCTGACCGCTCTGCAAACCAAGCAGCAGCTGGGTGTGCAGGCTCTGTCCATCGCCAACCAGGCCAGCTCGATCGTCCTGAACCTGTTCCGTTAAGTTCCGGGTAAGAATGTTTGTTCGCAATGGGTAAGCATTCTTTGCCTAGTACAGTTCACCGATCTGCGTAAGCGTATCACCGATTACACGAGCAAAATGCTCAGGTCGCCGAATGCGACTGCCTCACACAATGTGAATGTAAGGAGGCCAGAATGGCCAACTCGATCAATACGAACCGCGGCGCCCTGATTGCGCTGCAGAACCTGAACGCGACCAACAAGTCGCTGGAAACCACCCAGAACCGTGTGAACACGGGGCTGAAGATTTCGACGGCCAAGGACAATGGCGCGATCTTCGCCATCGCCACGGCCCAGCGCGCCGAGATGGGCGCGCAGGACGCCGTCAAGCAATCGCTCCAGCGTGGCCAGTCGATTGTGGATGTGGCTCTGGCTGCTGGCGAAACGGTCACCGAAGCCCTGACCGAACTCAAGAGCCTGGCTGTTGCCATTCAGGACTCCGTCGAGGGATCCTCCAGCGAAACCAAGTTGATGGCTGATTTCGAAGCCATCGTGAAAGAGATCCACACCTCGCTGGCGGGTGCGACCTTTGATGGCGTGAACATCTTCAAGGCGGGCACGCTGGTCGAGGTGACGGTGAATACCGCCGCGACCAACAATAAATTCCAGCTGAAAGCTGCGGCTGATCCTGCCGCTGCGTTGTCTGTGGAGTTCGGTGGTACCGCCACACCCGCGACCGGTGCCTGGGCCGTTCCTGCCGCTGACAAGCGGGACGAATACACGCCCGCAGCCGTCGAGGCAGCCATCAACGATTTCACCAGCATTCTGGCTGACTTCGGCACCAAGTCGAAGTCGATCGAGCGCCAGCTGACCTTTGTCGGTAAGTTCCAGGATTCTCTGGAGACCGGCATCGGCAACCTCGTTGACGCCGATCTGGCCAAGGAAAGCGCCCGCCTGACCGCTCTGCAGACCAAGCAGCAACTGGGCGTGCAGGCACTGTCCATCGCCAACCAAGCCAGCTCGATCGTTCTGAACCTGTTCCGCGGATAGCGGCCGTTATCCGACGCCTGAAAAGGCGCGGAAGTAGGCGTCCCAAGTACCAGTAAGCGTCTGTCGGGCAGAACGCCCACCCTCGCCAAAACGGCGGGGTAACAACGTGAAATGGGGGCCAGAATGGCCAACTCGATCAATACGAACAGGGGGGCATTGGTCGCGCTTCAAACCTTGAATGCGACCAACAAAGCCCTCGAGACGACCCAGAACCGCGTCAACACGGGGATGAAGGTGTCGTCGGCCAAGGACAATGGTGCCATCTACGCCATTGCCACGGCTCAACGTGCCGAAATGGGCGCTCAGGACGCTGTCAAACAGTCGTTGCAACGCGGTCAATCGATCGTGGATGTGGCGCTGGCTGCTGGCGAAACGGTAGTGGATGCTCTGACCGAGCTGAAAAGTCTGGCTGTCGCCATTCAGGACGCTGCGGCAGGTTCGTCGTCGCTGACGAAGCTGAACAACGACTTCAGCGCAATCGTGGCCGAGATCAAGACGGCTCTGAAAGGGGCCACCTTTGATGGTGTGAACCTGTTTGCGGCCAATCCCGATGCGGACGAACCGATCAAGGTCACGACCAATACCTCGGGCGGTACCTTTGATCTTAAGGATGCCGCGCCTGCGGCTGCGACCGGTGCCTATCTGACGACCGGCGAAGTCGATGCGACCCAAGGGGTTTATCCTGATCCCGACGATCCGGGTGAGGAAATCAGCTTTGATCTCGACACACTGGCAGACCGCACGCCTGCCAATGTCGAGGCCGCGATCAACAACTTCACCACGATCCTTGCCGAACTCGGCACCAAGTCGAAGTCGCTGGATCGCCAACTGTCGTTTGTCAGCAAGCTTCAGGACTCGCTGGAAACCGGTATCGGCAACCTCGTGGATGCCGATCTGGCCAAGGAAAGCGCGCGCCTGACCGCCCTGCAGACCAAGCAACAGCTGGGCGTGCAGGCGCTGTCGATCGCCAACTCGTCCAGCAGCATTCTGCTGGGCCTGTTCCGCTAACCCGTAGGGTAGGGGCGGGCCACCCGGACCGCCCCGAACCCTGATCACCTCACCCGTAACAGTAAGCGTTGAGTAATGGGCACAATGCCCACCCCGCCAAAAAGGCGGGCATCACAAAATGTGAATTTCGGAGGCTAGAATGGCCAACTCGATCAACACCAACCGCGGTGCGCTCGTCGCTCTGCAAACCCTGAACGCCACCAACAAGGCTCTGGAAACCACCCAGAACCGTGTGAACACCGGCATGAAGGTTTCGTCGGCCAAGGACAATGGTGCCATCTACGCCATTGCCACGGCTCAACGTGCCGAAATGGGCGCTCAGGACGCCGTCAAACAGTCGCTGCAACGCGGCCAGTCGATCATCGATGTGGCTCTGGCCGCCGGTGAAACCGTCGTGGACGCCCTGACCGAGCTGAAAAGCCTGGCCGTGGCCATTCAGGATGATGCCGGTACGACCGACTTCACCGAAAACGGCAAGAAGCTGGTCAACGACTTCGAGTCCATCGTGAAGGAAATTCACAAGGCTCTGGACGGTGCCAAGTTCGACGGTGTCAACCTGTTCGACGCCATTACCGCAGGTGGTACGGCCATTGAAGTCACCACCAACACCTCGGGTGGCAAGTTCTCGCTCAAGGCTGCGGGCACGAGCTCGGCCGGCTCCTCGATGACGTTCGGCGGCAACGTTGCTGCTGGTGGCGTTTGGACCACCTCGGCAGGCTATGCGGCCAAGAAGACCGGCGCGAACGCTTATACGGCTGCGAACGTCGAAACGGCGCTTAACGCGTTCACGACCGTTCTGGCCGACCTCGGCACCAAGTCGAAGTCGCTGGATCGCCAGCTGTCGTTCGTGGGCAAGTTCCAGGACTCGCTGGAGACCGGTATCGGCAACCTCGTGGATGCCGATCTGGCCAAGGAAAGCGCCCGCCTGACCGCTCTGCAGACCAAGCAACAGCTGGGTGTGCAGGCGCTGTCGATCGCCAACTCGTCCAGCAGCATGCTGCTGGGCCTGTTTCGCTAAACCGTAGGGCAGGGGCGGATCATCCGGTCCGCCTCCCGCTCTGACCACCTCGTACCCAGTAAGCGTTGAGTAACGGGCACAGCGCCCACCCCGCCAAAACGGCGGGCATCACAAAATGTGAAATGTGGAGGCCAGAATGGCCAACTCGATCAATACGAACCGCGGTGCACTCGTTGCACTGCAAACCCTGAACGCCACCAACAAGGCTCTGGAAACGACCCAGAACCGTGTGAACACCGGCATGAAGGTGTCGTCGGCCAAGGACAATGGTGCCATCTACGCCATTGCCACGGCTCAACGTGCCGAAATGGGCGCTCAGGACGCCGTCAAACAGTCGCTGCAACGCGGCCAGTCGATCATCGATGTGGCTCTGGCCGCCGGTGAAACCGTCGTGGACGCCCTGACCGAGCTGAAAAGCCTGGCCGTGGCCATTCAGGATGATGCCGGTACGACCGACTTCACCGAAAACGGCAAGAAGCTGGTCAACGACTTCGAGTCCATCGTGAAGGAAATTCACAAGGCTCTGGACGGTGCCAAGTTCGACGGTGTCAACCTGTTCGACGCCATTACCGCAGGTGGTACGGCCATTGAAGTCACCACCAACACCTCGGGTGGCAAGTTCTCGCTCAAGGCTGCGGGCACGAGCTCGGCCGGCTCCTCGATGACGTTCGGCGGCAACGTTGCTGCTGGTGGCGTTTGGACCACCTCGGCAGGCTATGCGGCCAAGAAGACCGGCGCGAACGCTTATACGGCTGCGAACGTCGAAACGGCGCTTAACGCGTTCACGACCGTTCTGGCCGACCTCGGCACCAAGTCGAAGTCGCTGGATCGTCAGCTGTCGTTCGTCAGCAAGCTTCAGGACTCGCTGGAAACCGGTATCGGCAACCTCGTGGATGCCGATCTGGCCAAGGAAAGCGCTCGTCTGACCGCCCTGCAAACCAAGCAACAGCTGGGTGTGCAGGCTCTGTCGATCGCCAACTCGTCCAGCAGCATGCTGCTGGGTCTGTTCCGCTAAGCCATAGGGAAGGGGCGGGCCCTCCGGTCCGCCTCTGACCACATCGTACCTAGTAAGCGTTGAGTGCGGGCATAACGCCCACCCCGTCAAAACGGCGGGCATCACAAAATGTGAAAACTGGAGGCCAGAATGGCCAACTCGATCAACACCAACCGCGGTGCGCTTGTCGCCCTGCAAACTCTGAATGCCACCAACAAGGCTCTGGAAACGACCCAGAACCGTGTGAACACCGGCATGAAGGTGTCGTCGGCCAAGGACAATGGTGCCATCTACGCCATTGCCACGGCTC
>NZ_CAMZFB010000033.1 GCF_947305955.1 uncultured Brevundimonas sp.
GACACACCCCCGTTGGTGCTGGTTTGCCCGTGGGCTTGAAGGTCCACTCTGTTAGTGGGAGGGGGGGTGGCGACGGCCGCGGGCTGGGTTTCTACCGGGCGCACTTTTGTCCTTGCTGGTATTCTCTGAAGTGCATCGGTTTATTGAACTTGAGACGTAATGCGGTGGCTAGGAACGTCTGCTTGTCGGTTGCCAGGATTCAAAAAGTAGGCGTTGCCGACTGGGATGTAGCTTGGCCTGTAGCTGCTGTTTTAGTTTTCAGAGGCTAGATGGCGTTTTGATTATGCTCGGTTAATCTGGCGGATACAAACTACTGGATGGGGGCGCGCACCCCTGTGTTTTTCTAGCCATATAGGCAGCGGGGCGGTCTTGGATATTAAAGATTTTATCGAACGCTGGAGTCATGCGCGCGGCGGAGCTGAACGCGCTAACTATCAGATGTTTTTAACGGAGCTCTGCGAGGCGCTGGACCTTCCTCGGCCTGACCCGGCTAGCGACGACACGCGCTCTAACGACTACGTTTTTGAGCGGGGGGTGAAGCGGCGAGAGTCTGAGGGGCTTGCCGCCACCTTACGCATAGACCTTTACAAGCGCGGCTGTTTTATCCTTGAGGCTAAACAATCGCGCGTCGCTCATCGTGAGGACCAGCTTCGCCTGTTTTCCGATGCCGATACCCATTCTACAGCTGCCAGCGAAGGCCGCTGGGATGTGTTGATGCGAAACGCTCGGCGCCAGGCCGAGGACTACGTCTTTCGGTTACCCGCTGACCATCCAGCCCCTCCCTTCATCATAGTCTGTGATGTGGGCTATGTGTTTGAGATCTATGCCGACTTCTCGGGTTCGGGGCGTGCTTACTCGCACTTCCCCGACCGCAAGGGCTTCCGTATCCGGCTGGACGACTTGCGCGACCCAGAAATCGTCGCCCGTCTGAGAGCGATCTGGGCCGATCCGCATTCATTGGACCCGACGCGCGAGTCTGCTCGTGTTACGCGCCAGATTGCCGAACGCCTAGCCGCCGTCTCGCGCCGGCTGGAGCGCAACCACCCACCGGAAGAAGTTGCGCATTTCCTAATGCGCTGCATCTTCACTATGTTTGCCGAGGACGTGGACCTGCTGCCAAAGGGCAAGTTTACTCAACTGCTGACCGATTGCTTGGATGATCCCGATAGCTTCGCTCCGCTGTTGCGCGATCTGTGGAAACGGATGGACGACCCAGTCTACGACAACCGTTTCTTCTCTGGCTTCAGGACGCATCTACGCCATTTCAATGGTGGCCTTTTCCACGATCCGAGCGCTTTTGAGATGACGCGCGAAGAGATCGGGGAGTTGTTAGCCGCGTCAAAACATGACTGGCGCTATGTCGAACCCGCCATCTTTGGCACTCTGGTCGAACAGGCTCTGGACCCGTCCGAACGACGCAAACTGGGTGCTCACTATACGCCTCGATCATATGTCGAGCGTTTGGTCGAGGTTACGGTAATGGAGCCGCTGCGTGCTGACTGGAACGCCGCACTTGTCAAGGCAGCTGATGCCAAAGAGCGCGGTGATGAAGTGGCTGAGCAGGAGTCTGACCCAAGGCGGAAGCAGATATTGAAGGAGGCGGCTCGTGACGCTGCAGCCAATGTGGTGCGCGAGTTTCACCAAACCCTCTGTTCAACGCGAGTGCTTGATCCGGCCTGTGGCACTGGCAATTTTCTCTACGTATCACTGGAGCTGATGAAGCGGCTTGAGGGAGAGGTTCTGGAAGCCCTAGCCGAGCTTGGTCAACCAGAGGGTTTCGGCAGGCAAGTGGATCCTCACCAGTTTTTGGGCATCGAGTTGAATGTCCGCGCTGCCGCCATTGCCGAACTGGTGCTATGGATTGGCTATCTGCAACAGCACTATCGGAATAGCCGCGAACACCCCGCCGAGCCGATCCTCAAGGCGTTCGACAATATTGAGCAGAAGGACGCGGTGCTGACCTGGGACGGCTATCCCGAGTTGCAGTTCGAGATGGTCGAGGGCGAGGCGGTCCAAGTCTATCCGAACGCGCGGTGCCCAGATTGGCCGGAGGCGGAGTTCATCGTCGGGAATCCGCCGTTTATCGGCAACAAGCGCATGAATGATCAGTTGTCCGAGCGCTATGTTCAGGCGCTGCGGAAGGCTTGGTCTAACGTCACTGAGTCTGCAGACTTCGTGATGTATTGGTGGGCTAAGTCTGCTGATTTGGCGGCTGCCAATCATGTGCGGCGGTTTGGCCTTGTGACCACTAATTCAATCACGATGGCGTTCAATCGCTCCGTTATTGAAGACCGTCTGAATGCAAAACGACCAATCTCACTAGTCTATGCGATTCCAGATCATCCTTGGACAGAGGGGGATGTCACGGCATCCGTGCGAATAGCCATGACTGTGGGAGCCGCAGGCAAGTTCATGGGGGCGGTGCAGCAAGTAGAAAACAGGAGGCATGGTCAAGTTGGTAGCGATTTGCTCTCACCTGCGTCATTTGGCAAAGTCACGCCGTTTTTGACGACCGGTGCAATGCTTTCGCTGGCGAAGCCGCTTCAAGCTAATCATGGGTTGTCATTTATGGGGGTCATACCGGTTAGTTTGCGCTTTATCCTCTCGTCGATAGAGCGCCAGATGATCGACGATCTCGGATCGCCAGTTCTTCGCTTGTATCTCTCAGGGAAAGACCTAACGAACAACCGCCCCCCACGGGAGATCATCGATTTCTTCGGTTTGTCGGAGGTCGAGGCCAGGCAAGGTCATCCAGCTCTGTTTCAACACGTACTCGAGCACGTAAAACCGTTCCGAGACACAGTTGCGCGAAAGAACCACCGGCAAAATTGGTGGATCTTTGGTGAGGCGCGGCCAGGCATGCGAAAAGCGCTCGCCGATCTTCCCAGATACATCGCGACCACCGAAACATCGAAACACAGGTGGTTTACGTTTCTCGGTTCAGAAATCCTTCCGGATCAAAAGATACGTGTAATCGCGTCAGCGGATGCGTGGCTTCTGGCGTTGTTATCGTCCCGGATTCACGTCCACTGGGCTACAGCGATTGGCGGGCGCGTTGGTAAGGGAAATGATCCAGTCTATAACAACACGCTCTGCTTCGATCCCTTCCCCTTCCCTGATCCGGGGGAGGCTATCCGCGCCCACCTCCGCGACCTCGGTGAGGAACTCGACGCTACGCGCAAGATGGTCCAGGCTGAGCATGCTGACCTGACCCTGACTGGCCTCTACAATGTGCTGGAGAAGGTCCGCGCCGGAACCCCGCTGGATTCCAAGGACGAGGATGTTAAGGCGCGGGGGCGGGTGCTGATCCTGAAGGACTTGCACGACCAAATCGACCGGGCGACAGCCAGCGCCTATGGTTGGCCTCAAGACCTAACCGACGAGCAAACATTGGAACGTCTGGTTGCTCTGAACGCCGAACGCGCGTCGGAGGAGGTCGCCGGCCAAGTCCGCTGGCTGCGCCCCGATTATCAAATCGCTCCCTTCGCCAAGGGCACCGTAGGAAAGACGCGAGAGATGGAGTTGGAAGAAACCGTCATACCCATCAGTGTGAAGGAGCCGAGCGGTCTGTCGGCCTTCCCAAAGGACAAGGGCGAACAGGTCATGGCCATTCGCGCTGTGCTACAACGATCTGGCCATCCGATGGACGCCGCCGCCGTGTCGCGCGCCTTCAAGAACGCCGGCAAGAAGATCGAGCCACGTGTCCATCAGGCCCTTGGAACATTGGTCCGCTACGGTGAAATTACGCCGCTTCCCGACGGCCGCTATGTCGCGCGCCGGGCAGCTTGACCCTTTTTAGAGCGAGGTTTCTGCCATTGATAGTTCTCAAAGCTGGTATTTCTCGCCACTATCGCCATGCCTCCGCCACGCGTAGAGTGCAATCTGGCGATCAACCTCTCATCAAGAACTGATTTGTTAGACTAAGAAATGGCCTCCGCGCAGCAGCTCATTGGACTCATCAAGAGTCACGCAGAAGGGGACGAGACCCGCTTCTTCGACCTCGCTATGCAGCTTGCTGCCGCTGAGGATCAGAAGGGCCATGTCCGTCTTGCAGAGCAACTTCGTGCCTGGGCTGATGCTGGTAAAAGTCCTAGCCGAGCACATTCTTCCCAACCCACGCTGCTCGCGGCACCTCGCGGTGAACTGGGCGAGTTGGTGGGCACCAGCTACCCGGCGACTCGCCTCGCGAGTTTAATTCTTCCCGCTACAATACAAGATGAACTTAGCCATCTTGTCGCGGAGACCCGGCAACGGGATCGGCTGGAAGCGCGTGGGCTGCATCCTCGTCGCCGCGTTCTCTTGTCTGGCCCTCCAGGGACAGGCAAGACTATGACGGCGTCGGCGCTTGCTGGAGAGCTGAAATTTCCTATGTATACCGTGCTGTTGCACGGACTGATTACTAAGTATTTCGGTGAGACGGCCTCTAAGCTCAGAACAATTTTCGATGCGGTGCGCACCAATCGCGGAGTCTATTTGTTTGACGAAATCGACGCGCTGGCAGGATCCAGAACGCGTGGTGATGACGTCGGCGAAGCTCGTCGTATTCTGAATTCTTTTTTGCAGTTTTTAGAAGAAGACCCGGGGCCATCTATTATTGTGGCCACCACCAATGTACCCGAACTGCTCGACTCAGCGATTCTACGTCGGTTTGATGTTGTTCTTCGTTACGAGCTGCCCGATGCCGATGCGATCGAACAAACTGTTCGTCGTCGACTGAACGGCTTTAAAACCGGTCGCATAGCTTGGAAACAATTGGCCGCTGCTGCAGGCGGATTGTCTACGGCAGATCTTGTTAGAGGCACTGAAGATGCTGCGCGTCGTGCTGTGTTGTCGGGCCTCGATACCATCTCTACTCCTGCGCTCCTCGATGCTTTCGAACGCCGAAGGACGTTGCAGCTAATCGGCGATACGAATGGCTCCACGCGACAAATCTCACATCCTAGTGCCAATAACGGGGACGGCCAAAAAGTTCCGCCCCACCGGCGCGGGCAGCGGGCGCCGTCCAAGTAATGTCCCTGATCGTGGGCAACATGCAGCCGACATTCTTGACGCGCTTCAGGAGCTGAGACCGGCTGAAGGGCGAGCTGGTGTCTATATCGAACTCACTGGGCGCCCCAACGAGCCGATAGACTCTGAAAAGTTCAACAAATCTGGGCTCAAGCTTCTCAACGTACATAAGACTGATGACGAACTTGCCGGCCAAGGAGAACTGGTGTTCTTCGCCACGGCAGCCGCGCTGACCACCCTTGAGAGAAAAGTTGAAGCGTTTCGTGACAAAGAGACGCGCAAGGGAAAACCTCAAAACGCGGATCTTGTGCAAAGCATTGGTCGGTTGCAGCCGGCTCGGTTACGTTCGCTGTGGCGGGGGCCGCGGGACGCCTTTCCGGCACAAGCAAATGCTGTCGTTGACTGGGAAGTTTGGCTCACTGCCGATCAAACTCAAGCGTTCGAAGTCGCAGCAGCAGCGGCCAATCTACATGTCGCCGCCGACCGTCTCTATTTTCCCGAACAGACGGTGATTAGGGTCACTGCTTCCAGAAACGCTCTAGCTGAGTTGATACGCAGTACTCCTGCTATGGTTACTGCTTTGGCGAAACCCGCTGCGACAGCTGACTTCTTCGACTCTTTGCCTGTAGAAGAGCAGCCCCTGTGGGGTGCGGAATTGCTTGAGCGAACGGCTTTCTGCGATCCTGCTGATAATCCTGTACATGTGACCCTGATGGACACAGGGGTGACGCTTGGTCACCCCCTGCTCGATCCCGCGTTAGCACCTGAAGACCGATTTGTCGCGAAATTGGGGTGGGGGCCTGAAGATGTCATGGGGCACGGATCGGGTATGGCGGGGCTAGCCGTTTATGGCGATTTGACCACAGCGCTTGAGACCGCCGCTGTAATAGATATTCCGCACAGGCTTGAATCTGTTAAGATTATACCGGACGCAGGTATTAATCCGCATCATCTGCTCGGTGCCGTCACACGCGATGGCATCGATGCAGCCGAGGTGTCGGCGGAGCGCCGCCGGGTTTTCGTTCTCGCGACTAGCACATCAGATGACCATCCTCACGATGGAGCGCCGACCTCTTGGTCTACAGAACTTGATCAGTTGGCTTCCGGGAGGTCGGGCCTACAGACCCATCCTCGTCTCATAGTGACAAGTGCCGGGAACGTACCGCCACGACTGCATATGACGGCGAATTATCACGCAGTATGCGACCATCATGATCAAGAGATCGAAGCGCCTGGGCAAGCGTGGAATGCGATCACAGTTGGAGCCTATACCGACAAGGCTGTAATCGACCCTAGCGTGGGCGCGCCTTTGGCAAGAGCTGGAGATCTCTCGCCTTATAGCAAGACGGCGTCTTGGGCTTCTGTCTGGCCGTTGAAGCCAGATTTTGTACTGGAAGGCGGAAATCTTCTGATGGATAGATTCCCCCCTGCCTATGCCCATCACGACCTTTGCTTGTTGTCGACATCGAATACTCCAACTGGCCAACAGTTCGCGACAATCGAGGCAACTAGCGCAGCAACTGCACTAGCAGGCCGCTTAGCCGCAATGACTTGGTCGCTCTATCCGACGCGGTGGCCGGAAACGATCCGCGCTCTATTGGTAGCGTCTGCCAGGTGGACCGCGCCAATGAGGGCGCATTTGCCTCAGAATCCGAACAAAGGGCACTATGAACCGCTGTTTCAGAGATATGGTTACGGCGTACCCGATTTAACGCGCGCAGCTAAATCAGCAGATGATGCCGTCACCCTTATTGTCGAGGACACCATCGTACCGTATGCGCCGAGCACTACTGGTGGGCAGGCCGTTCACAACCAAATTAAGATGCATGCACTACCTTGGCCTGTGGAGCGGCTGCGTGAGTTGGGCGCGCGCGAGGTGACTCTGCGCGTAACATTGTCGACATTCATCGAGCCTAATCCAGCTGAGGCGGCACGTGGTCGTAAGCTGCAGTATGGATCTCATGGCCTTCGCTTCAAGCTTAAACGCGCCGATGAAACTGATGCCCAGTTCGAAACTCGGATCAATAGAGCTGCAGCAGCAGAGGATGAGGGCCTCGATTTGCCGCAGATGGGTGGTGATCAAGATGGATGGCGGTTTGGATCGCGACGTCGCGATGTCGGGTCCGTTCATCGCGATGAGATCATCTGCGCTGCAAGCGATCTAGCGAGGCGTTCACTAATGGCCGTCCATCCTGTTGGAGGGTGGTGGAAGTCCAAACTGCGCCGAGGCGATGAACCGAAGACTGCCCGTTACAGTCTTGTGATTGAGATTGATGCCGAGGGGGCTGATGTGGACCTGTATACGGAAATCCAAATCGCTCTAGCGGCACAAATCGCGGCTCAACTTGCCGTCGAAATTTGATGAAGCATATTGCTATTTGTAGTGATCGTTAGGCTCGCCGTGTGGGATTGGCGTCGAGCTTGGTTAGGTAGGACGGGTGGGTATGTGAGACCAGCGCAGTAAGGCGCAGTGGAGGCTTCGAGCCTATGAGGCACAGCATCTCATCGGCAGGCATCGCAAGGATCTGGTCAGCTGTCAGGAGGCGTTGTCTTTGCTCGCTAGTGGATACGCGTCGCTTCTCACCTAGTTTGGTGGGGGCTTGTATTGAGCGGGTTATGACAGTTCGCTCGCCAAGCGCGGTTGCCGCCCATTCGGCCGTGTTGGTTTCTAGGCGGCCTAGTCCGAAGATGCGGCTGGTGACGCAAGAACCTAAGAGGCTGTCAGTGTCGCTTTTGCCGTAGACTGCTTCGATCTGACCTTTGTCTTGGGTGATAAAGACGGCCTCGATTCCGGAACCTGCTGCGACGTTTGCGATGTCGAGAAGTTTTTCCATCCGCCCCATTCGCACGAACTCATCCATAACCAAAAGAATTCGCTTTTCTGCGATGCGATGGCCGTCCTGTCGGACCACTGTGCCTAAAACAATGTTGATCAGCAGGCGCATGAAGACAGCCTGAGCACCGAGCTGATCGAGCGGCACGGCGATGAAGATGTCGATCTTGTCGTCGAGGAGGTCATCAAAGTTCGTGTTCGACCGCGACAGGAACGAGCGCATTTCATCAGAGCGCGCCCATTCGAACGCTTTCTTGACGGTCGTCATAACCGCACCGCGCTCGTTTTCGCCGGCGGAGAGTAGAGCTGCCGCTGCCTGGGCTGGCCGCATTCCGAACCGTTTGGGAGCGTTAGACCACGCCTGAAGTCGCTCTGTGAGTCCTGCTGAGAGTAGGCTGTCCATTACCGTGACGAGGTTTCGGTCGGTAGCTATATGTTGTGTCACAACCACTTCGATAGTGGCGGCGATCATCTGGCGGGCCATTTCCGAGAAGTGATTGGCTGCACCGTGCTCAGGGCGCACCAAGCCTTCCGCGAGTACGTCGATGTCGCGCACCAAGTGGGTGTCTCGAACATAGTCGAGCGGGTTGAAACCATCTCTTGCAGGCTCGATCACCCCGAATGGGTTGAGTACGACCACGCGGCGACCTAGCCCAGCGCGCCAACGGCGGGTCACGGCGAAGTTCTCACCCTTAACATCTAGACAGACGATAGGCCCGTCATGGTCGATGATCGCGGGGATGACTACGGATACGCCCTTGCCTGCGCGGGTGCCTGCGATTGCTAG
Source organism: uncultured Brevundimonas sp. (assembly GCF_947305955.1). Classification (GTDB taxonomy): domain Bacteria; phylum Pseudomonadota; class Alphaproteobacteria; order Caulobacterales; family Caulobacteraceae; genus Brevundimonas. The sequence continues at coordinate 8,628 of NZ_CAMZFB010000033.1, forward strand.
GTGATGCCCGCCGCGCCAGCCCTTGGCGGGGCTGGGCTCATACCGCAGCAGGGTTCCATTCTTGATACCGAGGGGGAGGCCGACGGGGCGACTTTTTAAGTAGCGAAGCTGACCGCCTTCCATCCAGCGTGCGGACCAAGGGCCTGATTTGGAAACCCGATCTTGTAAGGCTGCGGCTCTGTAGGCGATGAGCCCGAAACCTATTCCCACCAGAGGAGGGATCCCTAGCCATAGGCTCGTTTGATAGGCCGTCTCGGAAGCTTGAAGATGGCTTCTGAAGAATGCTGATCCGGCTGTGAAGCTAGCGAACGGATCTGCACCATGGGCCTTCGAGTTTTGGACAACCTGCCAAGAGACCTTAGTCAGATCGTAGAAAGGGCTGAGGGCTAGGCAGCTCCAAGCCAACGCCGCCAAGGCAGTACCGAGATAGCAGGCCTTACGAGCGGTGTTAGATAGCCCGCCTGAAAGTAATAAGAGGGCAAAACACGCTCCTACGGACGAGAACGCCTTGGGCGTGCTTGCATGAAAGTAAGGCCAGACGTGCGGGAGATACACGGCCAAGATAGGTCCGAGCACCAATGTGGTGACGATGAAGGCTAGTCGCGTGCCTGAGATACCGAAGACGTTCATAATGCTTCCCATAGGAGGCGCACGTGATCGCTCAGCGCGACCGGTCTGCGCTGCGGTTAAGGGTTTGAGTAGGGCGGGTTGCTTGAGGTGCGCCTGAGCGCCTTGAGCCTAAGTCGTGCGCGATTTCAGAACCAGCAGGGCTTCTCTCAAAGCCTCGTCCGTCTCGATTAGAGCCTGCCCCAAGCTCGCGGGACCACTCAAGGTGACGGCTAAACTGGCGAAGGCGTCGACCAATTTGATCTGAGACCTCAGTAGCAAGCCGCAGCATTCTTCCAATGCGGTCAGTCGCTCGCTGATCTGTCCGGTCGAGCGTCGCTCCAGCTCGGCGAACTGTGTCGCCGATGTTTCTGAGGCCATCGTCAACCGCTCGACGTAGCCGAGCAATTCTCTCTCCAGTCCAGTCAACGGGGAGGATCTGGAGTCGGCGATGTCCATCTTTTGGGCTTTCAGGGGCTTTGGTTTCTGGGGTGAGTAGCGATTGGCCTAGTGCGCGGTTGTCGGCCGCATGCAGGCGACCGTTCGTCCTTGCAACTTGCAAGTCGCGAGGTTCAGCTTGGTTTGATCCACGATCAGCATCTCGCCTGCTGGTGTCTGATAAGTCGTGATCCCTGCTCGAAAGAGGGCGTTCTCTTCCGAGCTTCTGATCATTGCCTGTGCCCAGAACCAACTCACAGCGAAGCTGATGGCGATCAGCAGGATCAGCGAGATTGTGAACAGCCATGGTCCGATGCGCGTCAGCTGTCGGATTAAGTTCAGGTCTGCGCGCATCGTCGCTGTGATCCCACTGATGGCCCTGCGGTTCGCGAGCACGAGGTTGGCCATATCGGCCTCGATTGTACTCAGCGCGTTGCTGCTCAAATGCTCGCAATCGGTTTTGAAGTTCGTCAGGATCGAGTTGAGCAAGGCGTTGGCCTTCGCCTCGAAGTCCTTGTTCTGCGTTGCGGTCTCGTTCGTTTGAGCGTTCAAGCGCTCGCTCAGCGGCTTCCGTTCTGGTCCAATCTTCACGGAAAATATCTCCCCTTAATCGAAGGCGCACATTTGTCTCGGCGTCGAATGCGGTGATGTAGTCCTTGCCTGCTCGCGGGATTTGAAAGCCAGCTTCCATCAATGCGCTGACCATGCTGGGCCTGTCTTGGACAGTTCCGGCAGTAATGCGGTCGAGTAGCCAGTCATGGATGACCTCGCGGGCCTGACCGCGCCGCGCCAGTTCAATCAGGCTGACCACGTCGCGAGCCCGCGCGGGATCTTCGGGATCGGCCCAGCCGTGGTGCTTGTTCTCGACATCTCGAAGGGCGTCGAAAGCTTTTTGGTAGCCAGGAGGCGCGATATTGAGGCTGCGTCCGCTGGACAACTCCATTCTCGGCGTCACGAAGTGGAGTTCAACGCGGTCCTCATGGGTGTGTCGTACCCACAGGATATCCCATTGATCCCGTTCCAAACCAGCGAATGCTAAGCGCTCAAAGGCATCCATGACCTCGGCCTGCTGACGCTCGGTTGGCGCGTCCTCCCGCGTGAATGACAGAACGCCGGAACGGTAGGTCCATTGGTGATGGCAAGCGTCGATCTCAGCTTCGACTAGAGTTGGATTGCCTCGCAGGACCTCGGGTAGCGGGTCTCGAGCAATCATCATTGCTCGTCCCGTGTCGTCCCGCAGAACGTCACGATTTTCGCTGTAGGCGACAACTTCGCGGGCGATCAGATAGCCGACTGGTCCTGCGCCCGACCCCTGGCCGTTTTTGAAGAACTTGATCAGCATGGGGGCTGATCTGATGTGGTCGGGGCAGTTAGTGTCGTCATAGCCCGTTCGATGGCGACAAGCTTGGTCGCCACAACGAGTGCGTCGATATCCGTGTGCGATCCGGTTGCATTGGCGATATTCAGCCAGCGGGCAATCTGATTGAGGTTACCGCCAATCCGTCCGAGTTCGCGCAGCAATGCGGGATCTGCTTTGGGCATGGGACGGCGACGGCGCGTATCCACCAAGCCTAAGGCTTCGCGCATCAGGGTGGAGATGCTTACGCCTGCGTCGTGGGCCCGAGTGACAAGATGAGCTTTTTCGGTAGGCGTGCATCGAAAGACTACCGATGAGCCTAGTGTAGGAAGTCCGACGTTGCTGCCATTCGGCGGAGCGTCGCCACTCGACTGTGAGGGGTTCGAAGGGGAGGCTTGCCGCCCCTCGCAAGGCTCCGTGTCGTAAGACGCGGGTCGCCTTGCTCTGTACTTACGAGCGAACCCAGTCATTGAACGTCTCGCGATTTAGCTGGGCCGCTGTGGTTGGGAGTACTGTCCTTTGCTGGCCAACGGGTACGGCGCAGCAGATAGCCAAGTGCGGCCTGCTTTGCCCAAATAGCTGGTGGCACGGACTTACGACCCTCTACCTCCCAAGCGTCCCATTCGGGTGTCGAGGGCAAGATCCTGAAGTAGCCATCTGATGTGAACTCTGGTGCACCCTCGAATTCAGCGAACTTGCGCTGACGAAGGTAGGGGATCATCACTGCGGGCTCGCCTCGATGGGCTGAGATGGAGCGATAGGTGCTGGCGAAATCTATCGCGGCCTTCCGATCTGATAGAGGCAGTTGCAAGAACAGCTTTTGCGCCAGCCCACGTTCCCTTGGTTGCTCGCTCTCGGGCCATTCGTTCCAGAGCTTTGAGAAATTCCAATCCCCCCAACCCTTCTCGGTCACAGCCTCGCGAGGTGTGAGCTTGGGGGAGGGTAGGGGGGCTTCAGTGGTTTGTTTCTTTCCGTCTTTAGTAAGGTCCCTCTTTTCGGGATCCCGTTTTTGGGGACGCGGTGACGGGACCGTTTCCCTAAAATCGGGACGCGGTGAATCGGGGGCCTGCTTCGTGCTCGAAGAGGTGCGTATTTCATGGATCGGAGAGGTTGCCCGTAGCTCAGCGATGAAGGCTTCTGGGGCCGGATGGGGCTCGTCGAACACATAATAGGTGATGCGATTGAAACGACCGTTATCGGCAATCTCGTTGATGGCAATTATGTAGGCAGAAGCTTTTAACTCCTTGATGACCTCATAGGCTTTGTTGCGGCCACACTGCTTTTCCGTGGTTCCGAGGAAGCGTCGAATGTCGTTGACCTGAAGCTTCCAGTCCTCGGGCTTGGACAGCAGATATATCATTGTCAGCCTAGCTTCGGGGCTGAGCGACAGATTGTTGATTAGAGAATTTGAGATCGCGGTATAGCGAACGTTTGGTCGGCCCCGCCGCACCAGGGTGGTGGAGTTTTCACTCATGCCGCACCTCGGCAATCACCATTGGGGGCTGCCACGCAAGCGCCGGAAAATGCGTAGAAAAACCCGTATCGTTGGGTGATGTGTTGGGTGGCAGTCTTTGCAGGAAATCGGAGGGGGATCCGACCTGTCCTTAAGTTACTGATATCGCTTAAGGAAGATGTGGTAGGCGTGGAGGGACTCGAACCCCCAACCAGACCGTTATGAGCGGTCGGCTCTAACCATTGAGCTACACGCCCCCGAAGCATGCTTTCGCAGGGAAGCCGTGCCTAGCAGCAGTCGCGCCGACTGAGAAGAGGGATCGCGGCCGAAACATGTCGTCTGGATGAACGAACCCTGTCATCCATCCGTTGTGACTGTTCACCGCAAGGGTGCCATACCGCTCGCGAAACGGGCATTGCGCGAACGGTGATGTGCCCTTGTGAAACCAGATGGAGACATCCCGATGACCCGACTTTCCCGTGCATTGATGGCCGGTTCCGCACTGGCTCTGGCCGTGGTGCCGGTTATGGCTTCCCCTGCGATGGCGCAGGATCAACCTGTGAGGACCAGCGTGGAACAGGCACAGCCCTCTCTCAATCTGTCGGCAACGGGCCGCGTCAAGGTGGCGCCGGATCAGGCGACGCTGAACTTCGGTGTCATGACCGAGGCCGCCACCGCTCAGGAAGCCATGCAGACCAACGCCACCCAGATGACGCGCGTGGTCGAGGCGCTGCGCCGTGCGGGTATCGACCAGCGCGACATCCAGACCTCGGGTCTCAACCTGTCGGCCCAGTACGACTATCAGGAAAACCAGTCGCCGCGCCTTCGCGGCTATCAGGCCGTGAACCGCGTGACCGTGGTCATCCGTGACCTGTCCAAGACCGGCCGCACGGCCGATGCGGTGGTCGCTGCTGGCGTGAACCAGATCGATGGCATCAGTTTCGGCCTGCAAAACCCGGGTGCAGCCGAGGATCAGGCGCGTCGTCTGGCCGTGCAAGCGCTTCAGGCCAAGGCCGCCCTCTATGCCGAAGCTCTGGGCCGTCCGCTGGGCAGCATCCGCAACCTGACCGAGGGTGGCGGCTATCGTCCTGCCCCGCAGATGGCCATGTACGCCCGCGCCGCTTCGGCAGACGCGACGCCTGTCGAGGCCGGTGAGCTGGAAGTCAGCATCGACATCACCGGCGTTTACGACCTGCGCTAAGGCTCCAGATTACGCTTTCGTAATAGTCGCGCCTTTTGTGGGCTGAACGGCCGGCACTGTGTGTATGATGGAAGGGCGATCCTCGCGGATCGTCCTTTCTGCCTGTGCGTTTGCCTGTGGGCCCAATTGGACAGTCGATACTAATGAAGCAGTTTTTCGTGACCATGCTCGGCGTATTCGCCGGGCTTCTGGTGTTTTTCGTCATCCTGCCAGTGATCTTTCTGGTGGTTCTGATGGCCGCAGCTGCGGGCGCATCAAAGCCGACGACACCAGCCAATACGGTCCTCGAACTGGACCTGCGTCAGGGACTGTCCGATCAGACGCCCAGCAACCCGTTTGCCATGCTCGGGTCTGGCACCTCGGTGATGCGTGTCGTCGATGTGCTGGCGCAGGCCGAGAATGACGGCAACGTCAAAGCCCTGCTGATCCGCGCGCCGGAAGGCGGCATGACGCCCGCCCATGCCGATGAGCTGCGTCAGGCCATCCGTCGCTTCGCCAAGTCGGGCAAGCCGGTGCTCGCCCACAGTCAGGGCTTCATGCCCTCGGGCGCTGTGGTGTCGTCCTATATGGTCGCGGCCTCGGCGGACGAACTGTGGATGCAGGACACGGCCAGCTTCCAGGCCACCGGCCTGTCGAGCGATGCGATGTTCCTTGGCCGCGCAGGTGAAAAGTACGGCGTGCGCGCCGATTTCGAGCAGCGCTACGAATACAAGAACGCCGTCAATGAGATGACGGAATCCGATTTCACCGCGCCCCACCGCGAAGCCATGCTGGCATGGATGGGCTCGGTTCATAACAATGCGCTGGCTGCGATTGCCGCCGACCGCAAGATCGCACCCGAAGTCGTGAAGCAGGTGGTCGAGGCTGGTCCCTATACGGCCCCCGAAGCGCTCGAGAAAAAGCTGATCGACCGTATCGGCCATGTCGAGGAAGCCGAGGCCTATTTGAAAGAAAAGGCCGGCAAGGGCTCCAAGATCGTCAGCTTCTCGTCCTATGCCTCGGGCAAGACCCACCGCAGCGGCACCTCGTCCAAGGCCAAGTCGGCGGTGGCCATCATCGGCGGTGAAGGCTCGATCATGACGGGCCGTGGCGGCTCTGACTCGCTGTTTGGCGGCTCGTCAGACATCCGCTCCGACGACATGGCTCGCGCCATCTATCAGGCGATCGAAGACAAGGATGTGAAGGCTATCGTTTTCCGCGTCTCCTCGCCGGGCGGTTCGCCCGATGCGTCGGAACAGATTCTGGCCGCCCTGCGTGCCGCGCAAAAAGCGGGCAAGCCGGTCGTCGTGTCGATGGGGGCCTATGCGGCCTCGGGCGGTTACTGGATCAGTTCGGAAGCCGACTGGATTGTGGCCCAGCCCTCGACCATCACCGGCTCGATCGGTGTGTTCGGCGGCAAGGTCGTCTTTGCCGACGCTCTGGCCCGTTTCGGTGTGGACGTCCGCAACCTGTCGGTCGGTGGTGATGAGGCTGCTGCCTATACGGTGACCCGCCCGTTCAATCAGGCCGAGCGTGCCTCGCTGTCGGCATCGATGGACCGCATCTACCAGCAGTTCGTCGAGCGCGTGGCCCGCGGCCGCAAGCTGTCGCCGGAACGGGTGCATGAAATCGCCCGTGGCCGCGTCTGGACCGGCAGCCAAGCCAAGGAACTGGGGCTGGTTGACCAGCTGGGCGGCGTCACCGAAGCCGTCGAGAAGGCCCGCCAACTGGCCAACATCCCCACTGCCGAGGGTGTCCGCTTCAAATACTATCCGACCCCGCAAAACCCGTGGGAAGCCTTGGCCATGGCCTTTGGTGCCTCGGGCGAGGCGGCGCAGACCTTTGTCCGCGTGGGCCGCATTCTGGGCGATCCGACGGCGGAAGCGGTCATCGAGCGTATCCGCACCGAGCAGATGCGTGCGGGTGGCGCTGCGGTTCTTGCGGAACAACACGCCTTCTGAACGCGCTAGTGACAGGTCCGTGATGTCGCAGGTCATTGACCGTTCAGCTTTGCGGGCCGACATTGCAGGGGAGCGAACCTCCCCTGCGTTCGATTAAGGTAATGACGACATGATCCAGTCCGATCCTATGGCCCAGATATCCTTCGCTGCACGCCGCCGTGCCGGTGGTGGACTGCTGGCTCCGTTCGTGTGGCTGGGCGGACTGATTGCGACCGCCGTGGCTGTGACCGTGGGTGCCATTCTGGCTGTGCTGACGGCAGCGGCTGTCGCCATGCTGGCTGTGATCGGCGGTGTCGTTCTTTTCTTTGCGGGCTTTGCTCTGCGCGCCCGTCGTGCGCGTCAGATGCGTCAGGCCCAGAAGGCCGCTGACGAGGGCATCATCGATGCCCAGAAGGTTGGCGACACCTGGGTGGCCTATGGCTGGGAGCGCGAGGGCCGCTAAAGCCCCGCCTCAGCCTATGGAGTTTATTGAAGCCCCGTCTCCGAACTTTGACCAGCGTACGGGCCTGCCGGACATTCTGGTCCTTCACTACACCGGCATGCAGACGGGGGAGGCGGCGCTGGAGCGTCTGCGCGACCCCGAGGCGAAGGTGTCGTCCCACTATCTGGTCGAAGAGGACGGGCGCATCTTCCTTCTCGTCGCGGAGGAACGCCGGCGTCTGGCAGGGCACCGACGATGTGAACGGTGCCTCCATCGGCATCGAGATCGTCAATCCGGGGCATGAGTTCGGCTATCGTCCGTTCCCCGAGGCCCAGATCGCCGCCGTCATCGAACTGGTGGCCGATATCCGCAGCCGCTGGACCATCCCTGACAACCGCATCATCGGCCATTCCGACATGGCCCCGACGCGCAAGGACGATCCGGGCGAACTCTTCCCGTGGAAACGTCTGGCGGGCGAGGGGCATGGCCTTTGGTTCGAGCCTGCCGCCGAGCGGGTTCAGGCCTTGGGCGTACCGCTTCAGGCCGGCGACGAGGGGCTGGGCGTTCTGGTGTTGCGCTCGGGGCTGCACCGTCTGGGCTACGGCATCCAGCCGGGCGGAGAGTACGACGAAGAAACGGTCCAGACCGTCAAAGCCTTCCAGCGCCACTGGCGTCAGCATCGCGTGGACGGCATCGCCGACGGCGAAACCCGCGCGCGTCTGGTCGGCCTGCTGCAACTGGCCAGTGTCGAAAGCACGACCGGCGTTCTGGACAGTTAAATCATCTGCCGCATTGACGGCGGCACCCGAAACGCTCACTTAGGCCGCGCCAGACGGTCGGACGGTCGCGGCAGGGCTTGCCCCTGTCGAGGAAAGTCCGGGCTCCACGGTGAAAAGGCGGCGGGTAACGCCCGCCCGGGGTGACCCGAGAGACAGTGCCACAGAAAGCAAACCGCCACGATTTATCGGGGTAAGGGTGAAAGGGTGGGGTAAGAGCCCACCGCGTCTTCGGTAACGAAGATGGCAAGGTAAACCTCGCCTGGAGCAAGACCAAATAGGGACGTCGCGCAGCCTCGGTTGCAGGGTTCACCGCCCCGGACGTCCGGGTAGGTCGCGAGAACCAACCAGCAATGGTTGGTCCAGAGGAATGATCGTCGCCACCTAGGTGGTACAAAACCCGGCTTATAGACCGTCTGGCTTATTCCCTCCCTGATCCGTGCGGGGAGGTGGGATGGATTGGGATCGTCCCGCGGTAGGGCGTCCGATATGGGATCGGCTGCCTCTGGTCCAAAAAATTTTCACCATAAATGGGACAGACTGCCTCGGGGCGGCCAAACGTGGCCATTTTGTGTCTGAACCCTTTGGTAAGTGATTGACCCTAGGACTGTTCTGGCCTCGCGCGATGGTTGCGAGGTTGTGGATTGTTCTGTGTATGTTCTTGTTTTTCAGGCCTTCTTGTCCACGGTGAAGGTGAAAACATAGTTAAACATCCCGTCTCATCCCATTGAGACCCATTTCGTCCCATGGTATCCCATTTCCAGTCATATCGGCTGGAAGACGTACGCCCTGTGCGTCTGCCGGAATGCAGGGAAAAGCCAGTTTGGCTTGAAGGGATTGGGCCGTGTTTCTCTCGACCTTTGAGAAACAATTAGATGCGAAGCGCCGCCTGCTGATCCCGGGCGACTTCCGCACGGCCGAAAACGGTGCCGAGCACGGCATTTTCCTGTTTCCGTCGATTGAAGCCGATTGTCTTGAAGCGGGTGGGGACCACCTGTTCGCGGTCTATAACGAGATGATCCAGTCGCTGCCGTTCGGCTCCGAAGAGCGTTCGGCGCTGGAATGGCAGGTGATGGGCGAGCAGGTCCGTCTGGCCTATGACAGCGGTGGCCGTATCACCCTGCCGGAACATCTGTGCGTTGAATCCGGCCTGTCGGGCGATGTGGTGATCGTCGGCCTGAACGACCGTTTCCAGATCTGGGCCAAGGACAAGTATGAAGCCCGCCGCGCCGAGCAACGCGCCCGCGCCCGCGCCAGCCTGTCCCAGATCAGCAAGGCCCGTCTGGATGCCCAGACCAAGCTGGCAGGAGGCGGTCAATGAGCGACAAGCCCCACCTGTCCGTGATGCTGCCCGAAGTGCTGGCGGCACTGGAAGCCAAGACTGGCGACGTGATCATTGATGCGACCTTTGGCGCTGGTGGATACACCCGCGCCATTCTCGCGACTGGTGCCGAGGTCATCGGCCTTGATCGCGACCCGACCGTCAAGGTCCACGCCGACGCCGTAAAGGCCGAGTTCGGCGACCGTTTCCAACTGATCCAGACCCCGTTCGGCGATCTGGACAGCGCGTTCGAGGAAAGCGGCAAGGCCAAGCTGGACGGCGCGGTGTTCGACATCGGTGTCTCGTCGATGCAGCTGGACCAGGCCGAGCGCGGCTTCTCCTTCATGCGTGACGGCCCGCTGGACATGCGTATGGCCGACACCGGCGAGACCGCAGCCGACATCGTGAACAACTGGGATCACGGCCCGCTCGCCCACATCATCAAACTGTACGGCGAAGAGCGTCAGGCCGGTCGCGTGGCGTCCGCCATCCTGCGCCGCCGTGCCGAACAGCCGTTCACCCGCACGCTGGATCTGGCCGAAGTCGTCGAAAAGGCTCTGGGCGGTCGTCGTGGCGCGGCCATCCATCCGGCCACTCGTACCTTCCAGGCCCTGCGTATCGCCGTGAACGACGAACTGGGCGAGCTGGAACGTGGTCTGGCCGCTGCCGAGGCCAAGCTGGCCCCCGGTGGTCGTCTGGTGGTCGTGACCTTCCATTCGCTGGAAGACCGCATCGTCAAAAACTTCCTGACCGAGCGCACGGGCAATACCCCCGCAGGTTCGCGCCACGCGCCGGTTGCGGTCGATCCACGCAAGCCGACCTTCACCTTGAAGTTCAAGGGCGCACAGGCTGCCACCGAAGAAGAGAGCGCCGTGAACCCGCGCGCCCGTTCGGCCAAGCTGCGTGCTGCAATCCGTACAGATGCTCCGGCATGGGGGAGGGCGTAATGAACCCGGCTCTGCGACTGGTCCGTCGTGTATTTGATTGGCGTATCCGCGGCGTCCGCTGCGTGGAACTGATCGGCGTTGTCTGTCTGGCTGCCGTCATGGTGTCGGTCTACATCGTCAAAACCGCTGCCGCCCGCGAAAGCTCGGAAATCAGCCAGATCGAGGCTGAAATCCGCCAGAACGAACAACGCGTCCGCCTGCTGCGCGCCGAGGCGACCCGTCTGGAACAGCCCGCTCGCCTGGAGGCCCTGTCCCGCCAACTGGGTCTGGAGCCGGTTCAGGTCACCCGTCGCACCGATGCTGACGGTCTGTCGGAACTGGCGGCGGCCAACCAGCCCGCACCGGCTCCGGCTGCTGCGCCCGCTCCGGTGGCTGCGCAACCCGAAACTTCACCTGTCTCCCCGTCGACCTCTGCACAGGAAGGTCCTCAATGAGCGTTCAAGATCACCGCGATATGGGCTGGTCGCGTCCGGCCCCCGGCGCTGGCCTCCAGGGACCGCAGATCAACGGTGCCGCCATTGAAGGCTTTCTGGCCAAGCTGACGAACCGCATCGGCGCGATGATCTGGGACGTCGAGAACGCCTATGGCCGTGCTCGCGCCCATGACCGTGCGCAGGACGATCCGCGTTTCCGCATCTTTATGGTGATGGCGGTCTTCGCGCTGGTCTTTATCGTTCTGGTGGGCGGTGCCAGCCATGCCGCGCTTTTCGCCGACAAGGGCCGCGTCGGTTACGGCGTGTCGCGTCCGATGCTGGCACGCGGCGATGTTGTGGATCGCAACGGCATGCTGCTGGCGACCAACATCACCCACTACGGCCTCTATATCGATCCGCGCGAAGTGTGGGACCGCGATCAGGCCCGCGCCCAACTGCTGGAAGCCCTGCCGCGCATCTCGGCCAGCAAGCTGGACCGCGTGCTGGACGGCGATCGTCGCCTGATCGTCGCGACGGGTCTGACCCCTGCCGAGCGACGTGCGGTTCACGCACTGGCTCTGGGCGGTGTGACCTTTGAACCGGAAGACCGCCGCGTCTATCCGCTGGGTGCCTCTGCATCTCACCTGCTGGGCCGTGCCGATACGGGCGGTCAGGGCGTGTCGGGTGTGGAGCTGGCCTTCAACGACCAGATCCGTGCAGCCGGTGCCGATGGCGGTGACTTCCCGATCTCTATCGACATGCGCGTTCAGGGCGTGGTCGAGAACGAACTGGCCGCCGCCGCTATCGAGAACAAGGCCAAGGGCGCAGTCGCCATCGTCGCCGATGTGCAGACGGGCGAAATCCTCGCCATGGCTTCGTGGCCGTCCTACGATCCGAACCGTCCGGTCGCCGCTGGTGACACCTCGGTCCTGAACCGCGTGACCTCGGCCCACTATGAGATGGGCTCGGTCTTCAAGAGCTTTACCGTCGCTGCGGGTCTGGACACCGGCCGCGCCGACATGAACACCCTGTTCGACGCTTCGCAGGCCTTCCAGATCGGCAAGCGCCGCATCACCGACTTCCACGCGAAGAATAAGGTGATGACGCTGGAAGAGGTCTTCCTGAACTCGTCCAATATCGGCACCTCGCGTCTGGCCGTCGAAATGGGTCCGGACGTGATGCGCGACTATTTCAAGCGTCTGGGTCTGCTGGATGCCGCACCGATCGAGCTGCGCGAGTCCAACCGCCCGACCGTTCCGCGCAAGTGGGATGACTCGACGCTGGCTTCGCTGTCGTTCGGCTATGGCATCATGGCCACCCCGCTTCAGGCCGTGGCGGCCTATAACGCGCTGAGCAACGGCGGCATCTATGTCCCGCCGACCCTGCGTCGCGGTGGGAACCCGAATGCCAAGACCCATCGTGTGGTGTCGCCGGAAACCTCGGCCACCATGCTGGAGCTGATGCGCCGCAACGTGACCCGTGGCTCGGGCGGTCGTGCCAATGCTCCGGGCCTGCGCGTCGGCGGCAAGACCGGCTCGGCCAACAAGCTGGTCAATGGCCGTTATGACCCGACCGTGGCTGTCGGTTCGTTCGCTGCCGTATTCCCGTCCGATGGACCGGTTAATGCGAAGCGCTATAGCGTCTTCGTGCTGATCGACGAACCGGGCCAGTATCCGCGCACCGGTGGCTTTGTGGCTGCTCCCGCAGTGGGCCGCATCGCCGACCGCATCGCCGAGTTCCTTGGCGTGGAGCGCAAAGCCGACCGCTGGTTCACCGCAACCGGCGAGCGGATTCCTGAACCGCAAGTGGCCGAAGGTATGGCTCAATGAGTGCGCAACGTCTGTCCGAGCTTCTGAACCGTGATCTGAGTACCGATCCGGAAATCACCTCGGTCACCTCTGACAGCCGTCAGGTGAAGCCGGGCGCGCTGTTTGTGGCCCTGCCGGGCAGCCGTGCCGATGGTCGTACCTTCATCGACCAAGCCCTGTCCAAGGGTGCCGCCGCCGTTCTGGCCCCGTCGGACACGCCGTCCGATGCCGCGCCGCTGCTGATCGGCTCGGGTGACGTTCACCGCGCCTATGCCATCGCCGCGCGCGCCTTCTATGGTGCCCAGCCCAAGAACTGCGTCGCCGTCACCGGCACCAACGGCAAGACCTCGGTCGCCAACTTCTGCCGCCAGATCTGGGCGGCCATGGGCTACAAGTCCGCCAGCATGGGCACGCTGGGCGTCGTTGGCCAGAAGGGTGACAAGACGTACGCCCTGACCGGTCCCGGCCTGACCAGCCCCGATGCCGCCGAGGCCGCGCGCCTGCTGGCCGAACTGGCCCGCAAGGACGTAACCCATCTCGCGCTGGAAGCGTCCTCGCACGGTCTGGACCAGCGCCGCATCGACGGCGTGGCCATCAAGGCTGCGGGTTTCACCAATCTGACGCAGGACCACCTCGACTATCACCACTCGATGGAAGAGTACCGCGCCGCCAAGCTGCGCCTGTTCGAAACCCTGCTGCCGCGTGGCCGCACCGCCGTGCTGAACGCCGACAGCGATGCCTATTCGGCCTTTGCCTCGGCCTCGATCATGGCCGGTCTGGGTGTGATGGGCGTGGGCGAGCGTGGCCGCGACCTGACCCTGATTCAGCGTCGCCCGACGCCGGAAGGCCAGCGTCTGGTTATCGACGTCCAAGGCAAGCTGCACGACATCCTGCTGCCGCTGGCCGGCGCATTCCAGGCCTCCAACGCGCTCGTCTCGGCGGGCCTGTGCATCGCGGCGGGCGAGGACCCCGACAAGGTCATTCCGGCACTGGAAATGATTCAGGGCGCGCAAGGCCGCCTGCAACGCATCCAAGCCCCGTCGCTCAAGGGCGGCGAGGTCTATGTCGATTACGCCCACACGCCTGACGGTCTGGAGACGGTGCTGAACGCGCTTCGTCCGCACGCGACGGGCCGTCTGATCGTGGTGTTCGGCGCAGGTGGTGACCGTGACCGTACCAAGCGCCCGCTGATGGGCGCGATCGCGGGGCGTCTGGCCGATGTCGCCATCGTCACCGACGACAATCCGCGCTCGGAAGATCCGGCCTTCATTCGTTCGCAGGTGAAGGAAGGCTGCCCCGACGCTAAGGAAATCGGCGACCGCCGCGAAGCCATCCGTTACGCCATTGGTATGATGGGCGAAGGAGATGTGGTGGTCATCGCCGGAAAAGGGCATGAACAGGGTCAGATCGTCGGTGGAGTCGTTCACCCCTTCGACGATGCCACTGAAGCGACCCTGGCCCTGACCGAAAATGCCTGATCTCAGAACGCCGCTCTGGACTGCCGAAGCCATCGCCTCGGCCGTTGGCGGCAAGCTTGTTGGCCCCGACGCACCCGTCGGTGGACTGACCTATAACAGCCGTGAAATCCAAGCGGGTGACCTGTTCCTTGCGCTGAAGGGCGCACGTGACGGGCACGAGTTTGCCCAGAGCGCCTTTGAGGCCGGTGCCGCCGTGGCTCTGGTCGAGCATCCGGTGGAGGGCGGGGCCTATGTGGTCGTGCCCGATACGCTGAAAGGGCTGGAAGCTCTCGGTGCCGCCTCGCGTGACCGCTCGAACGCCAAGCTCGGCGCCGTGACGGGCAGCGTCGGCAAGACCAGCGTGACACAGGCCATCAAGGCGGGCCTCGATCTGGCGGGCAAGGCGCACGCCTCGATCAAGAGCTATAACAACCACATCGGTGTGCCGTTGACCCTGTCGCGCATGCCAGCTGATACCGAACGCGCCGTGTTCGAGATCGGTATGAACCATCCGGGCGAGATCGCCCCCCTGTCGAAACAGGTGCGTCCGCACGCCGCCTGTGTGACCACGGTCGGCCCCGTCCACATCGAAGCTTTTGAGGATGGAGAGGCCGGCGTGGCCCGCGAGAAAGGCTCGATCTTCCAGGGTCTGGTCGAGGGCGGCGTCGCGGTCATCAACGGCGACAACGCCTATGCCGAAATCGTCAAACAGGCCGCCCGCGATGCTGGAGCGACCCTGAAAATCTTTGGTACGGGCGAGGATGCCGATGCCCGCCTGCTGTCGTTTGACGCCGATCCCGAAGGCGCGACCGTGGTGGCCGAGATCGAGGGCGAACGCCATGCCTTCCGTCTGGCCCAGTCGGGCGTCCATTGGGGCCTGAACAGCCTGTGCGTCATCCTGATGCTGCGGGCGCTGGATGTGTCGCTGGATACCGCTTTTGAGGCTCTGGCCAATTTCGCGCCCCTGGCGGGTCGTGGCGAGCAGACGGTGGTGGCGCACAAGGGCGGCCACTTCACCCTGATCGACGAGAGCTATAACGCCAATCCGCTGTCGATGAAGGCGGGCTTCACCAGCCTTGGCCAGCATCCGGTGGAAGGGCAGGGGCGTCGCGTCGTCGTCCTGTCCGACATGCTGGAACTGGGCGATCACAGCCGCGCCCTGCACGAAGGGCTGGCGGAACCGCTGGTTCTCAACAAGATTGATGTGGTTCACCTCGCAGGGCCGCAGATGCGCCAGCTTTACGACATCCTGCCGCCCGAACTGCGCGGCGAATGGCGCGAAACCGCTGCCGAGCTTGCCGCCATTGCCGGTGAACTGGTAGCGCCCGACGATATTGTTATGGTCAAGGGATCGAACGGCTCGAAAGCCGCTCTGGTCGCCAAGGCCCTTGCCGCACTGAACACCTCGGCCGAGTAACAGGAAACCTGCCCGATGTTTTATCTCCTGTACCTTTATTACGCAGACGTCGCCGAGCATTACCCGCTGCTGCACCTGATCCAGTACCAGACGGTCCGCGTCGGTCTGGCGATGGCGACTTCGATGATCGTGGCCGTGGCCATGGGCAGCCGTTTCATCAACTGGATGCGCGCCCGTCAGGGCAAGGGCCAGCCGATCCGTGACGACGGCCCCGTAACCCACCTGTCCAAGGTCGGCACCCCGACCATGGGCGGTCTGATGATCCTCGCCGGTATCGCCGTGTCGGTGCTGCTGTGGGGCGACCTGACCAATCCGTACATCTGGATCGTCTCGGGTGTAACGGGGGCCTTTGGTGTTCTGGGCTTCGTCGATGACTACGCCAAGGTCACCAAGCAGTCGTCGGCGGGTCTGACGTCCAAGCAGAAACTGCTGGCCCAGACCGTGGTGGCCGTGATCGCAGGCGTGCTGACGGTTCTCTGGATGACCCAGTCGCCGACCTCGCCGGGTCTGGAAACCTCGATTGCCTTTCCGTTCCTGAAGGCCGTGCTGATCAATATCGGCTGGTTCTATGTGGCCTTTGCCGCCTTCACCATCGTGGGCTTCTCCAACGCCGTGAACCTGACCGATGGTCTGGACGGTCTGGCGATTGTTCCAGTGATGATGGCTGCGGGTGCTTTCGGCATCATCGCCTATCTGACGGGCAACTTCCTGTTCTCGGAATATCTGCAGGTCCACCACGTCCCCGGTGCGGGCGAGCTGGCCATCTTCTGCGCGGCCATCATCGGCGGCGGCATGGGCTTCCTGTGGTACAACGCACCGCCCGCCAAGATCTTCATGGGTGACACCGGTTCGCTGGCTCTGGGCGGCGCTCTGGGCTCGATGGCCGTGGCCACTAAGCACGAGCTGGTGCTGGGCATCGTCGGCGGCCTGTTCGTGATCGAAGCCGCTTCGGTCATGATCCAGGTCGGCTATTACAAGCTGACCGGCAAGCGCATCTTCCTGATGGCTCCTATCCACCACCACTTTGAAAAGATGGGCTGGCCGGAATCCACCGTCGTGATCCGTTTCTGGATCGTTGCCGCCATGCTGGCTCTGGCCGGTCTGGCGACCCTCAAACTGCGTTAAGACCATGATCCCCGTTCCCGGCTTTGAAGGCAGACGCGTTGCGGTTTTCGGCCTTGGCCGATCGGGGATCACGGCTGGCCGTGCGCTTGAAGCGGGCGGGGCAGAGCCTGTCCTGTGGGATGACGGTGTCTCGGGGCGAATGCAGGCCGAGGCCGAAGGCTTCAACGTCGAGGACCTGACACAGGCCGACTGGTCGGGTTTCGACGCTCTGGTCCTGTCGCCCGGTGCGCCGTTGACCCACCCCAAACCGCACTGGACCGTCGACAAGGCACACGAGGCGGGCATCCCCGTCATCGGTGACGTCGAACTGTTCGCCCGCGCGCTGGACGCCCTGCCACAGGGCCAGCGCCCGCGCGTGGTTGCCATCACCGGCACCAACGGCAAATCCACCACCACGGCCCTGATCGCCTTCGTGCTGAAACAGGCGGGGCTGAAGGTGCACATGGGCGGCAATATCGGCATTGGCGTTCTGGCCCTGCCTGCGCCCACGCCCGACGCGGTCTATGTGATCGAGGTGTCGTCCTACCAACTGGACCTGACCACGGCCTTCAAGCCCGATGTCGCCATCCTGACCAATATCAGCCCCGACCACCTCGACCGCCATGGCGGGATGGAAGGCTATGTGAAGGCCAAGTCCCGCATCTTCCAGACCCAAGGGGCTGACGAGGTCGCTCTGATCGGCGTCGATGACGACTGGGGCCACGGCCTTGCCGACGCCTTGGAGGCCAAGGGTCGCAAGGTCACCCGCATCACCACGGCCCGCTTCGCCGAAGACCTGCCGCGTGAAGGCTGGCGCGCCGCGCCTGGCCTGCTGCTGACCGGCGAGCGCGAGATCGATCTGTCGCAAGCCCGCTCCCTGCCGGGCCGTCACAACGCCCAGAACGCGGCCTTTGCCTATGCCACGGCGCTGGCGCTGGGCCTTTCGCACGATCAGGCCCTGTCCGGCATCGTCAGCTTCCCTGGCCTTGCACACCGTATGGAGGCCGTGGGCCGTCTGGGCAGGGTGCGCTTCATCAACGATTCCAAGGGCACCAATGCCGACGCCGCCTATCAGGCGCTGGCCTCCTATCCCAAGACCTATTGGATCGCGGGCGGCGTGCCCAAGGCAGGCGGCATCGAGCCGTTGCGCCCGCTGTTCGGCCATGTGGCCAAGGCCTATCTGATCGGTCAGGCTGCGGACGAGTTTGCTGTCACCCTGTCCGACGTCCCACATGTCGTTGCGGGCACCATGGAGCGCGCCGTGGAAATGGCGGCTGCCGATGCTGCGGCTGCGGGCGGCGAACAGGTGGTGCTGCTGTCACCGGCCTGCGCCAGCTTTGACCAGTTCCCCGACTTCGAAGTGCGCGGCGAAGCGTTCCGCGCCGCCGTCCTCGCCCTCGGTGCCACAGCGGAGGTCGCCCGATGAGCCAGTCCTACGCCCACCCGTTTTCGCGCAGTGACCAGAGCGTTCTGGCCCGTTGGTGGTGGACGGTTGACCGCCCGCTGCTGGTGGCCGCGCTGGCGCTGATGTTCATCGGCGTGGTGCTGAGCTTCGCCTCCAGCCCCGCCGCCATTCTGGCCGACGAGTCGATCAGCAACCCGTTCCACTATTCCTACCGGATGATGGTGTTCCCGGGCATGGGCCTGACGGCCATGCTGGTCAGTAGCCATCGTCTGTATGATGCTACTGCCGTTTATCGGCGACACGGTGAAGGGCGCGGCCCGTTGGATCAACCTTGGTCCGTTCAGCCTGCAACCGTCCGAGTTCGCCAAGCCGGGCCTGATCGTCTTTGCCGCATGGATGTTCTCCGAGGCGGGCAAGGGCGAGGGCGTACCGGGCGTCAGCATCGCGGTCGCGGCATGGGGGCTTGTTGTGGGCCTTCTGCTGATCCAGCCGGATATCGGCCAGACCCTGTTGGTGACCACCACATTCGCCGCCGTCTTCTTCATGGCGGGCATGCCGATGAAATGGGTGGCGGGCGTTGCGGCGGCCGTGCCGGTGGCCGCCATCAGCCTTTACCTGACGTTCGGTCACATGCGTGACCGCCTGAACCGCTTCTTCTCGCCGGAAACCGCAGACACCCACCAGATCGACCGCGCCTCGGAAGCCATCCGTGCGGGCGGCCTTTTCGGGCGCGGCATCGGCGAGGGCGTAATGAAGCGCCACGTGCCCGACCTGCATACCGACTTCATCTATTCGGTCGGTGCCGAGGAATATGGCCTTGTGCTGTCGCTCAGCATCATTGGCCTTTATGCCTTCATCGTCCTGCGCGGTATGCGACGCGCCATGAAGCTGGCTGATCCGTTCCAGCAAACGGCGGCGGCGGGCCTGTTCATGCTGATCGGGCTTCAGGCCTGTATCAACGTCGCCGTGAACCTCAGCCTGATCCCGACCAAGGGTATGACCCTGCCGTTCATTTCCTATGGTGGTTCGTCCATGCTGGCGATGGGCCTGACCATGGGACTGGCGCTGTCGTTGACCCGCCGTCTGCCGGGTGCCTATGAACCGGGTGCCAATATCAATCCGCGTTCGCGCATCCTGCCCTGATCCCTGCCGCTAACGAGACGTCCATGACTGCTAAGACCCGTTCCTGCGTTGTCGCTGCCGGTGGTACCGGAGGCCACATGTTTCCGGCCGAGGCATTGGCGCGCGTGATGGCAGAGCGGGGCTGGCAGGTTCTGCTGGCCACCGACAAGCGCGGCCAGAAATACGCCCAGACCTTTCCGGCGGCCAAGATCATCCCGCTGGATGCCGCAACCGGCAGCGGCCCTGTCGGCATGCTCAAGGCAGGTTTTGCGATCATCAAGGGCGTGGGTCAGGCCTCGGCGGCCTTTAAGGCGCTGGGCGCTGATGTGGTGGTCGGCTTTGGCGGCTATCCGTCCGCTCCGGCCCTGATCGCGGCTGTGGCGACCCGCCGTGCGACCGTTATCCACGAACAGAACTCGGTGCTGGGCAAGACGAACCGTCTGCTGGCGTCGTCGGTCGATGTGGTGGCCTCGGCCTTTCCGGCACTGGGCCGCGCATCGCCGTCGGTGCTGGAAGGACTGCACGTGGTGGGCAATCCGGTCCGCCCCGACATCCGCGCCCTTTACGACCGCGCCTATAAGGCTCCGGGTGCCAAGGGACCGATCAAGGTCCTGATCACCGGCGGCAGTCAGGGCGCACGTATCCTGTCCGAAGAAACGCCCAAGGCGCTGGCCGCCTTGCCGGAAGCGATCCGCAAACGTCTGGTCGTCTCGCAACAGGCCCGCTTCGAGAACGTCGCCGCCGCCAAGAAAATCTACGCCGAGGCCGGTATTCAGGCCGAGGTCGAGCAGTTCTTTGACGATATGGCCAAACGCCTGTCCGAAGCCCATCTGGTGATCGGTCGGGCAGGGGCTTCGACCTGTTCGGAACTGGCTGTGGCGGCCATGCCGTCGGTCCTGATCCCGCTGAAGATCGCTACCGATGACCACCAGACCCTGAACGCCAAGGTGCTGGTGGATGCCGGTGCCGCTGTCCGCATCGCCGAGGATGACTTCAGCGCCGAGGTGCTGACGGCGACGGTGGGTGACATCCTAGGCAATCCGACCAAGCTTCCGGCCATGTCCGTGGCGGCGCGCAGTGTGGCCATCGCCGATGCCGCCGAGCGTCTGGCCGATCTGGCCGAAGCCGCCGCCGCCCAGCGCCAGGGCTAAGCCGCGACGACGGCCCCTCTTGGGAGGAAGGACGAACGCGGCTAGGGTTTGCCCATGCCACAGTTCGTCATCGATCTGACCAATGAGGTCTTCCGCCTTTGGAACCAGTTCAACTGGCTTCCGAAGTGGGCGGTTATCAGCATTATCGTGGTCGTCTTCACCCTCATCGGGTGGACGGCCAACTATATGGTCTTCGCCATTCTGCGGCTCATCGCCCGCAAGCGCGACCAGTTCTGGCAGCGGGCACTGGAGCGCGCCCGTATCCAGCTGGGTACGATGGTGATGATTATGGCCATGGGGCTGGCGGTGACCGTCTCGCCCCTGTCGGTCGAGATGTCGATCCTTGTCCGCCGGACGCTTCTGGTGGCCTTCCTGCTGGCCATGGGCTGGACGTTGGCCAGTCTTGTGGGCACGGGGGCGCAGGCCCAGCTCAAACGCTACGACACCGAGGACGACGCCAACACCCACGCCCGCAAGCGCGTAACCCAGACCCGTATCCTGCGCCGCGTTCTGCAGGTGCTGATCATGCTGGTGTTTGCGGGATTGGCGCTGCTGACCATTCCGGGCGTGCGTCAGTGGGGCCTGTCGCTGCTCGCCTCGGCAGGTGTGGTCGGTATCGTGGCCGGTCTGGCGCTCCAGCCCTTCCTCGCCAACCTGATCGCGGGCATCCAGATCGCCACCGCCCAGCCGATCCGTATCGATGATGCGGTCGTGGTCGAGGGCCAATGGGGGCGGGTCGAGGAGATCACCTCAACCTATGTGGTGGTCAAGCTTTGGGACTGGCGCCGTATCGTGGTGCCGCTGACCTATTTCATCCAGACGCCGTTCGAGAACTGGACGCGGATGGATACGCGCCTCTTGGCTCCGGCCTTCCTGTGGGTGGACTATGAAGCCCCCATCGATCGCCTGCGGACCAAGCTGGAAGAGATCGTCCAGCAATCCATCCATTGGGACGGGGATGTGGTGTCGCTGGTGGTGTTCGACATCACCGAGCGCACGGCCAAGGTCCGCTGTACGGCCAGCGCACGCAACGCCTCGTCGGCCTTTGATCTCAAGTGCGAGATCCGCGAGAAGATGCTGGCCTTCATGCGCGACGAGTGTCCCGAGGCCCTGCCGCGTGACCGCGTCGATCTCGATCAGGTCGAAACCAAGAGCCGAACGGGCCGATCAGTCGATCTCGCTGGCTAAGGCAATCGCTTCGTTCAGATTGCGGGCGTCTATCTTCTGTTCGATCTCGCCACAGGCGACGGCGGCCAGCTCGGCGGCATCGCCACCGGGAGACAGGGGATAGACACCCGTCTGTACCGGTGTGGCCGGACCTTCCACGCCGTCACTGCGTAGCGAGCTGAAATCAATCCGACGCGCCGTGCGCTGGACGCAGTCGAACGACCAGTTGGACCAGCCGCCGATAAAGGCCACATCGCCGATCATCATCGGCTCGTCCGATAACTGCAGCGCCCGCAGTCGCCGCACGCCATTTCCGTCATCGGCGACGGTCGACAAATCCGCGAAATAGGTGAAGCGGCCCTGTCCGGTCATCTGCAGCTGGCGTTCGGCCGAAAGCGGGTCCTGGCCCCCGAACAACAGGGCGAGGGCAAGCGTAAATCCATAAATTGGCACTGTGAGGGAACCCATCGTTAATCGGTGTTAGCCATACTGCGGGCCATGAATAACACATCCCCCGAACCCTTGGCACAAGCGGGCGCGCTGACGGTGGGGGCAGGGGTGTGTGTGGCTGAGAGCCAAAGCGGCTTTCAGCGTATCCGGATATTGGGCCACGACGTCGATATGGTGACGCCGGATGAAGTTCTGGACTGGATCCAGTTTCGGGCGCGAGGCCGCCAGCGGGCCATCCTCGCCAACCACAATCTGCACAGCCTGTATCTGATCGACCGTGACGAGGCGATGGCGCGGTTCTACGACATGGCCGATCTGGTTCAGATCGACTCCATGCCCATGATCCGGTTCGCCAAACTGTGCGGAAAGCCGGTAGGGCCACAGCATCGCTCGACCTATCTGGATTGGCGCGGCCGGTTCTGGGACATGACCCAGCGTTATGGCCTGCGGGTCTTCTATCTGGGGGGCGAGCCGGGCGTGGCGACGGGGGCCATTCGCATGATGGAAATGGCCTATCCCGATCTCAGCTTCTCCGGACGCGACGGCTTTTTCGACGTGACGCGCGAGGGCGAGGAAAACCAGTCGGTGCTCTCGACCATCCGCCGCTTTGCCCCCGATATCCTGATGGTGGGCATGGGCATGCCGCGTCAGGAGGCGTGGATTGCCGAGAACTATCGCGACCTTCCGCCCTGTGTCGTCATGCCTGTCGGTGCGGCATTCGATTACGAGGTCGGGGTGCAAAAGGCCGCGCCGCGCTGGATGGGCGAGTGGGGCATCGAATGGCTTTATCGCCTGTGCCACGACCCCAAGCGGTTGGCGTCACGCTATCTCTATGAGCCGTGGTTTCTGATAGGCCCTGCGCTCAAGGACCTGCTCAGGCGTTAATGATGGTCTCGGCCTGTTTCAGGTCGACGCTGACCAGCTGGCTCATGCCGCGCTCGGGCATGGTCACGCCATAGAGGCGATCCATCCGGCTCATCGTCACCGGATTGTGGGTGATGCAGATGAAGCGGGTGTCGGTGCGCGACCGCATTTCGTGCAGCATCTTGCAGAAGCGGTCCACGTTGGCGTCATCCAGCGGCGCGTCCACCTCGTCCAGCACGCAGACGGGGGCAGGGTTGGCGAGGAAGACGCCGAAGATCAGCGCCGCCGCCGTCAGGGCCTGCTCGCCCCCCGACATCAGGCTCATGACCGACAGGCGTTTTCCGGGCGGACAGGCATAGATTTCCAGACCGGCTTCCAGCGGGTCGTCGCTTTCCACCAGTTTCAACTCGGCCTGACCGCCGCCGAACAGGGCCTCGAACAGGGTCTTGAAGTTCTCGTTGATGATCTCGAACGCCGCCAGCAGGCGCTCGCGGCCCTCGGCGTTCAGTTCGTCGATCCCGTCGCGCAGCTTGGCGATGGCCTGCGTCAGGTCGATCCGCTCGGTCTTCATCGCGCCCAGACGGTCGTTGTATTCCTCGGCCTCTTCCTCGGCACGCAGGTTGACCGCGCCAAGAGCCTCACGCTCGCGTTCCAGCGCGAACAGCAGGTTCTCCGCCCCTTGCGTATCCGGCGGACGGGCGATGGCGTCTTCCTGAAGTTTTTTGCCCAGTTCTTCCGGCGTCATCTGTGCGGTTTCGCGCAGGTTGCGGTCGGCGTCGGCCAGTTTCTCGTCCGCCGCCTCGGCACGGGCCTGAAGGGCGGCGCGGGCCTCGCGGGCCTGACCTGCGATGCTTTCTGCGGCGCGGGCGGCGCGGTCGGCCTCGGCGGCGTCGAACTCGACCTGTTGCAGGGCGTCGGTCGCGGCCTTCTTGCGGTTCTCGGCGGCGATCAGGGTGTCCATCAACTTGCCGCGCTGTTCGGCAAAGCCCTTGGGCGCTTCCTCGGCTTTTTTAAGCTGGGCGGCGGCCTTTTCGGCGTCCTTTTCCAGCGTCTTGATGCGGCCCGTGGCTTCTTTCGATCGGCCGATCCAGCTTTCGTGCGCGCGGGTCAGGCTGCCGAGGCGCTGTTCGCGCTGCTGGCGGTCGCGGGCCTCTTCGTCGCGGCGTGAACGGGCGTTCTGCGCGGCCTGACGGGCATCGTCGGCGGCCACGCGGGCGGCGTTCAGATCACCGCGCAGGGTGGCGATGGTCTCGGACGGTTCCTCGACATTCTGGGCGGCATCGTATGCGGCCTGTGCCTCGGCCGTTTCGGCTTCGAGGCGAGCAACGGTTTCATCCAGCGACTGGGCGCGGGCTTCCTTGCGGGTCTGCTCGCGGCGCAGGTGTTCCAGACGGTCGCGGGCGCTGGTCACAGCCTTGTCCAGACCGAAGGGGCGGGTGCGGGCCTGCTTTACGGTTTCCTCGGCGGCGCGGAAGGCGTCGGTGGCGGCGCGCAGGGCGGCCTGTGCGGCCTCCAGCGCGGGCTTGCCAGCATCGATCTCGGCTTCCAGCTCCGACAGGCGGGTGCGCTGGGCCAGCCGGACGGCGGCGGGGCGCGGGGCTTCGGCGCGGCTGACGAAACCGTCCCAGCGGTAAAGGTCGCCATCCTTTGTCACAAGACGCGCACCGCGCGGCAGGGCGCGGGCCAGATCGGCGATCCTGTCACGCGGAGCCACACCGCAGAAGGCCAGACGCGCGGCCAGTTGCTCGGGCGCGTCCACATGGGCGGACAAAGGCTCCACGCCATCGTGCCAACTATGGGGGGCGGCGTCCGCGCCGGCCCAGTGGGCGGGGGCGGCCTTGTCCAGTGCAGCATCAAGATCATCACCGAGGGCGGCGGCCAGCGCGGCCTCATAGCCTTTGGCCGCAGATACCTTGTCGAGTGCAGGCGCGTGCTGGCGTTTGCCTGTCACCAGAAGTTGGGCCAAGCCCCGAGCCTCGGTCTGCAGGCGGCCCAGACGGTCTTCCAGTTCGCGGGCCTTGGTGCGGGCCTCCTGCTC
>NZ_CAMZFB010000034.1 GCF_947305955.1 uncultured Brevundimonas sp.
CAGATGGGAGGCGGCCACCTCTACACCTGCATCGCGCACCCGCGCCTGTTGCGCGCGGCGGACCAGATCGTCGTGAACGGCGTCGGGAGCCATCCCGACATAGGCGTTGAATACCGCCAAGGCGCGTAACAGGGCCGTGTTTGTCGGGAACTGCGCCAGTGCCTGCTCGAACGGCTGACGCGCCTGTTCGACCGCACCACCGGACATCCAGATTTGCTGGGCCAGTTCATTGACGGCATCGACATAGCCCGCGCGGCGCTCGATAGCCCCGCGATAGGCGGCAAGCGACTCCTCCGCCCTGCCCAGCGCCTGTAGCGAGCGACCCAGCACCAGCCACGTCTCCGGCGCATTGCCACCCAAAGACAGGGCCTTGCGGGCGGCAACCTCGGCCTCGGCGTGGCGGCCCGCATCCCCAAGACTGGAGGCTAGATTGTGATAGGCCACCATAGAGTTTGGCGTGGCCTTCACCTGCGCCTCACGCAGGGCAATCAGCTCGTCATAGCTTTGGCTGGCCTTCAAAAGGCCGATCTCGAAATCGGCAAATCGGGCCTTCTGATCGGCAGGCGCGGCGCGGACCAGCGCCAGCGCCTCGCGAAAGCGGTCGTCGCGCGCCAGTGCCTGTGCCCGTTGCGCGCGCTGTTCCGCCGTCATGCCGGTAATCACTGCCATACCCTCCCCCGAAGATGTCCGCAGATTACCGGATGCGTTTGACGTTGTGGAAGATGTCCTCGTCCGCCTCGTCTTCCGAGAAGCCGAAGTGGGCAAAGCCCGCCTTCATTTCCGGCGACAGCGGGGCCTCGACGATCAGCTTGCCACCGCCAGGATGGTCCAGCTCGATCCGGCGGGCGTGAAGCTGAAGCTTCAGCGTGCCCGACAGCTCTTTCGACTGGTCATTGCCGTATTTGGGATCACCAAGGATCGGGTGGCCGATGCCCGCCATGTGGGCACGCAGTTGGTGGGTCCGGCCCGTGAACGGACGCAGCGCCATCCATGCGGCGCGGTGCGCGGCGCGGCTGACGGTCACATAGGCGGTCTCGGCGGATTCCGCGCCGTGCTCCTTGGGATCGGCTGGACGCATGATCTCGAAGTCGTTGATGCCCGACTTCTTCAGCGGCATGTCGATCTGGCCCGCCGACGGCTTGGGGTTGCCGATGACGATGGCCCAATAGGTCTTTTTGGCGTGACGGCGGGCGAAGGCCCCCGCCAGACGCTTGGCCGCTTCCGGCCCCTTGCCCAGCAGCAGCACACCCGAGGTATCGCGGTCCAGACGGTGGACAAGGCGCGGACGCTCCATCCCCTCGCCCCAGGCCGACAGCAGACGGTCGACGTGCTTGGTCGTCTTGGTACCGCCCTGAACCGCCAGACCGGCCGGCTTGTTGATGGCGATCACCATGTCGTCTTCGTACAGCACCAGCGACTTGGCATAGGCCACGTCGCGCTCGCTGATCTTGGGCTTTTCACCCGGTACGCGCTCGACAGGCTCGGGAATCGGCGGCACGCGCACGGCGGCACCGGCGGTCAGGCGCTCTTCGGGTTTGATGCGGCTGCCGTCCACGCGGATATTGCCCGCGCGGCACATCTTCTGGACCTGAATGTGTGACAGGTGCGGCCAGCGGCGCTTGAACCAGCGGTCCAGACGGATGCCGTCCTCGGCCTCGGCTACATACAGGATCTGAACTTCGCGGCTCATCCGAAAACCTTACGCATGATGATCAAGCCGACAAACACGGCGACCACCGAAAGAAAAACTGAAGCGAGCGCATATCCGGCGGCCATGGCCATCTCGCGGCGCTCGAGCATTTGAACCAGTTCCAGCGAAAACGCCGAAAAGGTCGTGAACCCGCCCAATACCCCGACAACGGCGAAAAGGCGAACGGCTTCGCTCGTTCCCTGCGATTTCAGCGCGATCCAGCCTGTGACCAGCCCGATCAACAGGCCGCCGACAAGGTTCACCGCAAAGGTTCCCCACGGCCATCCACCGCTGCCAAAGGCGCGCACCATGGCCAAGCCTGTCGCATAGCGCGCCATGGCTCCCAGAGCACCGCCCGCCGCCACCATCAGAAAAGGGTTCATCCCTGCGGCTTACCCCGTTCCGAAAGCTTTGCGAAGCGGACAAGGAAAGCGCGATACGCGCACGTCGCATTTACCGAAAAGCGAAAACGCGACATTCTATGCACGCACCGGCTGTAAAGGCCGTCACGAAGAGAGGGTTAAGCCATGCTGTCCCTGTTACTCGCGTCGCTTCACCACCTGACCCTGCTGGGCCTGATCGTCATGGTCTCGCGACAGGGATTTCTGCTGCAACAATCGCCTTTACCGCTCGCCGCGCTCGGAAAGCTGGACAAGGGCGTCGGCATGGGCTCCGGCTTCATGCTCGTCATCGGCATCTGCCGCGTACTCTGGGGCGAGAAGGGTTGGGCCTTTTATCAGGGCAACCCCTTCTTCTGGGCCAAGATGGCCACCTTCGTCCTGATCGGACTGCTGTCTATCCGGCCCACCTTGCTGTTCATCCGGTGGGAACGTGCCCATGCGCGCGACAGAAGTTACACGCCGCCCGATAAGGAACTGGCCGTGTCACGCCAGTTCATTGTGATTGAACTGGCGCTGGTCTGCCTGTTGTTCATCTTTGCGGCAGCGATGGCGCGCTGGCCGTTCTGACGGCTTTAAAGGCGGTGACCAATGGCCTCCATCACGCCGCGCGCCGAATAGGCTTCGGGGTGATCGGGCTTGGGACCACGGCCCATAACGATCTCCAGCGTGGTCGAGGTCGGTGACGGACCACTGAAGTTCAGGCCGACACCCACGCCAACGCCCGAGGCGGACCAGCCGCCATAGCGGCCACCGCCCGCACCGATCGACACGTTGGGGCGCACACCACCCGCACTGTCAGGGCGACCGTCGATCCAGCGTTGGGTGACCTCGAACCAGTCGTAACCCCGCTCGGACGTCAGTTGCGCCGCACGATAAAGGGCGCGGTCAAACACCGGTCCTGCCGAGCCGACGCCATTATAGGTCACGCGGAAACGGTTGCTCTCGATCTGCTGCTCGGCATAGCCCTGCCCCCTCGCTGCGGTCTGGGGACCATACGGCGACAGGCTGGCACAGGCCGTCAGGGCCAGCGCCGAGGCCGCCAGCATGGATGCGGTCAGGGCCTTTTTTGAAAAGACAGACGTCATGGCGGTCACTCCCGAACAGATTGCGCGGATTCAGCGGATTACAGCCGCCATTGTTCCGCGCCCAGTCTGAACCGCCGATGAAGCCTTACAGCCCCGCCGCCGCCCTGAGGTCGGCAAAATCCTGCGGCTCGGGGGCCTCGATGGTCATACGGCCGCCCTCGGGGTGGGGAAAGGTCAGCTTGGCCGCGTGCAGCATCAGGCGCGGCGCACCGCGCCCCGCAAAGGTCAGCGCCCCGCCGTAACGCACATCGCCCACCAGCGGGCGACCGATATGGGCCATGTGGACGCGCAGCTGGTGCATGCGTCCGGTCAGCGGCTCCAGCTCGACCACCGCGCCTTCTTCATTGGCCGACAGGGTGCGGTAACGACTTTGGGACGCCTGCGCGCCCTCGGCGTCATCGGCGACGACGCGCATATAGGCCTCGCGCCCGATCTCCTCGCGGCGCAGGGCGGCCTCGATCAACCCCTGCTTCGGCTCGGGGGCGGAAGAGAGGATAGCGCGATAGGTCTTCTGGAATTTGCGCGCCTGCATCGCCTTGCCGAGGAAGCTGGC
This sequence comes from uncultured Brevundimonas sp., assembly GCF_947305955.1. Classification (GTDB taxonomy): domain Bacteria; phylum Pseudomonadota; class Alphaproteobacteria; order Caulobacterales; family Caulobacteraceae; genus Brevundimonas. The sequence goes on from NZ_CAMZFB010000034.1 coordinate 3,730, forward strand.
GGCGGGCTTGGTCTTGGCGATCAGGATGACGCCCGAGGTATCGCGGTCAAGGCGGTGCACCAGTTCGGGGCGTTTGCCGTTCGAGCGTTTGAACGCCCACAGCAGGTCATCCAGCGTATGGGCCTGAATGCGCCCGCCCTGACTGGACAGCCCCGCGGGCTTGTTCACCACCATCACATGCGAGTCCTGAAACAGGACCAGCGAACGCATGAAGGCGACGTCTTCGGGGGGCAGGTCTAGGGGCTGGCGCTTGGTCATCGCGCGCTCTTAGCCCAGTCCCCCCGAATGGTCGATTGGATTAGCGGATAATGCCGCGCGAACGGGCGAAATGGGCATAGGCCGCAGAGGCTGCCGCCACCACGATCACGGCAATCGCGGCATACAGGGTGCCGACGCCGAACAGCTCGCGGCCATTGGTTAGCACCTGCATGTAGACAGTGTTGGCCAGCACGGCGATCAGGCTGGCGACAAAGGCGTTGAACGCCAGCTTGCGACGCAGCAGCAGCATCAGCGCCCCCAGAACACCCGTCCAGACGCCGACGCCGAACACGATTTCAACCCACACCGGCTGGGCCTGAATGAACTGGACCTGTTCCAGCGTCATATCCGCATAATAGCTGCGGACCTTCATCACCTGCATATACCACTGGGACGCGCCAAAGCCGTTCCACAGCAGGGTGATGACGCCCACGGCCCACAGATGCCACGGTGCTTTTACGTTGCCGTTCATAGGTTTGGCTCCCAGCCCTTGAAGTGCAGCTTCAGTATGGCAGGCAGCGCCCCCTTGGCAATGGACTTAACTGCCGGCCACGCGCCACGGCGGGTTGGTGCGGTTCACCCCCGCGAAATACAGGCAGATGCGGTTGCCGTCCGGATCGCGCAGCCACGCCTCGCGCCAGTTCCAGTCCTGATCGACCGGATCATTGTCAAAGGCGAAGCCCGCGGCCTTCAACGCCGCCACCCGCGCGTCCAGATCGACGCACTCGAAATAGACGCCGCCCATATTGGGCCGCACCTGATCGGCGATATGGATCGAAAAGGTCGAGCACAGGTCCTCGTCCTCGCCCGGACAGATGAAGCGGGCATAGTGGTCGCTGGACACGATCATCTTCAGACCCAGCGCCTGATAAAAGGCCTTGGCGCGGGGGATGTCCGATACCTCGACGGTGACTTGGTTCAGCTTCATCCGGCTCTCTCCTTGCGACATATCATTGATAGGCCGCAGCTATGCCGTGCGAAGTCCAAAACAAGGGCAAGCGCCCCCTAAATTCGCGTCACATTACGAGAGCTATTGGATGCCCCAGTCATCGTCATCCGATCCCGATCCGGCCTTTTGTGCCTGAATACGGGCGCGCATCTGGGCCCAGCGTTCCATACGCATCTTGACCTTCTCCTCATGCCCCTCGCCTTTCGGGCGATAGAAGCTCTGGCGGGGCATGCCGTCGGGGAAGAAGTTGTCGCCGGAAAAGCCCTCGGGCGTGTCGGGATCGTACTGATAGCCCTTCCCGTAGCCCAGCTCCTTCATCAGCTTGGTCGGGGCATTGCGGATATGGGCGGGCGGGATCAGCGAGCCGGTTTCAGCCGCTGCCTTTCGCGCCGCCTTATAGGCCTGATAGACGCCGATGGACTTCGGTGCCGTGGCCAGATGGACCACGCACTGCGCCAGGGCCAGTTCCCCCTCGGGGGAGCCGAGGAAGTCATAGGTATCCTTGGCGGCGTTGGCCACGAGGATGGACAGCGGGTCCGCCTCGCCAATGTCCTCCACCGCCATGCGGACCAGACGCCGCGCGATGAACAACGGATCCTCGCCCCCGTGCAGCATCCGCGCGAACCAGTACAGCGCCGCATCCACATCCGATCCCCGCACGGACTTATGCAGGGCCGAGATCAGGTTGTAGTGCTCTTCGCGGCTCTTGTCGTAGGCAGGGGCGCGTTTCTGCAGGATGTTGGCCATGCCCTGCACGTCCAGCTGCTCGCCCTCGGCCAGATTGAACAGCACCTCGACCATGGTCAGCAGATAGCGTCCATCGCCATCCGCCATGGTGAACAGTGCCTCGCGCGCTTCGGGCAGCAGCGGCAGCGGCTTGCCCGTATAGGCCTCGGCCCGCTGGAGCAGCTTTTCCATCGCTGCATCGTCCAGTCGCTTCAGCACATAGACCTGCGAACGCGACAGCAATGCGCCGTTTAGCTCGAAACTGGGGTTTTCCGTCGTTGCGCCGACAAGGGTGACAATCCCCGCCTCGACAAAGGGCAAGAAGCCATCCTGCTGGGCGCGGTTGAAGCGGTGGATTTCATCCACAAACAGCAAGACCGAACGGCCCGAGGCACGGATCGCCCTCGCCTGTTCGAACGCCTTCTTCAGATCGGCCACGCCGGAAAACACGGCGCTAATCTGCATGTATTCATAGCCCGCGGCCTTGGCCAGCAGACGGGCTATAGTGGTCTTTCCTGTGCCGGGCGGCCCCCAAAGGATCATGGAGCCCAGACGGCCCGCCTCGGTCATGCGCCGGATCGGCCCGCCTTCACCCAGCAGATGGTCCTGCCCCACCACCTCGTCGAGCGTGGTCGGACGCAGACGGTCGGCCAGAGGCGCGTCAGGGGGATGGATGCCGGCGGCTTCGAACAGATCACTCATGACCCATCCATAAGCCGTCCGGCATCCGATTTCACCTGATTAGAGGCGCGAGCTTAGGGGATACGACCGTTCAGCTGGCGACCGCCGCGTACAATCACGATCTCCGAGCCACGCGCCGCACGGTTGAGGGCTGCAACCGAAGTGACCGCACGTCCGTCCAGCGAGACAATCACGTCATTGGGACGCAGGCCAATGCGATGGGCGATGCTGCCGCGCTGGATGGCCGTCACGAAGACGCCGGTGGTGAACGGATCACCGCCCATGCGGTCCGCACGCGCCGGATTGAGCGCCATGCCCGACAGACCGGTCAGAGCGCCCTGCCCCACGACCTCGCCCTTGCCGATATCGGCCTCACCCGGAAGCTGGGTCACGCGGGCGTTCACCGACATGCGGCGACCGTCGCGCAGCAAGGTCACAGCCACGGTGTCGTTCGGCTGTTTGGTGCCGATGCGATAGTTCAGGCCGCCCTGATCGTTCACCTCTGCACCGTCGATGGCGATGATCACGTCGCCTTCCTCGATACCGGCGCGTGCACCCGGACCGCCGTCATAGAGGTTGGTGACCATCAGACCTTGCGGACGTTCCAGCCCAAGGCTGCGGGCCATGTCGGCGCTAACGGCCTCGCCCTTCACGCCCAGCCACGGACGAACCACGCGGGTCTCGCCACCCGTAGCGGAATCCAGAACACGGCGTACCATGGCCGCAGGCACGGCAAAGCCGACGCCCGAGGCACCGCCGCTGCGGCTGAAGATGGCGGTGTTGATGCCGATCAGCTCGCCATCCATGTCCACCAGCGCCCCGCCCGAGTTACCGGGGTTGATTGGCGCGTCGGTCTGGATGAAAGAGCCTGCGTCACTGATGCCCGTATCGGTACGGTTCAGGGCCGAGATGATGCCGTTGGTCACCGTCTGGCCCACGCCAAACGGGTTACCGATGGCCAGCACCAGATCGCCGACCTGTTGTTCTTCCTGATCGTCGATGCGGATCACCGGAAGCTCGCCCTGCACATCCTCAAGCTGAAGCACGGCAATGTCCGAACGCTCGTCGGCCAGAAGCACGCGGGCGGGGAATTCGCGGCGGTCATTCAGGGTGACGCGGATTTCACGCATGTCCTTGACGACGTGGGCGTTGGTCACCACCAGACCATCGGCCCGCACAATCACGCCCGAGCCGATCGAGCCCGTCTGGCGCGAGGTCGGAATGCCCCAGAAGGGATCACGCCCCTGCTGCACGCCACGCGCGGCGATGTTGACGACGGCGGGGGCCGCAATGCGAACCACAGGAGCAAAGCTGGTCTTCATCGCGCCCGCATCGGTGGGGGCGATGCGCGGCTGGGTTTCGGAGAATACGCCCTCTTGCGCCTTGGTAGGTTGGGACTGACCGCACGCCGCAACCATGAGTGCAGCGGCAATGGCAAGGTGTGATGTCTTCATCTTATCCCGTGTTCGCAGTCTTGAATTTAGGAGAACGCCATTCGGCACTGGTATTTGGTCATGAAAATGGCGAGGCCCTTGCCAAAGAGCAAAGGTGTTCAAACCAGATTTGGCGATGATCCGGCCCATTTCAACCACTTGCAGCCGATAGCGTTCCTCGGCGCACAAAAAAGCGGGCGGCCCGTTGGGGACGCCCGCCTGATTGTTATCGGATCGATTTAGCGGACCGTCAGGGCCAGCGTGTCTTCCGGATTGCCGTCCGTCTTGGGAACCTCGATCCCCAGCAGGCGGCCCAGCAGCGGCTGGACGTCAACGCTGTCCATATTGGGCAGCGACGCGCCACGCACGATGTTCGGCCCCGTGGCGATGAAGATCGCCTTCATATCGGCCAGTTCATTGTCATAGCCATGCGCGCCGCCCGGACGGGTGACAGCGCGGTTGCGCGTCCCCACCAGCCAGTTCGGCGATGCCAGACAGACAAAGTCCGACACACGCGGATGAGTGCCAAAGGCCAGACGCGCAGGGACGTTGGCCTTGCGCCAGCATTCCATCTGTTCGTGCTTGCCCACCAGAGCGGCCTCGACCTCGGCGTCGCGGCCTGCGGCGGCGTTGATCATGGCAACAGGGCCGGAATAGACGACCTCGATGGCCGAGACGTCCATCATGTCATCCAGATAGGTCACACGGTCCGGCGAGGTTGCCGCCATGCCGTGATCCGACACCACGATGACGACCGTCTTGTCGGCAATGCCGCGCGCCTTCAGGCCATCCATCAGACGCCCGATAGAGGCGTCGGTTTGGCGAAGGGCGTCTTCGACCTGCGGCGAGTTAGGGCCGTGGTGGTGGCCCATAGTGTCCACCAGATCGAAATAGAGGGTGGTCAGGCGCGGGCGCTGCTCCTTCGGCAGGTCCAGCCACGACAGCAGACGATCCACGCGGGCATCCCCGCCCATCGACTGATCAAACACAGCCCAGTGCGTCGGGCGTACGCCGCGGACATCGGCTTCCGAGCCCGGCCAGAACATGGTGCCGGTGATCACACCCTGATTTTCCGCCGTGACCCAAATCGGCTCGCCACCGTCCCACCAGCGACGGTCCGTCACTGCCGCGCGATTGCCCAGCGAGAACGAGCCCAGTTCGGGGTCGCGGATATTGTTGCCGACCAGACCGTGATGGTCCGGATGAAGACCCGTCACCAGCGTATAGTGGTTGGGGAAGGTCACCGTCGGGAAGGACGCCTTCATCGGCGTGGACGTGCCTTCAGCCGCCATCTGCGACAGATGCGGCGTCAGTCCACGCTGCAGATATTCGGCGCGGAAACCATCAATCGAGATCAGGATGACGGTTTCAGGCAGGGCCGCGACAGCCTGGCTTTGGGCTGCAGGCGAAGCGGTCGCCGCATCCGGCGCACCGACCGAAGCACAGGCTCCCAGAGCCAGACACGCACCCAATGCGGTGCCGGCCACCAAGCGGGAAAACAAACCAGTCTGTATCATACAGCCCCCAAGTACTCACTTGACCACAAGCTATGCCGGATACGTAACAGAGATGCGACAGGTATCGCTTAAGGAATCAGCTTGCCGGTCTGTGAATATGCGGACAATCTCGCATTATGAACGCCGTTATTTCAACTGAGCAGCTGAGCAAATCCTTTGGGTCCGTCACGGCTTTGGATGGCCTGTCACTCGATATTCCCAAGGGCGGCGTCTATGGAATTCTGGGTCCGAACGGTGCGGGCAAGTCCACGCTCTTCCGCATCCTTCTGGGCCTGATCGAACCGACCAGCGGGCGCGGCACGGTGCTGGACTATCCCCTCGCCCACTCGCCCACCTTGCGGCGCATGGGCTCGATGATCGAGACGCCGCGCTATCCTGCCTATCTGACCGCGCAGGAAAGCCTGACGTGGCTGGCGACCGCCCACGGCATGCGGGCCGAGGTGGATGTCGCCTATTGGCTGGACCGCGTCGGCCTGACCGAGGCGGCAGAGCGCCGTGTCGGCGGCTTTTCCGTTGGCATGATGCAACGGCTGGGGGTGGCGGCAGCCCTGATGACCCGCCCCGACCTCGTCATTCTGGATGAACCCACCAGCGGCATGGACCCGCCCGGCATCACCGAAATGCGCGGCCTTATCCGCAGTCTGGCCGACGATGACGGCGTCACCGTCATTCTGGCCAGCCACCAGTTGAACGAAGTTCAAAAACTGTGCGACCGCGTGGCCATTATGAACCGTGGCAAACTGGCCGCCGAGGGCAGCGTCAGCGAACTGTCGGAGAACACCGAGCATCTGCATCTGGTCGCCTCTCCGCTGTCCAAGGTGCTGGATATCGTAGGCGATGCGGGGCACATCGTCGGTGAGGCTGTGCTGGTGAATGTCCGACGTCAGGACACCGCCGCCCTGATCCGCCATCTGGTCACGAGCAACGTGGATATTATGGAGGCGCGATGGGTCGGGGCCGATCTGGAGGCCATCTTTATCGCCCAGACCAGTGCGCCCGATCCGCTCGCAACCGAGTCCACAACGACGGAGGCCGGCCATGCTGACTGATGCCATCCGCTCGGAGCTGTATCGCTTTTCGCGCAACAATACGGTTTGGATCTGGGGCCTGCTGGTTGTGCCCGTCGCCTCGGCGATTGCGGGCGTGGTCCAGCGCCAGTTCATCCTCAATACGCTGGAAAAAGCGCGCGGTGAACTGCCGCCAGAGTTGATGGCACCGGATACGCCGCTGGCACTCCTGCCTGCCTTGGCCAATCAGGCGTCGGGTGTGGCGGGGATCAACCTGTTGGCCTTCTTCCTGATTGCGGCTGCGGTGATCTCGGCCAGTGACTACCGCTGGGAAAGCTGGCGACTTCTGCGTCCGCGAAACAGCCGCTCCAACCTGATCCTCGGCAAGGCCGCAACGATTGCCATTCTGGCGATCATCCCCATCGCCCTGCATCTGATCCTCGAGATCATCGGCCAGATCATCTCGGCCTCCATCGAGAACCGCGCCATCACCGTGGGCGGCTCGATGAAGCTGGCCGGCAATACGCTGCTGATGATCGGCGTCGGCTGGATACGGACGGTTCAGGTGGCCTTCCTCGCCCTGCTCGCCTCCATCATCACACGGTCGATGTTCGGCGGCTTGATCGCCGCCGTTGCCGTCAGCGCGGGAACCTTCATGGTCGAGCGAATGATGATGGCCATGGGCTGGGAGCCGGGATCGTGGCGCATGCTGCTGCTGTTCCCTGCAGGGGCGCATGACCTGCTGCAGGCCGCACTGACCGGTGCCAATGTCAGCGGCGCTCAGGTCTTCAGGGCGCTCGTGGGCTTGATCCTGTGGCTGGTCGGCCCGCTGGCCCTGTCCGTCTGGCTGTTCAACCGTCAGGACATCAACAAGGAATAGCGGCCCGGTTTAGAGCCGCTTTTCCATAAAGACATCGGCCCGCGCATAGGGGGTGTCGCGCTTTGGCAGATAGTCAAAGCCAGCACTCTCATAGAGCCGCAGGGCCGGTGCCAGTCCCGAGTTGGTTTCAAGGTACAGGCGCGGTGCCTTGGCCTCTCGCGCGGCCGCCTCGGCTGCATCCATCAGCATCCGCGACAGCCCTGCCCCACGCGCTTGCGGCGACACCGTCATCTTGGCCAGCTCGAAACCGCCATCCTCCATCGGCATCAGCGCGCAGCAGCCGACCGGCTCTGCCCCCTCCTGCTCGACAATGAAGATGTGCCCGCCGACATCCAGAATGGTGCCTTGCGGATCATTGAGCACCAGATGGTCCTTGGGCTCCAGCGTAAAGCCGCCCTCCATGATCCAGGCGGTATTCAGATCACGCCAAGCTTGGGCGTGCTGGGGTTGATAGCGGACGACGCGGTACTGAGGCTTGGCCATATGCCCCTATGTCGCGCCGTTCGGCGAGTTTCAAGACGGCAAAGAAAAAGGGCGGCCAGCTCGAAAGCCGACCGCCCTTTTTGATCGTTCAGATCAGGAAACGAAGATTAAGCTTCGTCGCCTTCGATCTCGACAACCGGACCGGAGTCCTTGCCCTTGGCCGAGACGTCGCGATCGACGAACTCGATGACTGCCATCGGGGCGTTGTCGCCGTGACGGAAGCCGGCCTTCATGATGCGGATGTAGCCACCTTGGCGGTCTGCATAGCGAGCAGCCAGGGTGTCGAACAGCTTGCCGACTTGCGGCACATCACGAACTGCGCTGATGGCCTGACGACGAGCGTGCAGGTCGCCGCGCTTGGCGAGGGTGACCAGCTTCTCAACGAAGGGACGCAGTTCCTTCGCCTTCGGCAGGGTCGTGGTGATTTGCTCGTGCTTGATCAGCGAAGCAGCCATGTTGGCGAACATGGCCTGGCGGTGGCTGACCGTACGGCCGAGCTTGCGATAGGCGGCGCCGTGGCGCATCGGGGTCTCTCCTACTCAACCCTGGTTTCCTGCCCGAACTCTTTGTGGGCTAGGACCTAGGGCCTCTCATTCTAACCGCCCCAACCGATCCAACGCGGGACCTGGGCGGAGGGTTGATGATCAGATCTGGTCGTCGAACTTCTTGGCCAGGTCTTCGATGTTTTCCGGCGGCCAGTTCGGCACATCCATGCCGAGGCTCAGGCCCATGGTCGCCAGCACTTCCTTGATCTCGTTCAGCGACTTGCGGCCGAAGTTCGGGGTGCGAAGCATTTCGCCCTCGGTCTTCTGGATCAGGTCGCCGATGTAGACGATGTTGTCGTTCTTCAGGCAGTTGGCCGAACGAACCGACAGTTCCAGTTCGTCCACCTTCTTCAGCAGGGCCGGGTTGAACGGCAGGTCGGGCTTACCGTCCGACTGCTCGACAGCCTTGGTCGGCTCTTCGAAGGTGATGAAGATCTGCAGTTGGTCTTGCAGGATGCGAGCAGCGAAAGCTGCTGCGTCAACCGGCGAAACCGCACCGTTCGTCTCGATCTCGAGGATCAGCTTGTCATAGTCCAGCGACTGACCTTGACGGGTCGGCTCGACGCGATAGGCAACGCGCTTGACCGGCGAGTAAAGGGCATCAACCGCGATCAGGCCGATCGGGGCGTCTTCCGGACGATTGAACTCGGCTGCGACATAGCCCTTACCGTTCTGGACGGTCAGTTCCATGCGGATCGAAGCACCGTCGTCGAGCGTGCAGATAACGTGATCCGGATTCAGGACCTCGATATCAGCCGGGACGTCGATCTGACCGGCGGTCACGACACCGGGACCGGTGGCGCGCAGGGTCATGCGCTTCGGACCTTCCGCATGCATGCGGAGAGCCAGTTGCTTGATGTTCAGGACGATGTCGACAACGTCCTCACGAACGCCTTCCAGCGAGGAGAACTCGTGGACAACGCCGTCGATCTGGATGGCGGTGACTGCTGCGCCCTGAAGCGAGGACAGCAGAACGCGGCGAAGCGCGTTGCCGAGCGTCACACCGAAGCCGCGCTCGAGGGGTTCGGCAACCAGACGCGCTTTACGTTGCGGGTCAGAGCCGGCCTCGACCTGGGGCTTCTCGGGACGGATCAGCTCTTGCCAGTTTCTTTCGATCATAAGTGTCCCTCGAACGGGTTTCACTGACCCCACCTGTGTGCACTCAGGCTAGTAGGGGTCAGCAGAAAAAAGAGTCAGGCGGCGATTAGACGCGACGACGCTTGGGCGGACGGCAGCCGTTGTGCGGCATCGGGGTGACGTCACGGATGGTGGTGATCGTCATGCCAACAGCTTGCAGTGCGCGCAGCGCCGACTCACGGCCCGACCCCGGACCCGAGACGTTGACTTCGAGGGTCTTGACGCCGTGTTCAGCAGCCTTCTTGCCAGCATCCTCAGCAGCCATCTGGGCGGCGTACGGGGTCGACTTACGCGAACCCTTGAAGCCCATGTGACCAGCCGACGACCACGAGATCGCGTTGCCTTGGGCATCGGTGATCGTGATCATGGTGTTGTTGAAAGAGGCATTCACGTGGGCGACGCCCGAGGTGATGTTCTTACGTTCGCGGCGCTTTACGCGACCCGGTTCCTTAGCCATAGCTCAGGCCTCTCTCTTACTTCTTCTTGCCGGCGATCGGCTTGGCCGGACCCTTGCGGGTACGAGCGTTCGTGTGCGTGCGCTGACCGCGGACCGGCAGGCCCTTACGGTGACGCAGGCCGCGATAGCAGGCCAGATCCATCAGACGCTTGATGCTCATCGAGGTTTCGCGACGCAGGTCGCCCTCGACGGTGTAATCACGGTCGATGGTTTCACGGATTTGCAGGATTTCGGCATCGGAAAGTTGGTTCACGCGACGGGCCGGCTCGATGCCTACCTTCGCAGTGATTTCCTTGGCGGTGTGCGCGCCAATGCCGTGAATGTACTGAAGCGCGATTTCAACGCGCTTGTTGGTCGGAATGTTGACGCCAGCGATACGGGCCACGAAATTCTCCAGGTACGCGTTAGTCAGACGCAAAAATCGTTCCGGTTAACAAACCTGGAACGTGTGCGCCCTTCGCGGAAGACCGCCCTTATACATGGGATTCCCGTCCCGTCAACGCTTGCTGCCGGGAAAGAGAGATTAACAGAAAGTTTCCTAAGGCCATTCAACCCCGACGCTGATTTCTGCACCGTCGATGGGGCGGCCATCGCGGACCGCAGGACGAAAGCGGAAATATCGCGCGGCCGCAAGGGCCGCTGTGCCGAATTCCTGACCTTGGGGCGACTCATTTGTGACTCGGCAACGGGTCAGCAGCCCGTCGGCCCCGAGTCTACAGGCCAGCTGTACCGCCCCGCCTTGGCGACGGCGAAAAGCGTCGCGCGGATGAAGGGCCCTCAGTTCCGCCTGACTTGGGCCACGGATGATGCGCGGGCCGGACCCCGAACCGTCGCCGGAGCCACTGCCCTGCCCTCTACCCGTCCCCGTACCTTCGCCGCCCTGCCCCATGCCGGGTGTGGGGGTTGCTTCTTCTGCCACACCGATGACCAAGGGCGGATCGGGCGTCGGGGTTGGCGGTGCGGTCACCTCGGGCGGTGGCGGATTGGGGCGCGGTGGCGGAATGCGGACAGCAGACGTCGATGCGGGCGCTCCGCCGCCTTCACTGACGCTCGGCTCTACCGGAGGCGGCGGCGGTGGCGGAGGGGGCGAGGTGACGGTTGGCGGCACCAGATCGACCAATATTGCGGGCACAGTCTCGAACGGCACGCTTTGCGCCGTCCAGCGCCCCAGCAACAGCCCTGCGCCCAGATGCAGCCCGACCACCACGGCAATCGCACCCGCCCTCGCCCACCGGCGGCGGGTGGCGCGGGCATGGCTATGTGTGGGTTCGGTCAACGGCATCCGATCTTAACGCGCGGGACAAAGAAAAAGGGCCGATGCCGGAGCATCGACCCTTAATCTGCTTTACCGAGCCTGAAGGCCGGCTGAACGTCTTAGGCGAGAGCCGCGTCGATGGCCGCAGCCACCGTGGCGATGTCACCCATGCCGTCCACTTCCGTCAGCTTGCCCTGCGCTTCGTAATAAGGAAGCAGCGGAGCCGTGTTGGCGTTGTAGACAGCCAGACGATCCTTGAAGGTCTCAGGATTGTCGTCGGCACGGCCCTGATCTTCAAAACGCTTGGTGATGCGTTCGGTCAGAGCGGCGTCATCCACCTTGAGGCGGACCACGGCGTCGATCTGGCTACCACGCTTGGCCAGCATGGCGTCCAGAGCTTCAGCTTGAGCCACCGTACGCGGGAAGCCATCGAAGATGGCACCGCCAGCGGCCTCGGCTTCCGGCAGTCGGGCTTCGATCAGGGCAATGACGATCTCGTCGGTGACCAGGTCACCACGAGCCAGCACGTCCTTGACCTTGAGGCCCAGCTCCGAGCCCGACGCGATCGCTGCACGCAGCATATCGCCGGTCGAGAGCTGTACCATGCCACGGGTTTCAACGAGGCGTTTCGCCTGCGTGCCCTTGCCGGCAGCCGGCGGTCCGAAAAGGATCAGATTCATAGTCAGATTATCCCCAGCACCTGAACCTTAGCGACGCACAACCGGCGTACCGCCACGACCACCACGGCCGCGCAGCTTAGCCTTCTTGATCAGACCCTCATACTGGTGAGCCAGCAGGTGGGACTGGATCTGTGCCACGGTATCCATCGTAACCGAAACCACGATCAGGATCGAAGTACCACCAAAGTACATGGCGTTACCCATACCCGCGACCATGAACTCCGGCAGCAGGCAGACGGCGGTGATGTAGGCCGCGCCGATTACGGTCAGGCGGGTCAGGACATAGTCCAGATAGTCCGCCGTGCGCTTGCCCGGACGGATGCCCGGCAGGAAGCCACCGTATTTGCGCAGGTTCTCGGCCGTCTCTTCAGGGTTGAAGGTGATCGAGGTGTAGAAGAAGCAGAAGAAGATGATCAGGGCTGCGTACAGCACCATGAACACCGGCTTACCGTGCGTCAGCTGGGCCGTAACCATCGGCAGCCAGGACATCCACTCCGGCAGGTTGGCCGTTGCGGTGAACTGGGCGACCGTGGTCGGCAGCATCAGCAGCGACGAGGCGAAGATGGCCGGAATGACGCCGGCGGTGTTCACCTTCAGCGGCAGGAACGAACGTTCGCCACCGGTCACGCGGTTGCCTTCCTGACGCTTCGGATACTGGATCAGAAGACGGCGCTGGGCGCGTTCCATGAAGACGATGAACATGACGGTCGCAACCGCCAGGATCGCCAGACCCAGAAGGGCGAAGGCCGACATCTGGCCTTGCTGGGCCAGACCCAGCAGACGGGCAATGGTGCCCGGCAGGACAGCGACGATACCAGCGAAGATGATCAGCGAGATACCGTTACCGACACCGCGCGCCGTCACCTGCTCACCCAGCCACATCAGGAACATGGTGCCGCCCGTCAGGGTGACAACCGTGGTGGCGATGAAGAACAGGCCCGGAGCATCGACCAGACCCTGCGAGGCGTTCAGGCCGACGGCGATACCGAAGGACTGGGCCAGAGCGAGGATCACAGTGAGGTAACGGGTGTACTGGTTCAGCTGCTTACGGCCGGATTCACCGCCCTCTTTCTTCAGCTTTTCCCACGGCGGATAGACCGCGCCCATCAGCTGGACGATGATCGACGCCGAGATATAGGGCATCACGTTGAGGGCGAAGACAGCCATACGCTCGACCGCGCCACCCGAGAACATGTTGAACATGTCCAGGATGCCGCGCTGACCTTCCGGGTTCTGGAAGAACTGCAGGAAGGCAGCCGAGTTGATACCCGGGATCGGCACATAGGTGCCCAAGCGATAGACCAGCAGGGCGCCCAGCGTGAACAGCAGGCGCTTGTGCAGCTCGGTCGCCTTGGCGAACGAGCCCATGTTCATATTTGCTGCGAGTTGTTCAGCGGCCGAAGCCATAAGCTTTCCCCACGACTATTCATGTCGTCAGATAAGGTGAAAGCGGCCCCCATGCGAGAGCCGCTTTCGAAAAATCGTCATCCCTTGTTCGGAAGATCCCGAAATTCCCCCATTTAACTGGGGGAAACGGGATGACGACAGCAGTCTTAGGCCTTGGCAGCCGTGCGCTTGGCGCGGGCCGAGATCTTGTTGGCGTCGCCCTTCGGAGCCTTGGCTTCCGGAGCCTTGCCCTTGGCAGCTTCGCGCTTGGCAACGCGGGCAGCAGCCTTGGCTTCAGCTTCGATACGCTGTTGCTCGACCTTGCCGCCAGCAGCTTCGATAGCCTTGATGGCGCCCGAGGTTGCCGACCAGACGACCAGGTTCAGCTTGGCCTTCAGTTCGCCTTCACCCAGGACGCGAACGCCGTCCTTTTCGCGACGGATGACACCAGCGGCGACCAGAGCGGCACCGTTGATTTCAGCCTTGGCGTCCAGCTTGCCAGCGTCGATGGCTTCTTGGATGCGCCACAGGTTGACTTCAGCCAGCTTCAGAGCGTTGGCGTTATTGAAGCCACGCTTCGGCATACGCATGTACAGCGGCATTTGGCCGCCTTCGAAGCCGCCAATGGCGACGCCCGAACGCGACTTCTGACCCTTGACACCACGGCCAGCGGTCTTGCCCTTGCCCGAACCCGGGCCACGGCCGACACGCAGACGAGCCTTGGTTGCGCCTTGGTTGTCGCGGATTTCATTCAGTTTCATGTGCCTGATCCTTTCGGGTGCTAGCGCCAGCGGGATGTGCGGACACACCACGACTGACTCGGCGTTTAAAAAACGAAGGGTCGCTCATAGGCGACCCGGACATGCATCGCAAGATGCAAACGTACTTACGCTTATCGGCGTACTGCGACTTTCGCCGCAAACAGCGGCCGGAAAGTAAAACGCCCTCCCCCGTTTCCGAGGGAGGGCGTCTTAGCGTTTTTAGCCTTCGACCACTTCAACCATGTGGGCGACCTTGGCAATCATACCACGGATAGCCGGGGTATCTTCCAGGGTGACCTCACGGCCGATTTGGTTCAGGCCCAGACCGACGAGGGTAGCGCGTTGATCAGCCTTGCGGCGGATCGGCGAGCCAACCTGACGAACGGTCACGGTCTTCTTTTCGCTCTTGGCCATCGATTAGCCCTCCACAGATTCCGGTGCCGAAGCACCATCGTTGCGGCGGCCCATCAGGTCGGCGACCTTCTTGCCGCGCTTGGCAGCAACTTGACGCGGCGACGACTGGACCTTCAGAGCTTCGAAGGTAGCGCGGATCATGTTGTAGGGGTTCGACGAGCCGGTCGACTTACCAACGACGTCTTGGACGCCGAGGGTTTCGAGGACGGCACGCATCGGACCACCTGCGATCACGCCGGTGCCTGGAGGGGCAGCGCGCATCATGATCTTGCCAGCGCCCCAACGGCCGTTGCCGTCGTGGTGCAGGGTGCGGTTTTCGCGCAGCGGAACGCGGATCATCGTCTTCTTGGCTTCTTCGGTCGCCTTGCGGATGGCTTCCGGCACTTCACGTGCCTTGCCATGACCGAAGCCCACACGACCCTTGCCGTCGCCCACAACCATCAGGGCTGCGAACGAGAAACGACGGCCGCCCTTCACGGTTGCGGCCACGCGGTTGATGTGGACCAGTTTCTCGATGATGTCGCTTTCAGCAGCGTCTACTGCCGGAGCGTTGCGGTCACGACGATTGCGATCGCCGCCGCCGCGTTGGGGTTCACGAGCCATGTCTGTCGTTCCCTTAGAAGTTCAGACCGGCTTCGCGCGCGGCTTCCGCCAGCGCCTTGACCCGGCCGTGATAGATGTAGCCACCGCGGTCGAAAACGACATCTTTGATGCCCTTTTCGATGGCACGTTCGGCGATCAGCTTGCCAATCTTGGCAGCGGCTGCGACGTCCGAGCCCTTGGAACCCTTGCCACCTTCCAGCGACGAGGCCGAAGCGACAGTGATGCCCTTCGAGTCGTCGATGATCTGTGCCGAGATGTTCTTGTCCGAACGGTAGACCGACAGACGCAGACGGCCGTTGGCGACTGCACGCAGACGACGACGGTTGCGCTCTGCGCGACGCTTGGCTTGTTGTTGAAGAGAAAGAGCCATGACTTACTTCTTCTTGCCTTCCTTGCGTCGGACGGTCTCGCCCTGATAACGCACACCCTTGCCCTTATAGGGCTCCGGCGGACGCAGCTTGCGGATGACTGCGGCGATTTCACCAACGGCTTGCTTGTCGATGCCCGAGATCTTGATCTCGGTTTGCTTCGGCACAGCGAAGGTGATGCCAGCCGGCGGAGCGATGTCCACGTCGTGGGAGAAGCCCAGTTGCAGCGACAGAGCGTTGCCCTTCAGGGCGGCGCGGTAACCCACGCCGACCAGTTCCAGGGTCTTCTCGAAGCCGTCGGTCACGCCGGTCACCATGTTGGCGACCAGAGTGCGCGACAGGCCCCACATAGCCTTGGCGCGTTGGCTTTCCGAACGCGGGGTCAGGGTCAGCTCGTCGCCTTCCTGCTTGACCTCGATTTCTTCGGCCACGGTCCAGGACAGTTCGCCCTTCGGACCCTTCACGGTGATGTCCTGGCCGTTGAGCGTGAGAGTCACGCCCTTCGGCACGGTGATGGTTTTCTTGCCGATACGAGACATATCAGTAGACCCTGCACAGGACTTCGCCGCCGACGTTAGCGTCGCGGGCAGCGGCGTCAGACATAACGCCCTTCGAAGTCGAAAGGATCGAGATGCCGAGACCATTCTTGACCGGCTTCAGATCGCCGATGGCCGAATAGACGCGACGGCCCGGCTTCGACACGCGAGCGATCTCTGCGATCACCGGCTGGCCGTCGAAGTACTTGAGCTCGATCTCGAACTGCGGGAACTCACCCGGGTTTTGAACCAGGTTGTAGCCGCGGATATAGCCTTCCGACTGCAGCACGTCGAGGACGCGCTGACGCAGGCGGGAAGCCGGGGTGAGCACCTTCGAACGCTTGCGGGTCGCAGCGTTCTTGATGCGAGCGATCATATCGCTCAGGGGATCGTTGATCATCATAACTGTTCGCTCCCCTTACCAGCTCGACTTGGTCAGGCCCGGGATTTGACCCAGGTTGCCCAGTTCGCGCAGGGCGACACGGCTCATCTTGAGCTTGCGGTAGTAAGCCCGCGGACGGCCCGTGACTTCGCAACGGTTGCGAATACGGGTCGGAGCGGAGTTACGCGGCAGGGCTGCCAGCTTGAGGCGAGCTTCGAAGCGCTCCTCCAGCGGCAGGCTTTCGTCGTTAGCGATCGCCTTCAGGGCTTCACGCTTCGCGGCATACTTCGCAACCAGAGCCTTGACGGCTTCGTTACGGTTTACGGCGCTTTTCTTAGCCATTGTTCTTTCCCTTTCCCGATCAGTTCACGAACGGGAACTTGAACTCGGTGAGGAGAGCCTTGGCTTCCTCATCGGTCTTGGCCGTGGTGCAAACGACGATGTCCATGCCCCACATCTGGTCGATCTGGTCGTAGTTGATCTCCGGGAACACGATGTGCTCCTTCAGACCAGTGGCGTAGTTGCCACGACCGTCGAACGAGGTGCCCTTGAGGCCACGGAAATCCTTCACGCGCGGCAGCGCGATCGTGATGAACCGGTCCAGGAACTCGTACATTTGGTCGCCACGCAGGGTGACCTTACCGCCGATGACCATACCTTCACGCAGCTTGAAGCCTGCGATCGAGTTACGGGCCTTGGTGGCAACGGCCTTCTGACCAGCGATAGCCGTCAGATCCTTGAGGGCTGCAGTAGCCTTCTTGGAGTCAGCAACAGCTTCACCGATACCCATGTTCAGGACGATCTTGTCCAGCTTGGGGACCTGCATTTCGTTCGTGTAACCGAACTTTTCCTTCATGACCGAACGGATACGTTCAACGTATTCGGCCTTCAGGCGCGGGGTGTACTTCTCGGTAGCCATCAGATGACGTCTCCGGTCGTCTTGGCGAAGCGGACCTTTTGGTCACCTTCAACCTTGAAGCCGACGCGGGTTGCCTTGCCGTTAGCGTCGACAATGGCGACGTTCGACAGGTGCAGCGAGGCTTCCTTGTTCTTGATGCCGCCTTGCGGATCAGCTTGGGTCGGGCGCGTGTGGCGCTGAACCATGTTGATACCTTCAACGACGACGCGGTTCTCGGCCGGGAGGACCTTGAGCACCTTGCCGGTGCGGCCCTTATCCTTGCCGGTCAGGACGACAACGTTGTCGCCCTTCTTGATCTTGGCAGCCATGGTTACAGGACCTCCGGAGCCAGCGAGATGATCTTCATGTGGTTCTTAGCGCGAAGCTCACGCGGAACCGGGCCGAAGATACGGGTGCCAACCGGCTCGTTGGACTTGTTGACGATGACAGCAGCCGACTTGTCAAAGCGGATGACCGAACCGTCTTTGCGTTGGATGTCCTTAGCGGTGCGAACGACGATGGCGCGAACGACATCACCCTTCTTAACGCGACCGCGCGGGATTGCTTCCTTCACAGAGGCGACGATGGTGTCGCCGATCGAGGCGTAGCGGCGCTTAGAACCGCCGAGCACCTTGATGCACATGACCCGGCGGGCGCCCGAGTTATCGGCCACTTCCAGGTTAGTTTGCATCTGGATCATAAGATCAGATCCTTCTGATTACGAGGCCGAAGCCGGGGAAAGGACTTCCCAGCGCTTCAGTTTGGACTTGGGGGCGCACTCGACGATGCGAGCGACGTCGCCGACCTTGAGGGCATTGGCTTCGTCGTGCGCGTGATATTTCTTCGAAAGACGAACCGTCTTCTTCAGAACCGGGTGGAGCAGCGTGCGCTCCACCTTGACCACGACGGTTTTGTCGCCCTTGTCGGACACGACCACGCCTTCGAGAATTCGCTTGGGCATATTCGTTTCCTTACGAAGCGCGCTTCTCACGCAGAAGCGTGGAGATGCGAGCGATATCTTTGCGCACTTCACCCACGCGGTGGGTTTTTTCCATTTGGCCGGTAGCCGCTTGGAAGCGCAGGTTGAACTGTTCCTTCTTGAGCTTCAGCAGCTCTTCGGACAGTTGGTCGACGGTTTGCGACCGGAGATCAGCGATCTTGGTCATTATGCGGCTTGCTCCATTACGATGCCGGCATCCAGGCGGGTGACCACCTTGGTACGGATCGGCAGCTTGGCTGCGCCGAGACGCAGAGCTTCACGAGCGATATCGTCCGGCACGCCGTCGATTTCGAACATGATGCGGCCCGGAGCCACGCGAGCGGCCCAGTAATCCACGGCGCCCTTACCCTTACCCATACGGACTTCGGCAGGCTTGCCGGTGACCGGCAGGTCCGGGAAGATACGGATCCACACGCGGCCTTGACGCTTCATGTGGCGGGTGACGGCACGACGGCACGCTTCGATCTGACGAGCAGTGATGCGTTCCGGCTCCATTGCCTTCAGGCCGTACGAACCGAAGTTCAGCGAGAAGCCGCCCTTCGACGAACCGCTGATGCGGCCCTTAAAGGCCTTACGGTATTTGGTCTTTTTAGGTTGCAGCATGGTCTAATCAGCCCTCACGACCGCGACGCTGACCGCGATCACCGCGGGGACCACGTTCACGGCCTTCGTTGGACGACGGACCCGAGGCTTCCTGGGCCCAACGCTTGTCCTGAGCCATCGGGTCGTGCTCGAGCACTTCACCCTTAAAGACCCAGACCTTCACGCCGATGATGCCGTAGGTCGTCTTGGCTTCATAGAAGCCGTAGTCGATGTCAGCACGCAGGGTGTGAAGCGGAACGCGACCTTCACGGTACCATTCCATACGAGCGATTTCAGCACCGCCGAGACGGCCCGAAACGTTGATACGAACGCCCTTAGCGCCGAGACGCATGGCCGATTGCATCGAACGCTTCATAGCGCGACGGAAAGCCACGCGGCGTTCCAGTTGCTGAGCGATGTTTTCAGCGATCAGCTGAGCGTCGGTTTCCGGCTTACGGACTTCGACGATGTTCAGGTGAACTTCGCCTTCGGTACGAGCCGCAATGTCCTTGCGCAGCTTGTCGATGTCAGCGCCCTTCTTGCCGATCACGACGCCCGGACGGGCGGCGTAGATCGTCACGCGGCACTTCTTGTGCGGGCGCTCGATGATGACACGAGCGACGCCAGCGGCCGACAGGCGTTCCTTCAGCCACGCGCGCAGCTTCAGGTCTTGGTGCAGCAGTTTGGCGTAGTCAGCACCGCCGGCGAACCAGCGGCTGTCCCACGTGCGGTTCACGCCGAGGCGCAGACCGATCGGATTGATTTTCTGACCCATTAGGCGGCCTCACCTGCTTCACGAACCACGATGGTGAGTTCGCTGAACGGTTTCAGAATGCGCGACGAGCGACCACGAGCGCGGCTCGCAAAACGCTTCATCACCAGGTTCTTACCAACATAAGCTTCGGCAACGACCAGGTTGTCGATGTCGAGGTTGTGGTTGTTCTCGGCGTTCGAGATGGCCGAATACAGGGCCTTGCGAACGTCGATGGCGATGCGCTTGCGGCTGAACTCGAGCTCGTTCAGAGCCTTTTGCACCGGCAGGCCGCGGATCGAGGCGGCCACCAGGTTCAGCTTTTGAGGGCTGATGCGAACGTTGACCAGCTTAGCGCGGGCTTCGTTCGCAGCAACACGACGGGTGTTCTTGGTCTGGGCCATGGATTATTTCCTCTTGGCCTTCTTGTCCGCAGCGTGACCCGGGAAGTTACGGGTCGGCGCGAACTCGCCGAACTTCATGCCAACCATCTCTTCCGAGACGGAGACCGGAACGTGCTTCTGGCCGTTGTAAACGCCAAAGGTCAGACCGACGAACTGCGGCAGGATGGTGGAGCGACGCGACCAGGTCTTGATCACATCGTTGCGGCCCGACGATTGAGCGGCGTCGGCCTTCTTGAGCAGATACCCGTCGACAAACGGGCCTTTCCAGGAGGAGCGGGCCATTCTTAGCGAGCCTTCTTCACGTGACGGCTACGGATAATGTACTTGTCCGTGGCCTTGTTCTTGCGAGTACGGGTACCCTTGGTGTCCTTACCCCACGGCGTAACCGGAGTACGACCGCCCGAGGTACGACCTTCACCACCACCGTGCGGGTGGTCGATCGGGTTCATGGCAACACCGCGGACGTGCGGACGCCAGCCCATGTGACGCTTGCGGCCAGCCTTACCGAGGTTTTGGTTCATGTGGTCCGGGTTGGACACGGCACCAACGGTAGCCATGCAGCCATCCAGAACCATACGCAGTTCACCCGAACCCAGACGGATTTGAGCGTAGCCTTGGTCGCGGCCGACCAGCTGAGCGTAAGCACCAGCCGAACGAGCCAGCTGAGCACCCTTGCCCGGCTTCATTTCCACGTTGTGGATGATGGTGCCGACAGGGATCGAGCGCAGCGGCATGGCGTTGCCCGGCTTCACGTCAACCTTTTCACCGGCGACGATGGTGTCGCCAGCCTTCAGGCGTTGCGGAGCAATGATGTAGGTCTTCTCACCGTCGGCGTAGGTCACCAGGGCGATGAAAGCCGTACGGTTCGGATCGTACTCCAGGCGCTCAACGGTGCCGATAGCGTCGAACTTACGACGCTTGAAGTCGATCTTACGGTACAGGGTCTTAGCGCCACCGCCGCGGAAGCGGACAGCAACACGACCACCTTGACCGCGACCGCCCGACTTGGTCAGGCCTTCGGTCAGCGACTTTTCCGGACGGCCTTTGTGCAGCTCGGAACGGTCAACCAGCACCAGGGCGCGGCGGCCCGGCGACGTCGGATTGTAATGCTTCAGAGCCATCTGATTAGAGCCCCGTCGTCACGTCGATCGACTGGCCTTCAGCCAGCGTCACGATTGCTTTTTTGATGTCCACGCGACGGCCGTTGATGCCGCGGAAGCGCTTGGTCTTACCCTTTTGGACCAGGGTGTTGACCTTGAGGACGTTGACTTTGAACAGGGATTCAACCGCAGCAGCGATTTCGTCCTTGGTCGCGGTACCGGCAACGCGGAAGACGACCTTGTTCTGTTCCGACAGGATCGTGGCCTTTTCAGTGATGATCGGGCTCAGGATGGTGTCGTAGTGCTTGGCGGTAGGTTGAGCGGCGGCCATTATGCGGCTTCCTTCTCAGCAAAGCGCGCCTCGATTGCTTCAACAGCAGCCTTGGTCAGCACCAGTTTGTCAGCACGCAGGATGTCATAGACGTTCAGGCCGGCGTTCGGCAGGACGTCGATGTGCGGGATGTTGCGAGCAGCCAGACCGAAGTTGGTTTCAACTTCCGGACCAGCAATGATCAGAGCCTTGGTCCAGCCCAGCTTGCCGAAGGTGGCACGCAGGGTTGCGGTCTTGGCTTCAGCGACTTGCAGGCTGTCAACGACAACCAGATCGCCGGCCTTGACCTTCGAGGACAGGGCGTGACGCAGAGCCAGGGCGCGGACCTTCTTCGGCAGCGAGAAGCCGTGGTCACGGACAACCGGACCAAAGGCGCGCGAACCGCCGACGAACTGCGGTGCACGGCGCGAACCGTGACGAGCGCCGCCGGTGCCCTTTTGCTTGTACATCTTCTTACCCGTACGAGAGTTCTCGTTGCGGGTTTGAACCTTGTGCGTGCCAGCGCGACGCTTGGCCAGCTGCCAGTTCACGGTACGGGCCAGCAGGTCGCCGCGGATGTCGGTCAGGCCGAAAACGGCGTCCGACAGCTCAACGTCGCCAGCAGCCTTGCCGTCGAGTTTGATGACAGAGAGTTTCATTACGCTTCACCGCCTTCGTTGGCTTCAACGGCCGGAGCAGCAGCTTCGGCAGCAGCAGCCGACTTCACAGCACCCGGGAACGGGGCTTCAGCCGGACGAGCCTTCTTCACAGCGTCGGTTACCTTGAGGTAGGTGCCGTCGTGGCCCGGGACAGCGCCCTTGACCAGGATCAGACCACGCTCAGCGTCAACGCGGACGACGGTGAGGTTCTGTTGGGTGACAGTTTCCTGACCGTAGTGACCAGCCATCTTCTTACCCGGGAACGTACGGCCCGGATCTTGACGGTTACCAGTCGAACCGTGCGAACGGTGCGAAACCGACACACCGTGCGTGGCACGCAGACCGCCGAAGTTCCAACGCTTCATCGCACCGGCAAAACCTTTACCGATGGTCAGGCCTTGGACGTCGATCTTCTGACCTGCAACGAAGTGGTCAGCCGACAGTTCGGCACCAACTTCCAGCAGGGCATCCTCGTTCACGCGGAACTCGGTCACGTATGCCTTGGGTTCAACTTGAGCCTTCGCGAAAGCTTCGCGTTGCGGCTTGGCCGTATTCTTGGCCTTCTTAGAGCCAGCGCCCAGTTGGAGCGCGACGTAACCGTCACGTTCCTTGGTACGTTGGCCGACGACTTGGCAGCCGTCGAGCTGGAGTACAGTGACCGGTACGTGCGCGCCGTCTTCGGCGAACACGCGGGTCATACCCAGCTTTTTGGCGATCACGCCCGTGCGCATCGGATCCCGCCTCTTCTTTCTTTAGATCTTGATCTCGACGTCCACGCCAGCCGACAGGTCGAGCTTCATGAGCGCGTCCACGGTCTGGGGAGTGGGGTCGATGATATCGAGCACGCGTTTGTGCGTGCGGATTTCAAACTGCTCGCGCGACTTCTTGTCGACGTGCGGCGAGCGGTTCACGGTAAATTTCTCGATCAGGGTCGGCAGCGGGATAGGACCGCGAACGGTCGCGCCCGTGCGCTTTGCGGTGTTGACGATTTCGCGCGTCGAGAAGTCGAGGACGCGATGATCGAAGGCCTTGAGCCTGATGCGGATGCTTTGATCCATATCGGTTGTTATTCCCATGCGGCCGGAGCCGCGTCCCTGTGAACCATTTCAAAGACCGAAGCCTCGGGAGCAAAACCCCCAGGGAACGCAAATCCGCAAAAACGATCGGCCCACGCAGTCCCCTGCCTGAGCCGTAAATTCCCAAGAAGCTGCAAAAAGAACAGTAACTTAGGTCGTCCTTGCGAACCGCGTCTGCATCCGAAGATGCACAGCCGGTCCAACAAGAGTGGTGCTTATGCCTTCCGAATCCCTTCGGGTCAAGCACTGAATCCCAAGTCCCATAAGTGTTTGCGCCTCATGAGCTGCTGCGTCTTAGCCGCCCCTCCCCCACCATTTCAAGACCTCATTTTGAACAATTGGGGGCGCTGCAGATGCCGCCAATCGATCCATCTGATTCAAAACGAAGAATTGCGGAAGGAGCCACACAGCCCCGCTGCGAGGCGATTCTGAAGCCATTGTAGTTAATGCATTTTAATGGCTGGGGCCGTTTGTGACCAAAACCGGACGAAGAAGGCGATTTTGCCACAAATCAAATCCAACACAGCGTTATGTTGCCACAGTGCGTATCTTTTGAGCAACAACCTCCCCTCGCACGAGCGAAAATGACAAGTTCGTTACAGCGAACCGTCAGTTTAGCGACTAAGTCCGCTCATCCGTCCTTTCCTCCCCGGAAGGGCGCAAGAAGTCTCAAAAGGACATAAAAAATGAAAACCGTCTTCTTCGCCTCGGCAGCCGTCGCTGCCCTGATCGCCGCTCCGGCCGTTGCTCAAGAAACCGTTGGTTCGGTGGGCGTTGCCTACAACTACGCCGATGCTGAAGGCATCGAGTCGAACGGCGTGACCGTCGACGGCATCGTCGCTACCCCGGCTTTCGGTGACTGGACCGTCACCTTCAAGGGCGCTGGCTCGTACGTCGACACCGACATCGTTGGCGACGACACCACCCTGGCTGGCCAAGTGTTCCTGACCAAGAAGCTCGACACCGTTCGCGTCGGTGGCTTCGTCGGTTCGTCGGACGTTCTCGGCGCAACCATGACCGAAGTCGGCGCTGTTGCTCAGAAGTACTTCGACCGCGTCACCCTGACCGGCGCTGTTTCGTACGGCAACGTGAACAACCTGTACGCCGGCGCTGACGCCGACGTCTGGAACGTCCAAGCCGAAGCTGCTTACTACGCTACCCCGGCTCTGCGTCTGGCAGCTGGCGTTGCTTACAACAACTTCGACGTCCTGGGCGCTGACGCAGACAACTACGCAGCCAAGATCGGCGCTGAGTACCAAATCGCTCAATCGCCGTACTCGGTGTTCGCTTCGTACACCTACGTCGACGCTGACAACGGCATCGAAACCGACGGCGTGAACATCGGCGTCCGCTACAACTTCGGTGGCGGTCTGCAAGCTCGCGACCAAGCTGGCGCTGGCTTCGGCCTGTAATAGCGGTTCCGTCAGCACCTGACGGAATGACGAAAGCCCCGGAGGTTCTCCTCCGGGGCTTTTTGTATGGGGCAGGCTAAAAGGCTTAGTTGCGGTCGAGGATACGGATCTTGCCGCTGCCCATGGCGCGCTGGCTGACGTCCCCCGTCACGCGGCGGATTACAATGTCGCCCGAACCGGCCATCGATGCAGACACGTCATGCACCACCCCGCCGATGTCGACATCGCCAGAACCTGCTAGATTGACCGAAAGGTTGTCGATACGGCCATCCGCGATCGTCACATCGCCCGAACCGGCAATAGCCACCCGCACATCGCCATCCGCACGTCGGACGGAGACATCCCCCGAGCCGGCGATGGCCACGGACAGATCCTCAACATTGGCCACACGCACATCGCCCGACCCGCTGATCTGGATCGTCATGTCCTCCGCGCTACCGGTCCAGACATCGCCCGACCCGCTGATGGCCAGCTTCACCTGACCCGGGACATTAGCGACCACCCAGGTGCCACAGCCGGACGAGCCGAGGTCCACGGATTCAGCACCACGTCCCACCGCACCATAGACGGCACCGTCGGCACGGATGGTAATCCCGCGAGGCCCGCGGACCACAATCATTGGCGCATCCTCAAGAGCCACTCGCCCCGTCTCGCGGGTGGAAACCGAAGCCCCCTCGCCCGGACTTCTGGGCGGCGTAGAGCGGCTGCCGCCATTGCAGTTCATGCTGCGGAAGCCACGACGTCCCAGTTGCCCGTCGATCACCACATTGCCGCGCTCGCGGCGCACTTGCGGTGCAGGCAGATTGGCGGTGTTGCCGGTGACTTCGACCACGATGTCCGAACGCTCTTCGGGCATGTAGACCACGCGCGCGATCGCGTTCTCGACCTTGACCGTCTGCGCAGCGGCGACGCTTGTCATTGCGAGCGAGCCCAGGGCTCCGGCCAACATGAGACCAACAGTTCTTTTCACAGCCTGGGTCCTTTCCATTAGGGGAATGGTTTTGATGCTGTGATCCTGCCGCGCTCCGTAGGCAAAGTCCGCTTAAAACCCTGTCATGAAGCGCTTTTAATCCTCAGGTAGAAAAGCGTGCGCCGTCGTCTGCTTTTGCATCCGGCACGAACTGTTTGGGAATACTGGCAATACGGTTGCCCAGCACCTGCAGACGGCGCAGCGGCAAGGACGCCAGCCAACGCAATGCCAGATTGAAACCGCCCAGCCTGGCAACCGATGGCGGTGTCATGCCGCGCGTACGTAGGAAGGCATGGGTATAGAGGCTGCCCGTGCAGGCACGGCTGTGCCACGTCTGGAAGTCCATCGACAGGCTAACGCACGGCCCATCCACATTCTCGACGCGGTGCGGCGCGTAGAAGGGCCAGATCAGCGCCTCGCCCGGATGCAGCTCGAACACATCGGCGTCGTCTTCAAAGCTCAGGTCATAGGGCAGTTCTTCGGTCGTGCGGCGCGCGACAATATCCTCCATCGCCCGCTCCGGCTGGTGCGCCTCGTCCGAGGGATAGACAAACATCCGCTTGATCCCGCGCATGTGGAACAGGACCACGCCCGAGGCGTCGAAATGATATGGCACGCGGGTCTTGGGCGACGAGATGATCAACTGTCCCGACCGCTTCACCGCCCGCAGGTTGGAATAGGCGCTGGAAATATCGGCAAAGGCATCCGACGCCGCCTCCCACAAGGCGGGCCAGTATTGCTCGACCTTGCGCAGGTTGACCCACAACCGCCCTGCCCGCACGGCCTCCAGCAGTTGCGCCCCCGTCAGGTCGCCGCGCGTCCCTGCCGTCAGATGCACCTGCCCTTTGGCATCGAAATTATAGAGGTTGATATCGATCAGCTCCGACGGATAGCCGTCCAGCACGGCGGCCAGCGCGTCGTCACTGGTGAACTCCCCCGCATCCAGCCCGTGATTGAACACGGCGCTTTTCCGCACCGGTCCCAGCTGACGCGCATGTACAGCGTGTTGAGTGTTCATTTTCCGGACGCCCTGCCCCTCAGTCGATCCATTAGGCCACCTGCTGCAAGGATGATGCCTGTTGCCTGTCCCAAACGAGACGGCTCGACCGCCTCGATCGCGGACCATCGACGGCGCAGGCTCAGGCCAAGTTCCGGCTGTCGCAGTGCGCGGGCGGCCGCGTTGACCACAGGCGTCGGACCTTGGGTGATCTCTTGCACCTGCTGCTCTCGGTTACACAGGTACTTCTTGTAGGCCTCGCCACTGAAGCCGTAGTCGAACACCCGATACCCGTCTTCCGCAACCACACGCATGGTTTCGAGGCTCAACCAGATACCGGGCGAAAACCGCGCTCCCTCCTCCAGATAGGCCGGGAACCAGAAATGCCAGACATGGTCTGCGAGCAGGCTCAGCTCCAGCGCTAGGAGGGTTTCGCCGCCGTACAGCGCACAAAGCGAGGCGCGACATTCGCCATCCGCCTGCAACAGCCGATGAAGCAGGGCCCGCGTCCATTCCGGCTTGAAAATGTCGTGCCGCCCCGTCCGGCGATACTGTTCACGCTTCAAGCCAATCAGACGGTCCAGCAAGGCCGCGTCACGCAGTCCGGTACGCACAGTCATGGGACCGAAGGCGGCCTCCAAGCCACGCCGTGCCCGCGCCTTGTCCTTGAAGAATTTGTTGAACGCCTGCGACTGGGCCGCGAACCAATCCGCATATCCCTCTGACACCTCGGCCTGCAGGGTCGTGAGGGCGATACCCCTGTCCGCCCCCTGCCCTACCCAGCTATTGGCGCTGAGACGGCTGGCCCCGATCAGGCCACAGAGTTGATCAATGGAGAGGTCGAGATCCGGCGCACCGATGATGCCGTGATAGTCATTGAGCGGTGCGCCTATCGGATAGGCCGTCCGCCCCCGCCGCTGGAACGGAAAGAACCCGACCAGCGCATCATCGCGATACAGCTTGGCGACCGCCGTGCCGTGCCCGACCTCGCCCACAGCCTGTGTAAAGGCCCAGTGGAAGAAGGGACTGACCAGATCGCTGCGAGATAACTGCCACGCACGCCACTTGGCCTTGTCATCGAATGACAAGTCGAACGTCGCAACGATAACGGCACGATGCCTCAAGCCCCAGTCCCCCACCGATCCCCATCGGTTTGAGCAGCTTATGCGTCAGTTCCAAATAAATGCAAAACAGTGTTCTCTCACTGCGGGCAAAGAAAAACGCCCCTCCGGCGAACCGGAGGGGCGTCTAACTTGTCGTCACTGACGGTAAGCCGTCAGGGTCGGATCAAAGTGTCGATTACTCGACGATCTTCGAAACGACGCCGG
>NZ_CAMZFB010000035.1 GCF_947305955.1 uncultured Brevundimonas sp.
GCCTCAGCCGCAGCCGAAGGCCGATCCGACGCCGCCCCGTGCGACGCCGCCGCGTAACACCACGCCCACGCGCCCGACCACGCCGGCCACCCAGCCGTCGACGCGTCCGCCTGCACAGCGCGAGGCACCGGGCCTGAACCTGTCGGAACTGACCGGACCGCAGCGCCAGACCGGCAACACCGGACGTCCCGCAACCGGCCAACAAGGCCGTGGCAGCGCTCCGCAGGCTGCGGGTCCGCAACTGGCTGCTAGCTTCAACAAGGTCTACGACTACTGGGCACCGCTGTGCGACATCGACGCGGCCCGCTCGCTGCGTATCCAGATGGACATCACCCTGTCGCGCGATGGCCGCATCACGAGTGGGCCGACGCTGGTGAACCCGCAGCCGTCGTCGATCTATCGCGCCGCCGCCGAAGGGGCCATCCGCGCCCTGCGTCAGGCCCAGCCGTTTGACGTTCCCGCCAATTTCGAGGGCGGCCAATACCGTCCCAGCTTCAACACCGAGAGGGCCTGCGCCAACCGATAAGGTCGCCTACAGGCTTGACCGCTCGGCCTAGCACAGGCCCACTCAGAACCGACGAACCGTTTAAAGGAGCTTCCATCATGCGCATGAAGTTACTGCTCGCCTCAGCCGCCGCGCTGGTGTTGGCCGCGCCAGCAGCCGTGCAGGCGCAACAGGCCCCGGCTCAATCGGGTCCGGTGGAAGTGGAAATCGATCAGGGCGTCCTGCGCCCCATGCAGATTGCTGTGGTTCCGTTCAGCGGGACCAACGGCTCGCAGATTTCGCAGGTCATCAGCGGCAACCTGAAACGCTCGGGCTTTTTTGATCCGCTCAATCCGGCCAGCTTCATCGAGACGGGCCTGACGCTGGCCAATGCGCCGAACTTCCCGCAGTGGACCTCGATCGGCGCGCAGGCTGTTCTTTATGGCGGCGTGACCCAGCGGGCCGATGGCCGTGTGGACGTCGGTTTCCGCCTGTATGACCCGTACCGCCAGTGCCAGCTGGTCAGCTATCAGTTCACCGCCACCGCCGAGCAATGGCGCCGTATCGCGCACAAGATTTCGGACGTGGTCTATCAGCGCCTGACGGGCGAGCCGGGCTTCTTCGACAGCCGTGTTCTGTTCGTGGCCGAGAGCGGTAGCCAGACCAACCGTCGCAGCCGTCTGACCATCGTCGATCAGGATGGCTACAACCCCGTCTTCCTGACGCAGGGCGACGAGGTGATCATGTCGCCGCGCTTCTCCATGCATAATCCCGACGAAGTCACCTATGTGGCTCTGGGCAAGGATTACAGCCGCATTTACCTGTACAACCTTGCCACGGGCCGCCGCGAAAGCCTTGGCGAGTTCGAAGGTCAGGTTCTGGCCCCGCGCTTCTCGAATGACGGGTCGAAGATGGCCTTCTCCATCATTCGCAACGGCAACACCGACATCTATGTGATGAACCTGCGCACGCGCCAGCTGTCGCGTCTGACCAGCGATCCGGGTATCGACACTTCGCCGTCGTTCAGCCCTGATGGCTCGCAGATCGTCTTTACGTCCGACCGTTCGGGTACGGCTCGCCTCTACACCATGCGCGCCGATGGCTCGGGCCAGCGCGCCATCAGCCGTGGCGGCGGTGTCTATACCGCGCCGGCATGGTCGCCGCGCGGTGATCTGATCGCCTTTACCAAGCAGTCGGGTGGCCGTTTCCATACGGGCGTGATGCGTCCGGACGGCACGGGCGAGCGCACCTTGTCCTCGTCCTATCTGGAAGAAGGTCCGTCGTGGGCGCCGAACGGTCGCTATGTGATGTTCGCCCGCCAATCGCCCGGTGGTGACACCCGTCTGTGGACCGTGGACCTGTCGGGCCGCGTTGTGGCCCAAGCGGGTTATCAGGAACGCGGATCGTCTCCGGCTTGGTCGGGCCTGCTGGACGCGCCGCCCGCTAATCTGGGATTGAACCAGGGACCGGATTCCTGTTCCGCGTCATAGATTTGCGCCGAGGTGGTTAATGGCGTTCACTCCTTCGTTATCCTCTGGGACCACGCTGGAATGAGCGCGTTAGCCGATGTAGGTAGCCGCGTATAACAGTTAAGCTTGGGCCCCTGTGTGGCCCTCATTTCTGGAGTCGAGCATGACAAAGGTTTCGTTGATCAAGATCGCAACCATCGGCGCCTTTGCCGCCGCCATGGCTGCATGTACGCCTAAGCCCGCTGTGGATACGGCGACGCCGACCACCCCGCCGCCGGCAACCAACCCGGCCTATCCGACCGCACCGACCGGTCCGGTGGACGGCGCTGGCGTGGGCCAAGCCATTCCGGGTTCGGAGCAGGACTTCGTCATCAATGTTGGCGACCGCATCTATTTCGACCTCGACTCGTATGAAGTGAACGCCGAAGCCGCCATGCGTCTGGGCGCTCAGGCCGCCTGGCTGCAACGCTATCCGTCGATCACCGTCCGTATCGAAGGCAATGCCGACGAACGCGGCACCCGCGAGTACAACCTCGCCCTCGGTGCCCGCCGCGCCGAAGCCGTCCGCAACTTCCTGATCTCGCGCGGCATTCCGGCCAACCGCATCGACACCATCTCCTTCGGTAAGGAGCGTCCGATCGCTGAAGGCTCGAACGAGTCGGCATGGGCCCAAAACCGTAACGCCCGCACCGCCATCGTCTCGGGCGCTCGCTAAACAGCGATCTCGTTAAATAGTTGAGAGAGGGCATCGGCTTGGGCCGGTGCCCTCTTTTAATTTTGATGGGTTGGCGGCAGTCTCCGCCCGACGCAGGGGGCTTATTGAAGATGGAATTTGACGCGATTGAAGGTGCAGCCGGAGCCCTAGCAGGGACAGCTGCGGCCAAGGGCCTGGACCAGAAACAGGGCCACGCGGGTGAAGCTCATCACAATTGTGCCGACTGCGGATCGCCCGTCACCGGAAACTTTTGCGCCGAATGCGGCCAGCCCGCCCATGTGCACCGTACGCTTCTGCATCTGGGCCACGAGCTGCTGCACGGCGTCATGCACTTTGATGGGCGTATCTGGCGCACCCTGCCGCTGCTGATCGCCAATCCGGGCAAGCTGACCCGCGAATGGTGTCAGGGACGTCGCACGAGCTATGTCTCGCCGCTAGCGATCTTCCTGTTCACCCTGTTCGTGATCTTCTTCGGCCTGACCATGGCCCCGAAGCCCCACGTCGATGTCACGCCGACCATTACCCAGACGCAGGCGACGCCCGAGGATGTCGCCAACCTCAAGGCCCAGATCGCCGAGATCGACAAGAGCATCGCCGAGAACGAGGCTGCCTTTGCCACCAGCACCGGCAGTGCTCGTATCGCACTGGGTGCGGAAAAGGGCACGATGGCCGGCGTGAAGGCCACGCTGGAAGGGCGTCTGGCCGGACTGGAAGCTGCGGTCGAAAACGGTAACACGGCACCGACCACGGCCACCCGCACCGATGGGCTGGAGCCCGGCTCGTGGCAGGCTCAGGTTGCAGACCTGAAATGGGACAATAACGGTAAGGGGGTGATGGCCAGCATCGGCAAGAAGCTGAAGAACCCCGACCTGATGGTCTATAAGCTGCAACAGACGGCCTATAAGTTCGCCTTCCTGCTGGTGCCGTTCTCCATCCCCTTCATGTGGCTGCTGTTCCTGTGGCGTCGCGGCTTCACCCTCTATGACCACGGGGTGTTTGTTCTCTATTCGCTGACCTTTATGGCCATGTTGCTGCTGGTTGCGGTCGTGGCGGTCACGCTGCTGCCGGCGCTGGGCTCGGCCATTGCCTGGGCGGTCGCGATCATCATCCCCGTCCATATGTTCGCCCAATTGAAGGGCGCTTATGACCTGTCCTTCTTCTCGGCGGCGTGGCGGATGATGTTCCTGCTGGTGTTCTGCAGCATTGTGCTGACACTGTTCCTGGCGGCCATCGTCTATCTCGGCCTCGGCCACTAGGGCCAACGTTGAAAGTCTTGCAGTCGGGCGCAATCGGTGAAACGGATAAGACCATGATGAAACAGCCTTTTCGTTTGAAGATGTCGGTCGCGGCCACGGCTATCGGCCTGTGCGTGATCGGCGGCACCTCGGCCATCGCCCAGAACCGCAACGCGCCCGCGGCCCAACCGGTCATTCCGGCTGTGGAATGGGACAAGCGCCGCCTCGACACGCTGGACCGCAATGTCCGCCGTCTGGAACGCGCCCTGACCCAGCGCAATGCCGCCGGTCAGCCCGTGATCGTCGAGCCGGACCCCGAGGTTGTCGCCCTGCAAGGTCAGGTGTCGCTGCTGGAGCGCCGCCTGTCGGACCTTGAGGCCACCTTCCGTCGTGTGAACGCCGACAGCGAGCGCATGACCTTCGAACTGGACGAGGCCAACCGCAACAACACCGCACTTCAGGGCCGCGTCGACGCTCTGGAAGAGCGCCTGCAGAAGATGCAGGAAGAAGCCGAGCTGAACGCCCCGATCGAAGCCCATTCGCCGACGGGCAATGCGGCGGGCGATCTTCAGGCCGCCATGCGCCTGACGACGGAAGACAGCCGTCGCGGCATGCGCGCGCTGGAAACCGTGACCATCACTTGGCCCGATACCGTTCAGGCCAAGGAAGCCCACAGCCGTCTGGGTGACATGCAGGTCGCGGGCCGCGACAATGCCTCGGCTGTCGCCTCCTATGCCAAGGCGCTGGAAGGCTGGCCGCGCACGCCGTGGGCCGCCGAAACGGTGCTGAAACTGGCCGAGGCCCTGCGCGCGACCGATCGCAAGACCCAAGCTTGTGGCGCTCTGAACGAGTTCAACCGCCGCTATGCCGAGGCCGCTACGGCCCAGCAAAAGGCCCGCGCCACCCAGCTTCGCACCCGCGCGGAGTGCAGCTGATCCACGACGCCGATCCGGACGGGCTGGAAGCGCGCCTTGAGGCACAGCTTTCAGCCTGCCTTGATAAAGGGGGAGAGCGCCCCATTGCTGTCGGCCTGTCAGGCGGCAGCGACAGCCACGCCCTGCTGCGTCTCGCGTGTATGTGGGCCGCGAAACATGGCCGCCGCATTCTGGCGCTGACGGTCGATCACCGCCTCAATCCCAAAAGCGCCGACTGGACGCGGCAGGCTGCCGCCATGGCCCGCGATGCGGGCGCGGACTGGCAGGGTCTGGCGTGGGAAAATGCATCGGGCGGCACCGCCATTCAGGAACGCGCCCGTATGGCCCGTCATGCCTTGTTGGCCGAGGCCGCGCGACAGGCGGGGGCCTCCATCCTGATGCTGGGTCACACCGCCGATGATGTGGCCGAAAACGAACTGATGCGGGCGCAGGGCACGTCGGTGGGGCGGTTGCGTCCGATGTCGCCATCCCCGGTCTGGCCGCAGGGCAGGGGTGTCACCCTGTTCCGCCCCTTGCTGAATGAGCGCCGCCAAGTTTTGCGCGATTGGCTGACGGCGCAGGGGCAGGACTGGATCGATGATCCCGCCAATCAAGACAGCCGCTATGCCCGCGTGCGCGCCCGCCAGCAGATCGCAGGCAAGATCGCCCCGCCGACGCTTCAGAAGAGCGTGGTGTTTGCCGATCCCGGCGAGCGCGCCGACGCGGGCGTTTTCCATTTCGACAGGGGAGAACTCGCGGCCTCGGCCCATGGCGTCTCGGTCGCCCTGTTGTGTGCGTCGGGCCATGATGTGCCGCCGCGCTCGGACCGCCTCGGCACGCTGATGGCGGCGCTGGGGGATGGTGAGGATCGCACCATGATCCTGTCCGGCACCCGCATCGAAATGACCGGCGGGCGCGTGCTGATGTTCAGGGAAGCGGGTGAGCAGAAGCGCGCGCGGCTGGGCGCTACCGTCTTGGAAAACGGCCACTCCATGGTCTGGGACAACCGTTTTGAGGTCACCGCGCGTGAGGATGGCTGGGAAATTCTGGCCGGGGCGGGAAATCTCTCGAAACTGTCCGATGATGACCGAAAATCCCTGTCGGCCATGCCGCCAGCGGCGCGTCTGAGCTGGCCTGTGCTGCATAAGCCGCTGACAGATCACTATGTTTTGGCTAATGACAGGGTGGAACTTCGGGGCCTGTGCGGGCGTCGCTATCGCGCGACGGCCCTGTGTCTTGCGGACGAAACGCCGCAGGAAGGTGCACTGTTTGACCTGTGGCATGGCGAAACCGGATCGACTGCCCTATTTTCACGTTGAATGACTGTGTCCGGCATTGCCATTCCGGCATGTCGGGGAACCGAGGACCGCATGAACCTGCGAAATATTGCCATCGGCGCCGGCATCTTGTTGATGGTGGCCGTGGTGTACTCCACCATGACTACGGGCGGCGGACTGGCCACCAAGGCGGGCGCGCCGAACGCGGCGGGTCGCCCGACGCAAATCAACTACACCCAGCTTATGACCGCGATTAACGCGCAGGAGATCAAGTCGGTCACCGTGCGCGGCGACAGCGTGAACGGCGTCTATAAGAACGACAGCAAATTCACCGCGACGGTCCCGGTGCCGAACGAGGCACTGGTCGAGAAGATGCACACGGCGGGCATCGCCGTTGACGTCAAATCGACCCGCCAGCCGTGGTGGTCGGGCCTGATCGGTCTGCTGCTGCCGGTGGTGCTGATTATCGGCTTCTGGCTGTTCATTATGAACCGCATGCAGGGCGGCTCCAAGGGCGCGATGGGCTTTGGCAAGTCCAAGGCCAAGCTGCTGACCGAGCACAAGGGCCGCAAGACCTTTGCCGATGTCGCAGGCGTGGACGAGGCCAAGGAAGAACTTCAAGAGGTCGTGGACTTCCTGAAGGACCCGTCGAAGTTTCAGCGTCTGGGCGGCAAGATCCCCAAGGGCGCTCTGCTGGTCGGCCCTCCGGGGACGGGTAAGACCCTGCTGGCCCGCGCCGTGGCCGGTGAGGCGGGCGTGCCCTTCTTCTCGATCTCGGGTTCGGACTTCGTGGAAATGTTCGTCGGTGTGGGTGCCTCGCGCGTCCGCGACATGTTCGAACAGGCCAAGAAGAACGCGCCGTGCATCATCTTCATCGACGAAATCGACGCCGTGGGCCGTCACCGTGGCGCAGGTCTGGGCGGTGGTAACGACGAGCGCGAACAGACGCTGAACCAGCTTCTGGTCGAGATGGACGGCTTTGAAGCGTCCGAAAACATCATCCTGATCGCCGCGACCAACCGTCCGGACGTGCTGGATCCGGCCCTGCTGCGCCCCGGTCGTTTCGACCGTCAGGTCACTGTGCCGAACCCGGACGTTACCGGCCGCGAACACATCCTGCGCGTCCACATGAAGGATGTGCCGCTGGCCGCCGACGTGAACGTGAAAACGATCGCGCGCGGTACGCCGGGCTTCTCGGGTGCGGACCTTGCCAACCTCGTCAACGAAGCGGCCCTGATGGCTGCGCGCAAGGACCGCAAGATGGTCACCCAGCGCGACTTCGAGGACGCCAAGGACAAGGTCATGATGGGCTCGGAACGC
The DNA here is from genome assembly GCF_947305955.1 of uncultured Brevundimonas sp. Taxonomy (GTDB): domain Bacteria; phylum Pseudomonadota; class Alphaproteobacteria; order Caulobacterales; family Caulobacteraceae; genus Brevundimonas. The sequence continues at coordinate 7,415 of NZ_CAMZFB010000035.1, forward strand.
AAGTCCATGGCCATGAGCGAGGAAGAAAAGCGCCTGACCGCCTATCACGAGGCCGGTCACGCCATCGTCGCCCTCAACGTCAAGAAGACCGATCCGGTGCACAAGGCCACCATCGTCCCGCGAGGCCGCGCACTGGGCATGGTGATGCAGCTGCCGGAAGGTGACCGCTATTCCATGAGCTATCAGCAGATGGTGGACCGTATCGCCATCCTCGCCGGTGGCCGCGTGGCTGAAGAGCTGATTTTCGGCAAGGAAAACATCACCTCGGGCGCGTCGTCGGACATCGAACAGGCGACGAAGATGGCCCGCGCCATGGTCACCCGCTGGGGCTATTCCGAAAAGCTGGGCACTGTTGCTTACGGTGAGAACCAGGAAGAGGTCTTCCTCGGTCATTCGGTGTCGCGCACCCAGAACATCTCTGAAAAGACCGCCCAGATCATCGACGAGGAAGTTCGTGCGCTGGTCAACGGCGGCTGGGACGAGGCCCGCCGTATCCTGACCGAAAAGGCCAAGGATCACGAGGCACTGGCCCAGGCACTGCTGGAATACGAGACCCTGTCGGGTGACGAGATCGCGGCCCTGCTCAAGGACGGCACCCCGCCGAACCGCGAGGACGTGGGCGAGCCGATCACCGGCCCGTCCTCGTCGGTACCGCTGACCGACGAGGAAGAGGTGACTGTGGAAGCCGTACCGTCCACGGGCGTTCCGGTTTCCGATCCGGAGCCACGCCCGACGGCTTGATCGAGCCTTGGTGGCATAGAAAAAGGGGCGGCACCTTCGTGGGTGCCGCCCCTTCTTTTTGGCCGTCAGCCTGATCTGTCAGTCGCGATAGTTCAGGGCCGGCGTACGGTCGCCCAGCAGGGCGCGGTACTGGAAGTTCGGGCCGCGACGGCGTTCGAACTCGGCCGTGGCCTCGGCGATGACTTCCGGCGACTGGAACAGTTCGGCCGTGGTCAGGGCCAGCGTCTTGGTGGCCAGATGGGCACCCTTCAGACCGATGGTCGAGCCGGCGGCCACAACGTTCTGCCAGCTGTGACCTGCCGAGCCGGGGACGAAGGTGGCGGTGGACAGGCCGACCGTCGGCGTCACCCACGACACGTCCGACACATCGGTCGAACCGCCAAAGTCGCCGCCGATGGTGGCTTCCTCGATGCGTCCAACGCTGTCCAGATCTTCCTGGGTGGTCAGGGTCTTCTGGATTTCGCGGGCGAGGGCCTTTTCCTCTTCGGTCCAGGTGATGCCGCCGACGCTGCGCAGGTTGCGGTCCATGACGTGCATCAGGGTTTCGTTGTGCAGCATGGAATAGACGCCGCCGATCGCCTCGAACTCGACGCGGGTGCCGGTGCCGAGGGCTGCGCCCTCTGCGGCCAGCTTCACGCGTTCCAGCACGTCACGGACGATCTCCGGATCGTTGTGGCGAACGTAGTAATAGGCTTCCGCATAGGCCGGCACCACGTTCGGAGCCTTGCCGCCGTCGGTGATGGCATAGTGGATGCGGGTGCGGTCCGGAATGTGCTCGCGCATCAGGTTGACCATGGCGTTCATGGCCTCGATGCCGTCCAGAGCCGAGCGGCCCTTGTCCGGTGCCGCTGCCGCGTGGGCGGCGGTGCCATAGAAGCGGAACTTGCCCGAGACATTGGCCATGGAGTTGCCCTGACGGGCCGAGTTCACATTGCCAGGGTGCCAGTGGACGCTGACGTCAACGTCATCGAACAGGCCGTCGCGGACCATATAGACCTTGCCCGAACCGCCTTCTTCGGCGGGCGTGCCATAGACGCGCAGCTCACCCTTGATGTTGTTGGCTTCCATCCACGCCTTGACGGCGATGGCGGAGTGGACCGATGCGGCACCGAACAGGTTGTGGCCACAGCCGTGACCGGCCACGCCACCGGCGCTTTCCTGAACCGGACTGTGGGTCTGCGACAGGCCCGGCAGGGCGTCGTATTCGGCCAGAACCGCGATGACGGGGCCGTCGCCGTTCTTGAAGGTGGCGAGGAAGGAGGTCGGCTCGTTGGCGATGCCGGTCTCGACCGAGAAGCCGGCTTCACGCAGCTGCTGGGCCAGCAGGGCCGACGACTGGTGCTCCTGATAGCCCAGCTCGGCGAATTTCCAGATTTCCATGGCCGCGTGATCCAGCGCGGCGGTGTTGGCTTCGACGGTGCCGAGGATCTGGGACTGATGATCGGCCGACAGCGGGCCGGCGAGGGCAGGGGCAGCCACCATCAGGGCGGTGCCGAATGCGGCGGCGGCAAGGGCCTTGAGCGAGGTCTGGCGACGCGAGGCTTGGCTCATTGTCTGCTCCGAAACTCTGTTGGGATACACATAGAGAAAGGGCGGGAGGCGATGATCGCCTCCCGCCCCGAAGGTCTCAAGACCGATTAGAAGGTCTTGCGGAAGCTGGCGTACCAGTAACGCGCGTACGGTTGGTACACGGTACCGACATAGCCACCGCTCGACAGCGGCGGATCCTTGTCGGTGATGTTACGCACACCGACGCGGACCGACGAGTTGGCCAGCGCGCCGCCGCCCAGTTGGCTCTCGCCGAAAGCGTATTCGGCATAGAGGTTGGCGGTGATGGTCGAGTCAACGGTCCAGTAGTCGCCAGCCGAGTTGGTCAGGCTGTCGTCATACAGGTCCGAGATGTACTGGGTGAACGCGCCCACGGTCCAGGCGTCCTTGCGCCAGGTCGTCGACAACGACCACTTCCATTCCGGACGGCCGAAGTCAGCGATCATGTCGCCCATCGAGCCCGAGATGGCGATGTTCGGAGCGATTTCGCCCGAAGCCTTGGCATCAGCCAGCATCTGGGTCGCAGGCGACATTTCCAGATAGTACTTCAGCAGGTGCGAGACGTTCAGGTTGGCGCTGAAATCACCGAAGCGGTCGGTGCGCAGCTTCCACATTACGCCCAGGTCCAGACCTTCAACCGTTTGCGGCTGTTGGTTGGTGTAGGCGTCGGTGACGTAGAGGACCTCACCGGCAGCTTCCAGACCGGTGCCAGCGAAGATGGCGCGGTCGGCGGCGGTCACTTCGGCACGGACAACGTTCGGGTTGGACGAGCCGTTCTTGCGCAGCAGGTAGTCGAGGGTCAGAGCGTTCTGACCACGGAACAGACCGACCATGCCGGTTTGCTCGACCTGCCACCAGTCGGCGGTGACGGTGAAGTCGCCCAATTCTGCCGGAATGAAGCGCGGTTGGATGACCACGCCCAGCGACAGGGTTTCGGACTCTTCCGGTTGCAGCTCCGGGTTACCCGAGCGGCGTTCCGGCGTCGACTTGCGGACGTGGCTTTGCGAGAAGTTGGCGTAGTCCGACCAGGTGTTCGAAACCGGAGCGGAAGCACCGCACTGGTTCATGCTGGTCAGAGCGCCACGGCGGATCAGGGCTTCACAGTAGATGTAGTCGTTCGAGGAGTTCGAACGGGTGATCACCGTGGCGTTGATCTGTTCCAGGTTCGGGGCGCGGAAGCCCTGAGCCCACGAACCGCGGATGCGGAAGCCGTCAACGATGTCCCATGCCGCAGCGAACTTGGGCTTGGCGACCGAACCGAAGTCCGAATATTCCTCGAAGCGGCCAGCGACCTGAACTTCAAGGTTGTGGATCAGTGGCACGCCCATGTCCGGCGACACGATCGGAGCGGCGACTTCAACATAGGCCGAGAAGACGTCACGCTCGCCGTAGGTGTCGGGGTTCTCCGACGAGTTGATCAGGTCCGACGAAACGGCACCCAGCAGGTTGGTGTACTGGATGGTGCCGTCGATGCGGCTGTCACGATCGTCCAGTTGGCTTTCGGTACGCAGTTCGATACCGGCAGCCAGACCGACCGGACCGGCCGGCAGTTGGTAGATGTCCGGACGCGAGACCTTGAAGTCCCACAGGCCGAGTTCGGTCTTGGTGCGTCGGACCATGTCGACGCGGATGCCGTCGAGGGCAGCTTGGTTCGACAGGGTGCTGTCACCGACGCGCGGGTTCGACAGGTTGCCGCCGTTGAAGAAATTATAGGCGTCCGGCGTGTTCTTGGCGGCCCACTCTTGCAGCTTGGTGGCCGAGATGTTGTCCGAGACGTCGCGGGCGCTGGCTTCCGACCACAGCAGGGCCGATTCCCAGTTCCAGCCGCGCCATTCACCGCGCAGACCACCCAGGATGCGGAACTGCTTGTTGGTCACGGCCACGCTGATCGGGCCCATGTCCGTGAAGCGGTAGCCGGTCAGGGTGATGTCTGGGTTGTTGTCGAACGGGTTGTAGTAGTTCGAGCCCGGGATGATGAAGTTCACGCCCGAAGCGGTGTTGATCGGCTCTTGCCACGCTTGCGACTTGGCATAGTAGCCGCCCAGTTCACCGAAGAACTCGACCGAGTCGTTGATCTGGTAACGGCCGGTCAGGAACAGGTTGTAACGGTCGACTTCCGGCATGACCGTCAGCCCCATGGCGGGGTTGTCGGCGTTCAGGTCACCCGGCAGGTTGGCCGTGTTGGATACGCACAGGCCGTTGCCGATCTGGACGCGGCATTCCGAACGGGTGCCCGGCAGGACGGTGAAGGCCGTCAGGTTGGTCGCGCCGATGGTGCCGGTGCCGCGAACGGTGAAGCGACCCCACGGGGTCAAGTTCGAGGTGCCGTTCAGGGCCGAGCTGTTCTCGAAACCGGTGCCGGCGAACAGGCCGCGCAGGTCGTTCGAGGCGGTGTAGTCTTGGTCGGTGGTCTTCAGCTCGTCGCGGTGGTCGTAGTTGAAGAACAGCGAGATGTTACCGCGGCCTTCCTGGATGTCCTGACCGCCGTACAGCGAGAAGTTCAGTTCGCGCATGCCGGTGCCCTCGGCACCGCCGTACTGGGCCGAAACGGTCCAGTCGTTCATGTCGTCGCGCAGAACGGTGTTGACCACACCGGCCACGGCGTCAGCGCCGTAGATGGCGGCGGCACCGTCACGCAGCACTTCCATGCGCTTGAGGCCCGACACCGGAATGGCGTTGGTGTTGTAGGTCAGAACCGGAACGAGGTGCTCGTTGGCCTGCGAGGTCGGGTGACCGACAACGCGGCGGCCGTTCAGCAGCACCAGGGTGTTGCCGATGCCGAGGCTGCGCAGGTTGACCGAGCCGGTGTCGCCACGGGCCGAGTTCGAGGTCGCCGGCAGGTAGGACGAGTTGAAGGTCACGTCGCCCATTTGCGGGATCGAGCGGAACAGGTCGTCACCCGATGCCGGAGCGGCAGCGATGATGTCGTCTTCGCTGACGACGGTAACCGGCAGGGCGGCAGTAACCTTTGCACCGCGAATCTGCGAGCCGACGACGACGATCTCGTCAACGGCGACAGGCTCTTCCGAAGCATCCTGAGCGAAGGCGTTGGTTGCGACAGCAGCGCCAAGCAGTGCGCTGGATGCCAGCATGGCAGCGCGGAAGTTCCGGCGTGCGATGCGATTAGACATATATATTCCCCTCTTGTGACACCATTCCCGACCTGATGGGCAGCCCCCGGCTGTGGAATGGAGCACGGCCGCAGGGCAGTCGTCCGATGACGGATCACCCCATGGTCGAGCTACCGACAACTTGTTGCAGCAGACTTGACCTCTGGCAACTCAATTGCGGCGTGATATTGCTCGAATAACGCCAATACGCGACGTCGTTATCCAAAAAATACTTGTTTGAAGGGTGTTTTTAGAATTGTATCGCCCAGAAGGCGGTTGAAAATGTGTCAGAGCGTTGCTGAATAGTGACGGTTTTTTGTGGGTCCGGCGTCAATCGAGGCGTCTAGGACGGGGAATCTAGAGGGGATGGCCATGTCGATCCGACGTATGAATTTGTGGGCTGCAGCCTCGGTCGCTGCATTGATCGGGTTCACGCCCGCCGTGGCGCAGCAGGCCGCTGTCCACCCGGGAGCTGGCAGTGGCGGTGACATCGTCAACTATGGCCAGATCCACAATCCGGTTATCGGCCGCGACGGCATGGTGGTGTCCCAGTCCGATCTGGCGACCCGCGTGGGCGTCGAGATTCTGGCAAAGGGCGGCAATGCCGTGGACGCCGCGCTGGCCGTGGGCTTTGCCGAGGCGGTGACCCTGCCGCGTGCGGGCAACATCGGCGGCTCGGGCTATATGGTGGTCCACATGGCCGCGACGGCGGACCGGCCCGCCGCCGATATCGCCATCAACTATTACGGCATGGCTCCGTCGGCCCTGACCCCGCAGACCCTGCTGGGTGCGGATGGCAAGTTTGACCGCTCGCAGCCCTCGGGTATGCGAAATGTGGCGGTGCCGGGCACGGTCATGGGCTTCTGGGAAGCGCACCAGCGTTTCGGATCGCTGCCTTGGGCCGAACTGGTCGCTCCGGCGATCAAGCTGGCGGAAGAGGGCTATGTCCTGACGGACGGCGAGGCTGACGCCACCGGCGGTCGCGCCCGCTTCCTCGCCCTCGATCCGGGCGCGGCCGAAGCCTATCTGAAGCCGGACGGTACCCCCTATCAGGCGGGCGAAGTCTTCAAACAGCCGCTTCTGGCCGAGAGCCTGCGGAAGCTGGCCGAAGGTGGCGCGGACGAGTTCTACAAGGGCGAACTGGCCCGCCAGATCGTCGATGGCATCCAGGCGCGCGGCGGCCTGATCACCATGGAAGACATGGCCAGCTATCGCGCCATTGTCTCGGAGCCGATCTGGGGCTCGTACCGTGGCCACAAGATCTCCTTCATGCCGCCGACGGCCTCGGGCGTCAGCGTGGCGCAGGCCCTGAACATGCTGGAGCATTTCGACCTCGCCAGCATGGGCTGGGGCAGTGTCGACAGCCTGCACCTGATCTCCGAAGCGATGAAGATCACCAGCCATGACCGTCGTCTGGTTGGCGGCGATCCGCACTGGCAGACCCCCGCGCGCGGCTTGGCCAGCAAGGAATTTGCCGCCGAGCGCGTCGGCCTGATCTCCATGGATCGTGCGCTGGATGGCTCGAACCTGCCGGACGGCAACCCCTATCCGTACGAGAGCAAGGACACGACCCATTTCTCGGTCGCGGACAAGTACGGCAATGCCGTTTCCAACACCTACACCCTGTCCAACTCCTATGGCGCGCACGTCGCGCCGGTGGGCACGGGCATCTTGCTGAACAACCACGTCGACAACTTCTCGTGGGGCACCGAGGGCGAGCCGAACTCTCCGGCTCCGGGCAAGCGTCTGGGCTCGACCATCACCCCGATGATCGTGTTCAAGGATGACAAGCCGTGGCTGGTCACCGGCACGCCGGGCGGTGGCTATATCATCGCCACCATGGTGCAGCTGATTTCCAACGTCATCGACCACAAGCTGAACGTGGCCGAGGCCGCCATGCGCCCGCGCATCAACCAGGGCTGGGGCGGTTCACCACTGGAACTGGAAGGCGGCTTCTCGCCGGAGATCGAGCGTATGCTGCGCGAGCGCGGCCATCAGACCCGCCCGTCCATGACCATGGGCTCGACCCAGTCGATCATGGTCGAGGGCGACCGCTTCTATGGTGCGGCGGACACCCGCCGTCCGGATGCCTCGGCGCGGGGCGTTCGTTAAGCGACAATAACGAGGCCCGGTCTTGCGCCGGGCCTTTTCTTTTGGGACCACATCCGCGTCCGTGATCGAGGGGATCATCGGGCCGGTGGAAGGGGATTTTTATGTTGCGGGCATTTTTGATGTCGGGGGCCGCGGCCCTTGTCATGGTGGCGGCGTTGCCGGACGTTTCGATGGCGCAAGCTCCGGCTGCGGCCACGACACCCGCCGCCATGAGCGAGGGTCTGTTCGGGGTGCGGACCGATGCCCAGCGCGGCAAGGTCACCGCCCGTTTTGGCGCACCGGACGACAAGGGTGTTGTCGGTCGCTACCTCTATCAGCCGGGTCTGTCCGCAGGCATTGGCGTGGACGGTGTGGGACTGGACCGCTCGGGGCTGGGTCGTGCGCAGATCGTCGCCTTCAACGTCGTTGGCAACCGCATCTATGCCCGCTTTGAAAACAACCGCTATCGCGCCGAAGGGGCCAGTGCCGACGAGCAGGAAGCCGTGGCCGCCAGCTTTGCGACCTCCATCATCTGGTCGGGGGAAGTGCTTGAACGCCATGCCGACGGCAGCGTCAGTGTGGACCTGACCAGCTTTCTGGAACGCGACGCCGTCAACATCGCCGCGCGCCTGAAATCGGCCCGTCAGGGCAACTATAAGCTGGCCTCCAACCTGTCCTATCTGGAAGCGGGCGAGACGCTGGTCTTCCCCGACAATGTCGAGTTCCAGACGGTCCAGACCTTTACCTCGGACGAGCCGGGCCAGACGCTGAACCGCGTCGCACCCGATGGCCGCTCCCTGACTTTTGCCGTGCGTCACAGTTTCATCCGTCTGCCGGACGAGGGTTTTGAGACGGTACCGCATGACCCGCGCGCCGGCACCTCGGTCCAGCAGCTGGTGACCGACTACGCTACCGATCTGGACACGCCGGTGGTCAGCCGACTGGCCCGTCGCTTCCGGCTGGAAAAGACCGACCCGACGGCGGCCCGCTCGACCGTGAAGAAGCCGATCGTCTTCTACGTTGACCGCGCCGCTCCGCCCGCCATCCGTCAGGCCCTGATCGAGGGCGGCAACTGGTGGGCCAGCGCCTTTGACAAGGCGGGCTATATCGACGCCTTCCGTGTCGAGGTCCTGCCTGAAGGCGTCCATCCGATGGATGCCCGCTACAATATCATCTCATGGGTCCACCGCGAGACGCGCGGCTGGTCCACCGGAACCAGTGTGAATGATCCGCGCACGGGCGAGATCATCCGTGGTGTGGTGCAGCTCGGCTCGCTTCGTGACCGTCAGGACAAGATGATCTTCGAGGGCCTGTTCGGTGTGGATCGTTCGGGAACGGGTGCGGTCGATGATCCGGACCGTCTGGCCTATCACCGCCTGCGTCACCTCTCGGCGCACGAGATCGGACATGCGCTGGGCTTCTCGCACAATTTCGCCGCCTCGACCTTTGCCGACCGCGCCTCGGTGATGGACTATCCGGCCCCGTGGATCATCGCCCGTGATGGCCAACTGGATGCCTCCAACGCCTATACGACGGGCGTTGGCGCATGGGACGACTTCATCGTCGACTGGCTCTATGGCGGCTCAAGCGGTCAGGACCAGAAGGCCCGCCGTGAGGCCTTGGTCGCTGACGCGCTGGCCAAGGGCTATGTCTTTGTGGCGGACGGCGACACCCGTCCGCTCGGCTCGCTGCAACCGGCCTCGGCCATGTGGGACAATGGCACCGATGCCGTGGCCGAACTGGCCAATGTGCTGGAGGTGCGCCGTATCGCCTTGTCGCGCTTTGGCCTGAACAATATCCCCGATGGCGCGCCGGTGGCGGACCTGCGCCGCGTGATCGTGCCGATCTACCTTTATCATCGCTATCAGACGACCGCCGTGGCTCGCCAGATTGCCGGTCTGAACTACAGCTATGCAGTCAAGGGCGACGGCTTTGAACGGGCCTTGCCGGTGGATGCTGCAAAACAGCGTGCTGCGCTGGAAGCCCTGATGACGGTGCTGAAGCCGGGCGAACTGGACCTGCGCGACGACCTGCTGGACCTGCTGTCGGCCCAGCAGTCCGGCAGCTCGGATCGCCAGTTCGAAATCGAGCTGTTCGACGGCTATGTCGGCGGTGTGTTCGATCCGACCTCGGCGGCGGGTGCCGTGGCCGAGACAGTGTTCGAGACGCTGTTGGCCCCCGAACGGCTGAACCAGTTGGTCGAGCAGAACCGCCGCGATCCGTCGCAGCTGTCTCTGACCGAAGTGCTGGACCGTATTCAGGCCGAGCTGCTCAGCGGCACGGTCTCCCCTCGCCAAGCCGAACTGCGCCGCGTGGTCCGCAGCCGCTATGCGTCCTATCTGGCCAATCTGGCCGAAAGCGATGCCCTGACCGCCACGACCAAGGCCGCCGTTCTGGAGGCCGGACGCAAATATGGCGAGGCCCTGAAGCGCGTGCGAGGGGACCGTCTCGAAACCGCCCACGCCAGCCATCTGGCCAGCGTCCTGACGGGCGAAGTCTCGGGATGGACCGTGCTGAAGTCGGCACAGGCCGTACCGCCCGGCGCGCCAATTTAATCTGGGTATCCTTGTTATTTTTTGTTTAGCAATCAAATATAGAAGCTTAACAATAAGGGAATACGTGAATGCAAGCTGGTGCTACAGTTCGTCTGAAATCTGGCGGCCCTCTAATGACGATCGAATGGACCGACGAAGGTGGCGCTCACTGCCAATGGTTCGATGAACGAAACGAACTTAAAACCGGCTATTTCCCGCTTACCAGTCTCAAGCCGGATAACTAGTTGAGAATGCACCGGAGATATCCGGTGCATTTTCTATATGGGGTTCAGCCTGTAGTGTTGGTCCTCACATAAGGCTCTGATCCAGCGGGTGACGGTGCGGATGCGGGCGGTGTCGGCAAGGTCGCGGTGGATGCTGAGCCAGAAGCGGCGTTGCAGCACCACCCCGGGCAGGATGCGCGTCAGGCCACCCGACATGAAACAGGGCAGGACACCGATGGCCCCGCCAGAGGCGACGATCTCCTGCTGGGCACGGATGGAGGACGAGGCCAGCTGGGCGTGAAGGCCACTGGAGATTTCGTCCAGATAGTTCAGCTCGGGCGCATAGATCAGGTCCTCGACATAGCCGGTGATGATGTGACGGTTAAGGTCGTCGATGGCCGCGGGCGTGCCGTGTGCCTTGAGGTATGACGGCGCGGCATAGAGGGCGAGCTGATAGTCGGTCAGCGGTTCGGACACGAGGCGGCTGGCCTCGGGCTGGCTGAGGGTGATGGCCAGATCGACCTCGCGCCGCGTGGGCGACAGGAAGCCCGAGTTGGCGGCCAGTTCGATCCTTAACCCCCGCCCTTCCTTCAGAAGGTCCGGCAGGGCAGGGGCCAGAATGGCGGTCCCGAAACCTTCCGAAGCCGAGATGCGGACCGTGCCGCCGAGGGTGTCGGGCCGCAGGGCCTGTTCCCCGTCCGACAGGGCGCGTTCAGCCATTTCGATGGATTTCAGGAACTGCGATCCCGCCGCCGTCAGCCGCAGGCCCGAGCGGTCGCGCACCACCAGCGTGGCCTTCAACGCGGTTTCCAGTCGCGCCACGCGCCGCCCGACGGTGGCGGCGTCCATGCCCAGCTTGGTACTGGCGCGGCCCAGCGCGCCTGACCGTGCGGCCTCTGCGAACACCCGTGCGTCGTCCCAGTCGAACATCGGCCAGCCTTGCGTTTGTGCAGCATCCGTATTGCGTTTTTGCATTATCGCAAGCGTCGCTTGATTGATAGGACTGTCGTCAACGAACCGGACAATTCGGTCACCTCGGGAAACATCAAGGAAGGGCGAGACGCCATGCGCGACATCAACCACTTCATCAGCGGCCAATCCTTTACGGGCGCATCAGGCCGTTATGGCGATGTGTTCGATCCGAACACCGGCGAGGTTCAGGCCCGCGTTCAACTGGCCACCGTGTCCGAAGTGGACCGCGCCGTTCAGGCCGCCCAGAACGCTTTCGAGACGTGGTCCACCACAAACCCCCAGCGCCGCGCCCGCGTGATGTTCGAGTTCAAACGTCTGGTCGAGGCCAATATCGACGAACTGGCCGCCCTGCTGTCCAAGGAACACGGCAAGGTCATTGCCGACTCCAAGGGCGACATCCAGCGCGGTCTGGAAGTGATCGAGTTCGCCTGTGGCATCCCGCACGCCCAGAAGGGTGAATACACCTTTGGCGCGGGGCCGGGCATCGACGTCTATTCCATGCGCCAGCCGCTGGGCGTGGTGGCGGGCATCACCCCGTTCAACTTCCCGGCCATGATCCCGATGTGGATGTTCGGCGTGGCCATCGCCTGTGGCAACACCTTCGTGCTGAAGCCGTCGGAACGCGATCCGTCCGTGCCGGTGCGTTTGGCCGAACTGATGATGGAAGCGGGTGCGCCGGAAGGCGTGCTGAACGTGATCCACGGTGACAAGGTGGCGGTGGACGCCATTCTGGAGCACCCGCTGGTCCACGCTGTCAGCTTCGTCGGCTCCTCGGACATCGCGCACTATGTCTATCAGAAGGGGGCCCAGAACCATAAGCGCGTTCAGGCCATGGGCGGCGCCAAGAACCACGGCATCGTCCTGCCGGATGCCGACATGGATCAGGTGATCAAGGACCTGACGGGTGCGGCCTATGGCTCGGCGGGCGAGCGCTGCATGGCGCTGCCGGTCGTGGTTCCGGTCGGCCAGAAGACCGCCGACGAACTGCGCGAGCGTCTGGTCGCTGAAATCCCGAACCTGCGCGTCGGCGTCTCCACCGATGCGGACGCCCACTATGGTCCGGTTGTCACCCAAGCGCACAAGGAGCGTGTGCTGGGCTGGATCAATAAGGGCGTCGAGGAAGGTGCCGAGCTGGTCGTCGATGGCCGCGAGTTCAGCCTTCAGGGGCACGAGAAGGGCTTCTTCATCGGCCCGTCGCTGTTCGACCACGTCACGCCGGACATGTCCGCCTATAAGGAAGAGATCTTCGGCCCCGTGCTGCAGATCGTACGCGCCGCCAGCTTCGAAGAAGCGCTGGCCCTGCCGTCGAAGCACCAGTACGGCAACGGCGTCGCTATCTTCACCCAGAACGGTCGCGCCGCGCGTGACTTTGCCGCCCGCGTGAACGTCGGCATGGTCGGCATCAATGTGCCGATTCCGGTGCCGGTGGCCTATCACACCTTTGGTGGCTGGAAGCGCTCTGCCTTCGGTGACATCAACCAGCACGGCATGGAAGGCGTCCGCTTCTGGACCAAGACCAAGACCGTCACCGCCCGTTGGCCTGACAGCGAACTGGAGCACACGGATTCGTCCTTCGTCATCCCGACCATGAAGTAAGGCGGGCGGCAATGGACTTCCAACTGACCGAAGACCAGCGGGCCATCGAGGAAGCGGCCCGCGCCTTTGCCGAAGCCGAACTGATGCCGAACTCGGCCCAGTGGGACGAAGAGAAACACTTCCCCCGCGACGTGTTGAAACAGGCCGCAGAAATGGGCTTTGCCGGCATCTATGTCGGCGAGGAGCACGGCGGCATGGGCCTTGGCCGTGTCGAGGCGGCGGTGATCTTTGAAGAGCTGTCGCGCGGCGATGTGGCGACGGCGGCCTTCATCTCGATCCACAACATGGCCTCGTGGATGATCGACAGGTTCGGCTCGCCCGAGCTGCGCGAACGCTTCGTCCCGTCTCTGGTGACGATGGACAGGATCGCCAGCTATTGCCTGACCGAGCCGGGTTCCGGCTCGGACGCGGCGGCCCTTCGCACGACTGCCGTGCGTGACGGCGACCACTATGTGCTGAACGGCTCCAAGGCGTTTATTTCAGGCGCGGGCGCATCCGACATCTATGTCGTCATGGTGCGTACCGGTGAAGAGGGCGCGAAAGGCATCTCGGCTATCGTTGTCGAGAACGGCACGGCGGGCCTGTCCTTCGGTGCCAATGAAAAGAAGATGGGCTGGAACGCCCAGCCGACGGCGGTGGTCAGCTTTGACGACTGCCGCGTGCCGGTCGCCAACCTGATTGGCAGCGAGGGCGACGGCTTCAAATACGCCATGGCGGGTCTGGACGGTGGTCGTCTGAACATCGCCGCCTGCTCGCTGGGCGGGGCGCGTCTCGCTCTGGAAACCGCGCAGGAATACGTCGAGAGCCGCAAACAGTTCGGAAAGCCGATCGGCAGTTTCCAGAACACCCAGTTCAAGCTGGCCGACATGGCGACCGATCTGGATGCCGCCCGCCTGATGGTGCGTCGCGGCGCATGGGCCATCGATACGGGCCATCCTGAAAAGACCAAATGGTGCGCCATGGCCAAGCGCTTTGCCACCGATGCCGGTTTCCAGATTGCCGACGATGCCCTGCAACTGCACGGCGGATACGGCTATCTGAAGGACTATCCGCTGGAGCGCATCGTGCGTGACCTGCGCGTCCATCGTATCCTTGAAGGCACGAACGAGATCATGCGCGTGATCGTGTCACGAGAGTTGTCCAAATGAGCGAAGCCGAAGTCATTACCCGTATCGAAGGCAGCGTTGGCCGCATCACGCTAAACCGGCCCAAGGCGATCCACGCCCTGAACCGCGCCATGTGCGAGGCGATGATCGAGGCTCTGGTCGCGTGGAAATCGGATGACAGGGTGGCCTCGATCCTGATCGACCATGCGGGCGAGCGCGGCTTTTGTGCCGGTGGCGACATCCGCATGATCGCCGAAAGCGGCGCGGGCGATGCATCGGAAGCCAAGGCCTTCTTCCATACCGAATATCAGTTGAACCATCTGATGTTCGAATATCCCAAGCCGATCACGGCCATCGTGGACGGCATCGTCATGGGCGGCGGCGTGGGCATTTCCGAGCCTGCTGACGTGCGCGTGGCGACCGAGCGCACCACCTATGCCATGCCGGAAACGGGCATCGGCCTGTTCCCCGATGTGGGCGGTGGCTGGTTCCTGCCGCGTCTGCCGGGCCAGACGGGCGTGTGGCTGGCACTGACAGGGGCGCGTCTGAAGGCGGCGGATACGGTCGCGCTGGGCATCCATACCCACTATGTGGCGTCGGATGTTGTCGAGGCGCTGAAGGCCGACCTGCTGGCCAATCCGTCCGACCCCAAGGCCGTGGCCGACCGTGTATCGGGCAATGCGGGTGAGGCTCCGCTGGCCGCCTATCGTGAGGCCATAGACCGCCTGTTCGCCTTTGACACGGTCGAGGAAATCTTCGCCGCGCTGGAGGCCGACGGTTCGGAATGGGCGCTGAAACAGCTGGCGACCCTGAAGACCAAGTCGCCGCAGTCGCTGAAGGTATCCCTTCGCCAGATCCGCGAGGGAGCCAAAATGGCGACCTTCGCTGACAATATGGCGATGGAATATGCGCTGGGAGGCCGCGTCGTCTCCACGCACGATTTCCAGGAGGGCGTCCGCGCCGTCATCATCGACAAGGACAACGCCCCCAACTGGCAACCTGCCGACCTCGCGGGCGTCAGTGACGAAATGGTCGAGGCGCTGTTCGCCCCTCTGCCGCAAGACGAACAATGGACGCCGCTGGCTTAATCAAGCGACGCCGAAATTAGGGAAGAGACGACCATGACCAAGATCGCATTCATCGGCCTCGGCAATATGGGCGGGGGCATGGCGGCCAATCAGGCCAAGGCCGGGCACGAGGTGCGCGCCTTCGACCTGTCGGCGGACGCCCTGAAACGTGCGGAAGCCGCTGGCTGCACGCCGGTGGCCTCGGTCGCCGAGGCGGTCAAGGATGCGGAGGTGGTCATCACCATGCTGCCCGCCGGCCCGCACGTTCATTCGGTTTATTCGGAGCAGGTGCTGCCCAACGCGCCGAAATCGGCCCTATTGCTCGATTGCTCGACCATCGACGTGGAAACCGCGCGCAAGGTTGCGGGTCTTGCGACCGAGGCGGGCTTTGTCTTTGCCGACGCCCCCGTATCGGGCGGCACGGCGGCGGCGGATGCGGGCACGCTGGCTTTCATGGTGGGCTGTGACGAGGCTGTCTTTGCAAAGGTCGAGGCGGCGCTGGAGCCGATGAGCCGCATCACCATCCGCGCGGGCGACCACGGCGCGGGGCAGGCGGCCAAGATCTGCAACAACATGCTGCTGGGCATTTCGATGATCGGCACCTGCGAGGCCATCGCCCTTGCCGAAAAGCTGGGCCTCGACCCCGAGCGTTTCTTCGAGATTGCGTCCAAATCCTCTGGCCAGTGCTGGAGCGTGACCAGCTACTATCCGTGGCCCGGCCCCGTGCCGACCGCCCCGTCCAACCGCAACTATGAAGGCGGCTTTGCCACCGCCATGATGCTCAAGGACCTGAAACTGGCCCAAGACGCCGCCGCCAAGGCCGGAGCCTCCACCCCGCTCGCCGCCCAAGCCGAGGCGCTCTACGCCCTCTTCAATAACCTCGGCAACGGCCAGCGCGACTTCTCGGCCATGCTGGAGATGTTGCGGGGGAAATAGCGACTAGTCTCAAGGAGACTTGGAACATAGGTCGGTGACCACTTCTTCCAACAGCGTATCGGGAAGAGGGACTGACCATTCTAGGTCAGACACGCGCGCTAGGTGATCCTGCGCATTGTTCAGGCGGAAGCTGTCTGATTGGATCAGTCGTGTCCGACTTCCTGAACAATCAATCTGAACGAGGTCGATATGAGAGAGGGCTCCTACAGAATCTGCGTGAGCATACTCATACCGCAACCACACATGGTGAGGTTGAAGAGCATTTCGCTTGAGGACGATTGTGGAGCCATCTTGTCGATGACGAGCAATATCCCACTCACCCTGATGGATACTGATACCATTTGAATGGACCAGCGGGAATTCCCTGAAATCTTCTTGGCTGAGCGCCAAAATCGCAACCATAAAGGCTGCCTCAAGTACGCTCATGCCGCCAGTTCCCCGACCTTGATGTCGTCCTGATGGGCGCGGGCTTGGGACAGGTCGTAGCGGGCCTGCATGCGCATGAGGGTGTCGGCGCTGATGCCGAACAGCTTTTCAAACCGGATCGCCATTTCGGCGGACAGGCCCGCATTGGCGTTCAGCAGGTTGCTGGCGGCCTGACGGGTGACGCCCAGAGCCTTGGCGAGGGTGGTGACGGTGATCTCGCGCGGGGTGACGAATTCGTCGCGCAGCCATGAACCGGGATGCACCGCAAAGCTGCTGTGAAGCTTGATAGCCATCAGTGGTAATCCTCCAAATCCATGTCCTCGATCATGAGGGCAGAGTTCACTTTGAACGTCAGTCGCCAGTTCCGCGTCACCGTTAGGGCCCATGTGCCTTCGCGGTCGCCCTTGAGCTTGTGCGCCCCGAAGTTCGGCGGGATCAGCAACTCGTCCTCGGCTTCGATAGCGACGATGTAGGCCAGCATATTGCGCAACCGACCGACGACATTGGCGGGCAGACCCTTGGCCTGACCTGTCTCGGCGAAGTGGCGCAATGCCTTGTGCCTGATGCTCTCTATCTCCACGTCCTAACAGTGCCGTGCAAAATGCACAGTGTCAAGTGACGCTTGACGGTCGGTAAATGCCATGACGCCGCCCCGCCTTAAGGCTACAAGGCGGCATGACCCTGATCCTGTTTAACAAGCCGTTTGATGTGCTGAGCCAGTTTACCGACAAGGGAACGGAAGGCAGCGCGCGGCGGACCCTGTCCGAATTCATCTCTGTGCCGAACGTCTATCCGGCGGGGCGGCTGGATCGGGATAGCGAAGGCCTGATGCTGCTGACCGACGACGGGCGGTTGCAGTCGCGCATTACCGAGCCGCGCTACAAGACCAAGAAAACCTATCTGGCGCAGGTCGAGGGCATCGCCACCGAAGAGGCGCTTGAGAAACTGCGTCGCGGGGTGATGCTGAAAGACGGCATGACCCGCCCAGCCGAGGTCGAGCTGATCGACGATCCGCAACTGTGGGAGCGCGTGCCGCCCATCCGCGTGCGCAAGACTGTGCCGGACTGCTGGATCAAGGTGACGATTTCCGAAGGCCGTAACCGCCAAGTGCGCCGTATGTGCGCGGCGGTCGATCTGCCGTGCCTGCGTCTGGTGCGCTGGCGCGTCGGCAACTGGTCGCTGGACGGCCTTGCGCCGGGCGAGTGGAAGGAAGTCGAACGCTGAATATGAAAAGCCCCGAACCAGCTGGCGATCTGGTTCGGGGCTTTGCCGTCTCGGAGCTGGCGGGGGACGTCAGGCTCCGGCGCGGTTCTTGACCAGATCGTCCACGACGGACGGATCGGCGAGGGTGGAGGTGTCGCCCAGAGCGCCCACCTCGTTCTCGGCGATCTTGCGCAGGATGCGGCGCATGATCTTGCCCGAGCGGGTCTTGGGCAGGCCGGGAGCCCACTGGATGACATCGGGCGCGGCAATGGGGCCGATCTCGCCCCGCACATGGGCGACGAGGGCCTTGCGAAGCTCCTCGGTCGGCTCCGTGCCCGCGTTCAGCGTCACATAGGCATAGATGCCCTGACCCTTGATATCGTGCGGGAAGCCGACCACGGCGGCCTCGGCCACGTCGTCATGCGAGACGAGGGCGCTTTCGACCTCGGCGGTGCCCATACGGTGGCCCGATACATTGATCACATCATCGACGCGGCCGGTGATCCAGTAATAGCCGTCCTCGTCGCGGCGGCAG
The DNA here is from genome assembly GCF_947305955.1 of uncultured Brevundimonas sp. Taxonomy (GTDB): domain Bacteria; phylum Pseudomonadota; class Alphaproteobacteria; order Caulobacterales; family Caulobacteraceae; genus Brevundimonas. The sequence goes on from NZ_CAMZFB010000035.1 coordinate 25,504, forward strand.
CCGTCGCCGGTGAAATACTTGCCCGCATAGGTCGAGAAATAGGTGTCGAAGAAGCGCTGGTGGTCGCCATAGACGGTGCGCATCTGGCCGGGCCAAGAGTCGGTGATGCACAGATTGCCCTCGGTCGCGCCGCTTAGGACCTTTCCTTCGGCATCGACGATTTCCAGCTCGACACCGGGAAGCGGCTTGGTCGCCGAGCCGGGCTTGAGGTCCGTCGCACCGGGCAGAGGCGAGATCAGGATGCCGCCCGTTTCGGTCTGCCACCATGTGTCGACGATGGGCAGCTTAGCGTCGCCTACAACTTCGTAATACCAGCGCCACGCCTCGGGGTTGATCGGCTCGCCGACGGTGCCCAGCAGGCGAAGGCTGGCGCGGCTCGACGCCTTCACCGGCGCATCGCCTTCCTTCATCAGGGCGCGAAGGGCGGTGGGGGCGGTGTAGAAGACATTGACCTTGTGCTTGTCGATTACTTCCCAGCAGCGCGACACGGTCGGATAGTTGGGCACGCCCTCGAACATCAGGGTCGTGGCCGCATTCGAGAGCGGACCATAGACGCCGTAAGAGTGGCCCGTCACCCAGCCCACATCGGCGGTGCACCAATAGACCTCGCCCGGCCGGTAATCGAACACGTGCTGGTGCGTCCACGATGCCCAGACAAGGTATCCGCCCGTGGTGTGCAGCACGCCCTTGGGCTTGCCCGTTGAACCCGAGGTATAGAGGATGAACAGCGGGTCTTCCGCCTTCATCGGCACGGGCGGACAATCGGGGCTGGCGGCGTCAACGGCTGACTTCCAGTCGATGTCGCGGCCTTCAACCATCGGCACCTCGGCGTCGGTGTGGCGAAGGACCAGAACCTTCTGCACACCCGATACCTTTTGCAGGGCGGCATCGACATTGGCTTTCAGCGGGACCTTCTTGCCACCGCGACAGCCTTCGTTGGCGGTGATGACAAAGGTAGAGGCGCAGTCCTCGATCCGGCCCGCGATGCTATCCGGCGAGAAGCCGCCAAAGATCACCGCATGGATGGCCCCGATACGGGCGCAGGCCAGCATGGCATAGGCCGCTTCGGGCACCATCGGCATGTAGAGGGTGACGCGGTCGCCCTTCTTCACGCCCTGCGATTTCAGCACATTGGCGAGGCGGCTGACCTGATCATGTAGTTCGCCATAGGTGATGCGGCGGCTGTCGGTCGGCTCGTCGCCCTCCCAGATGATGGCGACCTCGTCCCTGCGGGCGGGCAGGTGGCGGTCGATGCAGTTGGCCGAGACGTTCAGCACCCCGTCCTCGAACCATTTGATGCGGAAGTCGTCCTTGTTAAAGGACACGTCCTTGATCCGGGTCGGGAAGGTCATCCAGTCGAGGCGCTTGGCCACATCGGTCCAATAGGCGACGGGATTGTCGCGTGCCTCCTTTCGAGCCGCTTCATAGGCAGCGGCGTCCATGAATGAACGGGCGGCCAGTTCACTGGATACTGGGTAGACAAGCGGATCGTGCACGCGATTTTTCCTCCGATGGGTCTTGTCGGCCTCTGGTGGGATCGAGGCCGTTCAAGATTAGAAGCCGTATTTGGCGAACAGGGTCAGACGGGTCATGTCGCCCGACAGATTGTTCTCAAGCTTTCGCTCACCGAACATGAGTTCGGCACCGACATCCAGCCCCGCAAGGGGGGTGTAGATCAAGTTCCCGCGAATGCTGGAGGCCGACTTGGTGACGGCCAGCCCTGTCAGGGACGTCGGATTGTCGATCGACTGGTGCGCCAGCATGACCGATGAGCGCCAGCCCGGCGACCAGACGTGGCGATAGCCGACATAGCCGCCGATGACCCCGATGGCTTCCAGATCGCCGGTGCTGTCCAGCACGGCGTCGTTGGACAGGTTCAGGCCCAAATAGCGCCCGATGCCCTCACCGCCGGTCAGGACAAAGCGGATGTCATCCTGAGAGCCGACCTTGATCTTGCCCGTCGCAGACAGGCCCCAGCCCAGAACCGAGCTGTCGATATTGGCGGCGGGGTTTTCGTGGCGCAGTTGGCGAACCAGACCGGACATCTGGAACTCGCCCCACGGACGGGTCACCAGATAGCGGGCCACGATGTCCGGCATCAGATTGTCGTCAGAGACGATCCGTGCGCCACCGCCGAAGGGCGTGAGCGTGGTCTCGGGGTTTTCAACGGCGATGGCGAACGGGCCGCGGGTATAGCGGACCTGTGGCTGGCGAACGATCAGCGAGCCTTCGACCGGACCGACATAGTCGGCGGTTTCCGGCATGGTGTTCAGATTGACGAAGGTCGTCCATTCCTGACCGATCAGCCAGTTGTCGAAGGTGACAAAGGCGCGGCGCAGGGCCGGGGTAGAGGGGTTGGTCGTTCGTTGGTCACCCGTGCCGGGCAGGCTCTGGAAGTCCATCTCCAGACGCGCGCCGACCTTGTGACCGGAGACATTGCCGTCCGCCGTCAGCCAGAAGCGAGACTGGCGGGCGCTGAAATCGGTTTCGGCCCCTTCGGACTGGCCGCCCACGGGGATGGAGCCGGGCAGGTAGAAGTCGCCGATGGTGTCGCCTGCGGGCGGCGAGCCATCGGAATAATGGCTGATGCGGGCATCGGTCTTGATGAAGCCGCCGAAGTTGAGCGTCAGATCGCCGACCTGAAAGCCCTTGGTCGGGCTGGCCGAACGGGCGGCAACTGGGGCGGGCGGCGGCGTGTTCTGGATGCGGATGATGTCATCCGCCAAGGCCTGGTTCTGGACCTGCTGGCTGGCCTGATTTTCTCGGATAGCGGCCTTTAGCTCGCCCAATTCGGCCTCTAGCTGGGCAATACGGGCTTCGAGCGCGGCGCTGTTATCCTGCGCCGAGGCAGACGTTGCGGTGAGGAGCGCAGCAAACGCCACGCCGCCCCAAAGGCGGTGGTTAGCCATATTTTCCTCCCGGTCCTGTCTTTTTTTGCAGGTCCCGAAGGCACTTTTCCGCGTGACGGTGGTTTCTGACATTAGCAAATGGTCTAATCTCGACCAAAGTCGGGACATGTCATTCTGTCGCCACGACAGTCGGACAAGTCTTGTCAGACAACTTGATGGAAGGACGTTCATGGATCGCATCGTCGTCGCTGACGATCACCCCCTGTTCCGTGAAGCGCTTGTCTCGGCCGTGCGTAAGGCGCGCCCGCAGGCAGGGGTGGTGGAATGCTCGAGCTTTGCAGAGGCCGATGCGGCCCTGTCGGCGGAGCCGGTGGATTTGTTGCTGCTGGACCTGAAGCTGTCCGATGTTGAGGGCATGACAGGGCTGAACCTTGTGCGCGCCAACCATCCTGCCGTTCCGGTGGTGGTGGTGTCGGCCAGCGAGGAGCCGCATACGGTTCGCCGTGCGCTGGCTGTCGGCGCTTCGGGCTTTATCCCGAAGTCGGCCGCGCTGGACACCATGGTCGAGGCCATCAGCCAGGTGCTGGAAGGCGAGACCTGGGCACCGGATGTCGGTGAGGCCGAGGGCGAGGAGGCCGATCTGCAAAGCCGGATCGCCAGCCTGACCCCGTCGCAGCTGCGCATCCTAGAGGGCCTGAAAGCGGGCCGTCTGAACAAGCAGATCGCCTATGACCTCGGCGTGACCGAGGCTACGATCAAGGCGCACCTGACCAGCGTCTTCCGCAAACTGGGCGTGCAGAACCGCACCCAGGCTGTGATCCTGTCCCAGCAGATCGATCTGGGTTAAGCGGCCTTTAGCCGTTCAGGAAGGCTTTCAGCGCCGCTGGCTTGACCGGTTTGGGCAGCAGGACCGCACCGACTTCGGCGGCTTCTGCGCCCACCCGCTCATGGTTGGCGGCGGTGATAAGCGCGATGCGGCGGACCTTGCGCCGCTTGAGCTGGCGGATGATTTCAAGTCCGTCCGGCTCGTTCTCGCCCAGATGCAAATCGACCAACGCCGCGTCGAACGGACCCTTGAGTGACAGGGCTTCGGTGGCGGAGTTGGCGACCGTCGGGATGGCCCCCCAGCGTTTCAACAAGGCTTCCAGTGCCGTGGTGATGGCGGTTTCGTTGTCCACGCACAGCACCCGCTTGCCAAACAGGGGCGTGCGCGAGGTGGCGACCGTATCGGCGGGCGTCATGACTGCGGTGGTGCGCGGCGTCGATATCCAGAAGGATGTGCCGTGGCCCACCTCGGACTTGAAGCCGAGTGGGTGGCCCAGAAGGTGCGACAGGCGCTGCACGATGGCCAGCCCCAGACCTGCGGCCGGTTCATCGACAGGCGCCCCCGGAAGCCGGACGAACTCGCCAAAGATCTTGTCGCGGGCCTCCTTGGGGATGCCGCGCCCAGTATCCACCACCACGATGTCGGCGCGACCGCCCTTGCGACGGGCACCCACAACCACGGCCCCCTTGTCGGTATAGCGGATGGCGTTGGCCACAAGGTTCTGCAGCATGGAGCGCAGCAGGTCGCGGTCGGTCGAAATCCACAGGCGCGACGGGTGGACCCGCAGCTCCAGCCCCTTGGCATTGGCGATGGGCGTAAACTCGCGCGCGATGTCGGTGAACAGCTGATCCAGCGCCAGCGGGCCGATGTTCGGCTCAACCCCGCCGGATTCCAGCTTTGACAGATTAAGCAGGGCCGTCAGCAGGCGGTGTGCGCTTTCAATCGAGCGGTCGGCATTAATGGCCAGTGCCTGTGACTCGCTTTGCGCGACATTGGGGTCTTCGCGCAAGGCACCGATGAACAGGCGTGCGGCGTGAAGCGGCTGCAACAGGTCGTGGCTGGCTGCCGCCAAGAAGCGCGTCTTGGAGGCGGTGGCGCGTTCGGCCATTTCCACGGCGGCCTTCAGCTGGGTGGTGCGTTCGGTGACGCGGGCTTCCAGCTGTTCATTGGCTTCCTCCAGCTGGCGGGCGGCGCGGCGCAGGTCCGTGATGTCGGTGTAGGACGTCACATAGGCACCGCCCGGCAGCGGCTCGCCGATCACGCGCAGGATGCGGCCATCAGGCCCCTCGCGTTCATGGAAGTGGTGCTGGCGGCGCGACAGGGCTTCGAGGCGGCGGGCCACCCACGACTCCACCCGCTCCGAGACAAGGGCGATCTCGCCCCGCTCGACATTGTACCGATAGACATTGGCGATCGGCATGCCGACGTGCAGGAAGTCGTGCGGCAGGCCGAACATCTCCACATAGGGCCGGTTCCACGCGACGAGGCGCAGTTCCTCGTCCACCACGGCGACGCCCTGATCGATATTGTCCAGAGTGGTCAGCAGGAGCTGGCGGTTGAACTGGACCGCCTGCGACGCTTCGTCCAGCATCCGCACCACGTCCTCGGGCGCACGCCCACCGCCGGACAGGGCCGCCCCGATCACGCGGCGCGCCGCCACAGCCCCCAGTGCGCCCGCCAGCATGCGCTCGGCGGCGCGGGTGCGCTCCTCGTAGCCGCGCAGGCCGTCCTT
>NZ_CAMZFB010000036.1 GCF_947305955.1 uncultured Brevundimonas sp.
CCGAGTACAGGGCGCAATCGGTGTTGACCTTGCCCTTCAGGGTGAACTGGGCGTGATCCGAACCTTCAGCCGTGCCGTTGTCGCCCGAAACGGTTGCTTCGTTGATCCAAGTGGATTGACCGTTAACGGTGAGATAGTTGACGTTCTCAGCCTGTGTCAGCTGGCCACCCTGAGCAATAGTCTTAAAGTTCGGGTTGTACGTGCCTACAACTGCGCCAGAGTAGTAGTTCACATACTGGCCACGGTTCAGCATGTTTTGAGCGTTTGCGCTTGAGGCCAAGACCATTGCTGCTGCTGCAGCGCCAGCCAAAACGATGGACTTCTTCATAGGACTATCCTCAGGAGTGAGGTCGGGGAGCGTCGCCCCCCGACTGAAGTAAACAATTGGAAATTACTGGGCCGAGATTTCGACGCGGACCCAACCGGAGTAGTCACCGGCCAGCAGCGAGGCGGTCGGAGCCGGGATGGTCACGTGCAGAGCCAGCGGCGACTTCCATGCGCCGTGGGCGCGGGTGGCCGACAGATCGCCGACATCGGCGGTCAGGGTTTGCGGCGAACCGGCTTCTTCAACGCCGTCGGTGCCGGCGGTGTAGTTGGCGACAACCTTGAACGGCAGGTTCTTCTGGAACACGTTGGTGTCGAAGCCACCGGTGTTGCCCGTATTCACCAGACCCTGGACGCTGTTCTTGGACAGGACAACGTTGTTGGCGGTGTTGCAGCCAGCCAGGTTGGTATAGATCGAAACCGTTGCATCATCGACCATGTCGAAGGCATTGGCCGGACCGGTGTTGTCCGAGGCGTAGATGCCCAGGGTACCGAAGTCGAGCGTGTGGCTTTGCGACGAGCCCGAGTACAGGGCGCAATCGGTGTTGACCTTGCCCTTCAGGGTGAACTGGGCGTGGTCCGAGCTTTCAGCCGTGCCGTTGTCGCCCGTCGAATTGCCGTAGGCGTGCCACGCCGAGAAGGTGTCCGAGATCGGACCCAGAACGCCACCAGCGTTGGCAAGGTTGGCGTCTGCGTAGCCGCGAGCGATGGCGTCGACGAAGCCAATACCAGTGTTGGTGATGCCAACGTTCTGGGTGCTGCCAAACAGCTGATACTGACCGCGGTGGATTTCACCGGCTTGAGCCGACGAAGCGATCAGTGCAATGGCAGCAGCGCCAGCGAACAGAGAAGCGATTTTCATGGGATTTACCCTCCAAAATTGTAAAGACAGATAAGACCCTTGGAAGTTCGCTCTCGCCGCTTCTGTCGGGTTTACACAAAACAAAAAGTAACAAGATACAACTATACATAAACTTCATTCATCAATTCTGATGAATTCGGAGATCGTGCAGATATCGACTTACATTCTAGGAGCGATAGTCAGAACGATCGTTTCCGAATATTGACCAGAAAGAAGTCCGTGACCTTCAGCAGCCATGGTCTGGAACTGCAGGTACGCACCACCCGCCGCGATGGCACCGTCGCTGCTGAGCGTCACGCCGCCCTGCAGTTGAGCGCTTTCAAAGCGGCCAGTCATGTTGCGATGGGCAGGAGCCAGAAGCGGCACATCCACGCTCAGGCCATAGGCCAGGCGACCCGAAAACCCGCCCTGCCCGCCCGGCAGGCTTTCATGGCTCAAAGCGCCATGCTGGGCACGGATGGTCAGATCAAACGGGACATTGCAGGTTAGTCCAAGAGGCGCATCCGCCTCTTTGGGAACGGTAAGATCGCCGAAATCGATAGTACGGCCAGAGCCCAGAGCGCAGCGAGACGGGATCACGCCATAGACGATCAGATCTAGGCTCCGCGGATCTTCCATATAGTTAGCTGGAAGGATCGGATCGATGCCCATATCCGGCCCAGCTTGCGCGGCGGTCGAAGCCGACAAGACCGCAACGCATGCCGCGATACCCGCCAGAATCTGGCGCGATACCTTGTGGTTCAGGCTGTCATGACGAACGCGCATCTGTTGACCCCTCGACCGCCGCATGGAGCGGCTGCGGCCCGACCCCCTCGGCCGAACCTGAGATCAACATTCCAAAACCCGTGCCATCCCGTTTTGAAACGAAATTCGCACGATCCGAACCCACTAAAGAGCCCTAGAACGGTTAAGCGCCGTTAATCTCTAGGGCATTCCTAAGGATAACGGCGCTGTTTGGCAAGAAGGTGTATCAATATGAAACCTCCCAAATTCATGGGAAGGTTTCGGTAAAATGTATCAAAATGTCACAGCTTAGCTTGTTCTGGCACGACGTCGGTAAGAGGTCAGCAGGTGCTCGGTGTATCCGTTCGGCTGCTCCAAGCCTTTGAACACCAGATCGAGAGACGCCTGCCACGCCAAGCCATCGAAATCCGGAGCCATGGGCTGATACTTGGGATCGCTCTCATTCTGACGATCCACAACCACCGCCATACGACGGAAGGCGTCCATCACCTCCTCATCGGTGGTGATGCCGTGACGCAGCCAGTTGGCGATGTGCTGGCTGGAAATGCGCAGCGTCGCGCGGTCTTCCATCAGGCCGATGTCGTGGATGTCCGGCACCTTGGAACAGCCGACGCCCTGATCGATCCAGCGGACAACATAGCCCAGAATGCCCTGACAGTTGTTCTCCAGCTCCTGACGGATGTCGTCCGGCGAATAGTTTTCGGTCGCCAGTGGCAGCGTCAGCAGCGGCTCCAGTCCCGTTGCGGCACGCGCGGCCAGTTCCTGTTGCACCGACCAGACATCGACCTGATGATAATGAAGCGCGTGCAGGGTCGCAGCCGTCGGTGACGGCACCCATGCGGTGGAGGCACCTGCCTTTGGATGGCCCGCCTTTGTCGCCAGCATATCGCCCATGCGGTCGGGCGCAGCCCACATGCCCTTGCCGATCTGCCCCTTGCCGGACAGGCCGCTGATCAGGCCGATATCGACGTTGCGGTCCTCATAGGCCTTGATCCAGGCGGTTGCCTTGACCGCTTCCTTACGGACCACCGGCCCCGCTTCCATCATGGTGTGGATCTCGTCGCCCGTGCGATCGAGGAAGCCCGTATTGATAAAGACCACGCGATCCTTGGCCGCGGCTATACAGTTGCGCAGATTGACGCTGGTGCGGCGCTCCTCGTCCATAATGCCCATCTTGAGCGTCAGCGGCGGCAGACCTAGCCCGTCCTCGACCGCCGCGAACAGGGCACTGGCAAAAGCCACCTCTTCGGAACCATGCATCTTCGGACGGACCACATAGATGGAGCCCGCGCGGCTGTTACGCTCCGATTCGGGACGATTGAGGTCATGGAGACCGATCAGGCCCGTCACGGCGATGTCGAGGATGTTCTCAGGGATTTCCCTGCCCTGCCCGTCCAGAACGGCATCCGTCGTCAGATGCAGGCCAACGTTGCGCTTCAACAGGACGCTGCGGCCCTTCAGCCTGAAGGACGAGCCGTCCGGCGCGGTGTATTCGCGGTCGGGGTTCATGGTCCGATCCATCGACTGGCCGTCCTTGGTGAAGCGCGCCGACAGGTCACCCTTCATCAGGCCGAGCCAGTTGCCATAGACCAGCACCTTGTCCTCGGCATCGACGGCGGCGACGCTGTCCTCGGCGTCGCAGATGGCCGTCAGGGCCGCTTCGACGATAACGTCCGCGATGCCCGCCGGATCGGTCTTGCCGATGCGGTGATTCCGGTCGATGGCGATCTCGAAATGCAGGCCGTTGTGTTTCAGCAGAACACCTGACGGCGCAGCGGCCTCTCCTGCATAGCCAGCGAATGCGCCGCAATCGGCCAGGCCCGTATGCGAGCCGTCCTTCAGTTCCACGACCAAGGCACCGGCCTCGATCCGATAGGCCACAGCCTCGGCATGGCTGCCCTTTGCCAATGGCGCGGCATTATCCAGAAACTGGCGCGCCTTATCGATCACCTTCTGGCCGCGCACGGCGTCATAGCCACCCCCTTGCGGCAGATCGCCCAGAGCATCCGTGCCGTAGAAGGCATCGTACAGGCTGCCCCAGCGGGCATTGGCGGCGTTCAACAGATAGCGGGCATTGGTCAGCGGCACGACCAACTGCGGGCCAGCCAGCGTCGCCAGTTCCGGATCGACATTGGCGGTCTGCACCTCGAACGCCGCAGCCTCCGGCTCGATATAGCCGATCTCTTTCAGGAAGGCCTGATACTCTGCCTGATCCGGCTGGCCGGGACGGGCGCGGTGCCAGCCGTCGATGCGGGCCTGAATCTGGTCACGACGCGCCAGCAGTTCGCGGTTCTTGTCCGCGAATCGATCCATCAAGCCTTCCAGCACCGAGAAGAAGGTCGCCGCCGACACTCCCGTCCCTTCCACCGCGCGGTCGCGGATAAAGGTATCCAGCTCTGCGGCGACACTCAGCTTACCGTGACGGATCATCGGGGTGGTCATGCGGGCTTCTCCTGAAATCGTGGGCGCAGACTAGCGTCTGATAATGCCGCTATCCATGTTCAAGAATGACAGCTATCTTTGCACAATATGCAAAGATGGAGCCGCAGCCGTGCTGGCCGAATATGAAATCTTCGTCCGCGCCTTGGAGGAAGGCAGTCTGTCGGCGGCGGCACGGCGGCTGGACCTGTCGCCCGCCATGGCGTCACGTCGGCTGGCGCGGCTGGAGGATCGACTGGGCGTCCGGCTGATCGAACGGACGTCACGCCGCCTCGCCCCGACCGAGGCGGGCCGACTGGTCTATGAGCGTGCCCTGCAACTGCTGGACGGCGTAGAAGACCTAGAGGCCTCGGTTTCCCGCCGAACCACACAGGCGCGCGGCCTGTTGCGGGTGACCGCGCCAACCTCTTTCGGGCGGCGCAGGTTGGCCCCCTATCTTCAGCCGTTTCTGGAGGCCAACCCTCGGCTGACGCTGGAACTCAACCTGACGGATGCCTTTGTGGACCTGATGGCGGAGGATGTGGATGTGGCCGTGCGGATCGGCGCGTTCGAGCCGTCCAATCCCGCCATGCGGAAACTGGCTCCCAATCGCCGCGTGTTGTGCGCCAGCCCTGACTATATCGCCCGACATGGTGTGCCCGAGACGCTGGATGCCCTGCGCCAGCACGCCCAACTGGCTGCGGAAAACCAGTCCCTGTGGCGTCTGGAAGGACCGGACGGCCCCGTGACGTTTCGCGCCCGCAGCCGTGTGCGGACCAACTCGTCGGAGGTTGCGCGGGAACTGGTGCTGTCCGGCGCCGGTATCGCCCTGCGATCCACTTGGGACGTCGGCGAAGAACTGAAAGACGGGCGACTTCAGGTTGTACTGCCCCAGTACAGCGGCGCATCCGACATCGCCATCTTCGCCCTGACCGCCGGACGCGCCCGCAGCGAGACGCGCGTCCGCAACTTCATAGACTTCCTGTCCGGCCTTTATGGCGACGTGCCGGAATGGGACCGCTAGGCCGATCAGGCCCCCTGTAGGGCTGATCGACGGCGCGCCGTCCCGACCAGCAAGAAGGCCGCCATGCCCATGAGGCACAGGACCACCACGGTCGAGCAAAAGGCCGTCACCGCAAAGTTCAGCCCGAAGCGGTCGGCCAGCATCCCCGTCCCCAGCATCGGCAGCACCGATCCACAATAGCCAACGGCCCAGTAGGACGCCGTATAGGAGGCACGATTGGTGTTGTCGGACACAAGGTTCACCACCTGCGCCCCTGCAAACATCGACGATCCATGGCCCATGGCGGCAACCACAATGCCCAGCGCAAACAGGGCCGCCGCCCCCAGCCCCAGATTGATCATCAGAATGACATTGCTGACGCCCAGCAGCGTCAGCCCCGCCAGCGCCACCTTGAAATAGTGCCTCTTCTTCAAGGCAATCTGCGTCAGGCACGAGCCGATCAGCATCAGGGCAATACCGCCACCCGATACGATCGGGCCGCCCAACCCCAGAACATTACGAACGATGCTGGGGGCCATAGAGACGTAAAGCCCGAACACGCCAAAGGTGATGAACGGCAGGACCAGCACGATCCCGATCAGCACCATCACGATCACCGGAATATGCACGGTTAACAGCGGCATCGGCACCCACTGGCCACAGACGCCGCCGATCACAGGCCCCAAACCGAAGCCCGACGCCACCATCAGACTGCCCTTCAGCGCGACGTGCGGCTTCTTATGTTCGGGCGCGAGGATGTTCAGCCCCGCCACGCCCGAAGACGTGGCCAAGGTGCCGGAGATACCCACCAGCGCCCGCCCGATCGACAGCAGCACCATCTCCTGCGCCGCCATACAGATGACACTGCCGATCAGCGACAGCAGCAGCGACACCAGCAAGGTCGCCCGGAACCCCATGCGGTCCCCCAGCCGCCCGAGGAACACCAGCCCGAACAGCGCCCCCATCATATAGATGACGTAGACGTTGCTGATATCGCTGGGGTTCAGTCCCCACCGGTCTTGATACAGCGGATACAGCGGGCTGATCAGGGCCGTGCCCAGCAATGTCGCTATCATGGACACTGCGACACTGTGGCGGGGCTGCATAACGGACGCCTCGAAGCAAACTGTAAAAAGGAACGACGCTGGGCTGGGCCTAGGCCCAGGCGATCAGCGATACTCAAACCCGCTATATGTCGAGCTTGTGCTGCGTCGCAACAGCGGAACGCAGGGCCAGACGCCAGCGTTACAGTTTACAAGGGGTAACGAACCACACGGAGCCAATCGTGGAACCTGTAGAGTCCGACCGACATTCAAAAGCCGCCGACGCCGTCCATGACGGACGCCCCGTCGCATCGCGCTTTGTCCGCAGCGGAGGCAAAGGCGCGTCTATCGTGCCGATCCTTCTCATTTCCACCTTGGGCGCGGCAGTCGTCCTGTTCCTGATCTACCTCTTCTGGGTGGGGCCTCTCGGCAAGGCTGAGTCCACCGGAAACGAGAGCAACCTTCAGGACACGACCGTCAGCGAACAGGTTCCTGCGGCCCCTAACCAACCCGAATAGAAAAAGGGCGGAGGTCCTCCCCCGCCCTTCGCCGTCTTATTGGCTTTGCCCGCCCTGCGGCTTGAGCCAGCGGTCCAGCCAGCTGCTCATTTCATACAGGGTGTGGCCCACGCTCTCGCGGGCGCGATAGCCGTGGTCCTCCAGCGGCAGGACAACATAACGGGCCGTCGCGCCATTGCCCTTCAGCGCGGCGTAGAAACGCTCGGTCTGGATCGGGAAGGTCCCGGAATTGGAATCCGCCTCGCCATGGATCAACAGGATCGGCTCGTTGATCTTGTTGGCATAGGTGAAGGGGGACATCCGGTTATAGGTCTCGGTCGCCTCCCAATAGTTGCGCTGCTCGGCCTGGAAGCCGAACGGCGTCAGGGTGCGGTTATAGGCACCCGATCGGGCGATGCCGGTCTTGAACAGATCGGTATGCGCCAGCAGGTTTGCCGTCATGAACGCGCCGTATGAGTGACCGCCCACGGCAATGCGCTCGCGGTCCGCGACACCCATCGACACCACCGCTTCGACGGCGGCCTCCGCACTGGCGGTCAGCTGTTCGATATAGGTGTCGTTCGGCTCGGCCCCGTCCGCACCGATGATCGGCATGGTCGGATTGTCGAGGATGGCATAGCCCTGTGTCAGCAGGAACAGGTGGCTGCTGCCGCCCGGACGGACAAAGCGGTTGTCGCTGTCCACGACCTGACCGGCCACGGCAGCATCGGTGAACTCTGCCGGATAGGCCCACATCAGCAGCGGCAGCGGGCCGTCGCGGTCCTTGTCATAGCCAGCAGGCAGATACAGCGTGCCCGACAACTGGACGCCGTCCTTGCGCGTATAGGTGATCAACTGGCGCGTGGCATCGGCCAGTTGCGGAGCCGGATCGGGGAAGTTGGTCAGGGGCGTGATGCCGCCGTCCAGATCGCGAATGCGGAAGTTGGTCGGCTCGGTCTTGGTCTGGCGACCGGTCAGCAGCTTGCGGCCGTTGTCGTCAAGAATACCGACCAGATACTCATACTCGCCCTCGGCCGAGCGCCACAGGCGTTCGGTCTTGCCCGACGCCAGTTCCAGCGCATCAAGGAAGGGATAGGCCCCGTTGCGGGTCGCGCCCTCGCCCGACAGGAAGACGCGCGAGCCATCCTCGCTAAAGCGGATCAGGCTGCGGCCACGACCGTTCGGCTCGACGATGACCGAGCCCGGATCGTTATAGCGGTCCTGATAGTTACGCTCGACCAGCACGCGCGACTGTTGCGGGTTGGACGGGTTCACCAGCAGGCGGGTTTCCTGACGATTCTGGAACCAGCGGGCGTTGACGATGGCGACGTCATCGCGACCCCACTGGGTTCCGGCATAACGGGTCTTGAGATCGGCCAGCACCACCGCCGCATCGTTGAACGGTGCCTGCAGCATAAAGACGCGGTCGCGCACCTCGGCGGCATTGCGCGGATCACCGCCATCCTGCGCCTCGGCCCAGACGAGCGTCGCATCGGCATCGCCGCGCCAGCCAATCGAACGCGGGCCAGTCGCCACGGCGTCGAACGGCGTCGGAATATTGTCGCGCAGCGGCAGGTCAGCCACCTGATGGACCTTTTGGCCGTTCAGGTCGGTCACCGTCACCTCGGTCGGGAACAGGCTGGCCGGAACGATATAGGAGTACGGCTTCTTGACGCGGGTCTGCAGCACATAGCGGCCATCCGGCGAGATCGACGCGCCAAGGATGACACCCGCCTGCCCCACGGTCCGCATGCGGCCTTCCAGCGTCACGAATGCAGGCTGGGCCGTGAAATAATAGTCGAACAGGACTTCATCCGCCGGATCTTTCAACAGGTCCTGATAGGTGCGCACGGGCGCCACGCGGCCACCGGTCTCATCCACCACCGGACCGGTCGGCGGGCGATCCGTCACCGGCACCGGACCACGGTTGGCCGGAACCGTCAGCACCAGCAGGCCCTGGCTGTCCGGTTGCCAGCTGAAGCCGCCAGTGGCCGTGGCATTGACGATGCCGCGCGTCAGGCGCTTGGCGCGGGCATCGGCCACCGACGCCACCCACAGTTCCAAACCGTTTTCGGCATCGACGAGGAAGGCCACCCTCTGACTGTCGGGCGAGAAGCTGGTCGAGGTCAGGCGCACATTGGACGGCAGGCCCGTCACTTCGCGCACCTCGCCGGTTTCCACCGACTGGAGCTTCAGCCCCTTGACCCAGCTGACCTGCGAATTAGCGCGGCCATTGTTGCGCGGGTTGATGCGATAGCCACCCAGACGCAGCATGGGCTGGGCCAGTTCCTGAATCGACGGCAGGTTGCTGCGCTCGCTGAGCAGCAGGGTTTTCCGGTCAGGGCTGACGCCGACGCCCGGCGTCGGGGCGGTGTCCAGAATCTGTGCAATCGGCGCCGGGGGCTGCTGATAGGAAGGATTCTGGGCCGTAGCCATCATGGGTGCACCGCAGGCAATCATCAGTGCCACACCGGCTACCGACAGGTTCCGCAAACGCATAAAGCCCTCCTGAAGATGCGCGTACTTAATGTGAATGTGTTTGGGTGTCTGCGCGTTGCGCGTCAACAGCGGCTCTTCCCCTAGTTGCGTTCTGTCTGTGAACTTGCGGCGCGCTTGATCCGTCGTTATGGGATGGTAAGACCGCGATATTCATCAGACGGTGAAAAAGGGAGTGACATGGGAAAGATCTACGCTGACGTGAAGTCCGCGCTGGAGGGGCTGACATTTGACGGCATGACCGTCATGTCCGGCGGCTTCGGCCTTTGCGGCATCCCCGAGAACCTGATCGCCGGTCTGCGCGACAGTGGCGTAAAGGGCCTGACCGTGATTTCCAACAATGCGGGCGTGGACGGCTTCGGCCTCGGCCAGCTGCTGGAAACCCGCCAGATCAAGAAAATGATCTCGTCCTATGTGGGTGAAAACAAAGAGTTCGAGCGCCAGTATCTAGCCGGTGAGCTGGAGCTGGAGTTCAACCCGCAGGGCACGCTGGCCGAGCGCATCCGCGCGGGCGGCGCAGGCATTCCGGCCTTCTTTACCGCCACCGGCGTCGGCACCCTCGTGGCCGAAGGCAAGGAAGAGCGCGAGTTCGACGGCCGCCGCTACATCATGGAAACGGGCCTGATCGCGGACCTTTCCATCATCAAGGCGTGGAAGGCTGACGAGCGCGGCAACCTTGTGTTCCGCAAAACCGCCCGCAATTTCAATCCGATGATGGCCACTGCCGGCAAGGTCACCGTGGTCGAGGTCGAGGAAATCGTTCCGGTCGGCTCGATCGATCCGGACCACATCCACACGCCGGGCGTCTATGTCGACCGCCTGATCCAGACCGTTTCGGAAAAGCGCATCGAACAGCGCACCGTCCGCAAGAAGGAGGCCTAAGTCATGGCTCGTACTCGCGAACAACTGGCTGAACGTGCTGCCAAGGAACTGCAGGACGGCTTCTATGTGAACCTCGGCATCGGCATTCCGACGCTGGTGGCCAACTACATCCCCGAGGGCATGACCGTTACCCTGCAGTCGGAAAACGGCATGCTGGGTATGGGCCCCTTCCCCTATGAGGGCGAAGAGGACCCCGACCTGATCAATGCTGGCAAGCAGACGATCACGGAAATCCCCGAGTCGTCCTATTTCAGCAGCGCCGACTCCTTCGCCATGATCCGCGGTGGCCACATCAACCTGTCGATCCTCGGCGCGATGGAAGTGGCCCAGAACGGCGACATCGCCAACTGGATGATCCCCGGCAAGCTGGTGAAGGGCATGGGCGGTGCCATGGATCTGGTGGCGGGCGTGAAGCGCGTCGTCGTGGTCATGGAACACGCCAACAAGCACGGCCAGTCCAAGGTGCTGAAGGCCTGCACCCTGCCGCTCACCGGCACGGGCGTGGTCAGCCGCATCATCACCGATCTGGCCACCTTTGACGTGAAGCCGGACGGTTCGGGCCTTGAGTTGATCGAATTGGCCGACGGCGTCACCCTCGATGAGGTCGCCGCCAAGACAGAGGCCGACTACACCGTCGCCGCTGGTCTGGCCTAAGGCCGACGTCCCCAAAATACGAAGGGCCGGAAGCGACAACTTCCGGCCCTTTCTATATCGCGCCTAAGCTTAGTCCTGAGCGGGCGGTGCCGCTGCCACCTCCCGCACGGTCCAATCCACGATCTGGCGAACGGTATCCGCAGTCGCCTCGTTATAGGCCGCTACGATCGGCCCCACGCGGTTCTCGGTCACCGGCTTCACGATGTCGAAGCGGGCATCCTTGATAATCGCCCGATCCCCGCGACGCAGAAGCTGGACCGACACGGCGACCTTCACCTCCGGAACCGCACCCGGTGCCGAATAGACCGTCTCGAAGCGGCGGACATCGACAGACAGGCTCAGGCCGTCGCGTGTCAAAGGACCGCTGGTCACGCGCAGGCACGGGGCGCCGGAGGCGAAACCGTCTTGCAGGGCTTCCTCAAACAGGGTCGATGCCTGTCCCACCCAGCGCGCGCCGCCGATATAGGCCGTCTCATTGCCTGTCGCGGTCAGCATCTGGTCCCCGCGTGCAGCGGTATTGAACTCTACGCGCCGCAGGTTCACGCCCGTCGGCGAACACGACGGGACACTGCCCTGGTCCACACCGCCAAAGGCCGGAACCGTGCCAAAGCGATAGGTCTGGATAGGATCCGGCGATTTGAGGACCGCACAGCCGGACAGCGCCAAACCTACTGCCACGACAGCTACAGACGACAGACGGATCATGGCTGAACCTCGACTTCCTTGGCCGGAGCACGGCCGATGAATTCACGCGGGCTGCGACGGACGTTCTCGATCAGGTCTTCCAGCGAACGGGTCGCCTGATTGAGCTGGCGCACAGCGTCATTGATTTGCGGCACGGTCGTATTGCCGAACTCACCCAGCGGGGCTTCCAGTCCGGTCGCCGAGCGGTTGATCGAGGCAATCGCCTGACGCGCCTCTTCCGAGGCCTTGTTGATGTTGGCAATGGCTTCGCGGCCATCGGTATTGACGATGGCGCGGGCGTCGGTGGCCAGCGCCCCGTATTCGGTCACAGCCTCATTGGCGCGCTTCAGAGTGTTCTCAAGCTCGATCAACAGGGTCTTGCGGTTGTTCAGTTCCGTCGTCAGGGCCTCGACGTTGCGGACACTGGTCGAGAAGGAGCGGATGTTCTCGTCGGACAGCACGCGGTTCACGCGGTTCAGCGCATCCACCGTCTGTTGCAACACCGTGCCCGATCCGGCCAACAGCTCGGCCAGCGGGCTGGCCTGTGACTGGATCACCGGCACGGCATTGTCCGGATACTGGGACTTCAACAGCGGAGTCTCGGGCGAGCCGGCCGTGATCTGGATATAGTTCAGACCGGTGATGCCCTGCGGTTCCAACTGGGCGCGGCTGGTCACGCGCACGGGCGTGGTGCCGTTCAGGCGCACACGGGCGATCACCTGATCGTCCTTCTTGGGGTTCAGGTTCAGGCTGGTCACCTCACCGACACGGATGCCGTTGAAGTGAACCTCGCCGCCTTCGGACAGGCCACGCACAGGACCGTGGAATACGATGTCATAGACGTCGTAGTCCTTGTTAAACTGCAACTGGGCCAGCCAGATGCCGAAGACCGCCAGTCCCACCAACAACAGGATGGTTACGGCTCCGACCGTGGCGTAATGCGCGTCTCTTTCCATATCGGTCCGGTCTCCTAAGCAGCCTTACTGGCCGCACGACCACGCGGGCCAAGGAAATATTCCTTGATCCACGGGTGGTCGGATTGTTCGAGCTCCGCGACGGGAGCCTTTGCCACCACATGCTTGTCAGCCAACACAGCGACCTGATCACAGATCGTATAGAGGCTGTCGAGATCGTGGGTGATCATGAAAACGGTAAGGCCGAGGTCCCGCGACAGTTCCAGAATGAGCTGGTCAAATGCCGCGGCCCCGATGGGATCCAAGCCCGCCGTCGGCTCGTCGAGGAAGATGAGTTCGGGATCAAGCGCCAGTGCGCGGGCTAGACCCACACGCTTCTTCATACCGCCCGACAGTTCGGACGGTTTCAGATATAGCGCCTCGGGTTTCAGCCCGACCATGGCGACCTTCATCTCGGTCAGTTCACGGATAACATCGCGCGACAGGCGCGTGTGTTCGATCAGCGGCGCGGAGACATTCTCCATGACATTCAGTGCCGAGAACAGCGCGCCCTGCTGGAAAAGAACGCCCGTGCGCTGCTCCATCTCGGCGGCCTCGGCCTCGGTCATGGAGCCGCGCTCATAGCCAAACAGGCTGATCGAGCCGCCTTCCGGCTGTTTCAGGCCGATGATGCTGTTCAGCAGGACGGTCTTGCCCGTACCCGATCCGCCGACCACGCCGACGATCTCCCCGCGTTTGACGGTCAGGTCGAGGTCCTGATGGATCACGCGGTCGCCAAACTGGGACAGCAGGCCGCGAACCTCGATGACGGTATCCGTCTCTGAATCCTGAGGGCGTGCGTCGGTCATATGCCTGCCTCGATAAAGATCAGGGCGAAGACGGCATCCAGCAGGATGATGGCAAAGATCGCCTGAACCACAGCGGCCGTCACGCGATAGCCCAAGCTCTCGACGTCACCTTCCACCGCCATACCCTGACGGCAGCCGATCGCAGCCACGACCAGCGCAAAGACGGGGGCCTTAATCAGGCCAACCATCATGTGTTTGGGCATATAGCCGTCTTCTGCAAGGCGCTGCATGAAAAAGGCTGGCCCCACGCCCAGCTGGTTCCACGACACCAGCATGCCGCCCAAAAGACCGCCCAGCATGGCCACAAAGGTCAGCAACGGCAGCATGATCAACAGTGCCGCCAGACGTGGCACGACCAGCGCCTGAAACGGATCGACACCCATGACCTGCATGGCGTCGACTTCCTGGTTCATGCGCATCGAACCGATCTCGGCAGCGAAGGATGATGCGGATCGACCGGCCAGAAGCACAGCCGTGATCACGACGGCAAACTCGCGGAAAACAGAGACGCCGATCAGTTGGACAGCAAACACCCCTGCCCCGAACTGGGTCAGCAGGTCCACGCCGATGAAGGCGATGACCGCCCCGATAAAGAAGTTGGTCACCACCACAATCGGGATGGCATCCAGACCGGCCTTTTCAATCTGGCTCACCCACGCGGCCCAGCGGATTTTACCGGGGTATCGCAGGGTGCTGGCGACCGAAATCATCAGCCGCCCGAGGAAGGCGCACGACGCGACCGTCTCGTTCAGAATATCGAAGACACCGCGACCGATCTTGCTGAAGCCGCGCGTGATCGGCGACGGACGTGCGGGCGGCGGCATGGTCATGTCTTCCAGACGCGCCACGGTACGGTAAATGCTGCCCGCTTGGGGGTTCTGGGCCCAGAAGGCCTCGTCCTTGGCGACATCGGCGGCCTGCAGCAGGGCCAAAGCGCCCGCCGTGTCGAAGCGGGTCAGTTCGGACAGGTCCAGCCGTTCAACGGTGCGACCATCCAGCTCCCGTTTGAGATCAGCACCGATCTGGCCCAGCCCGGTGGCAGACCACGAACCGGACAGCGCAAGGGCAATCCGCCCCTCCGCGTCGGTATCCACCCGATAATCTGCAGCGCCAGATGCCATATAAACCCAGGAAAACGTCTCGGGACGCCCTCGAACTCCCCGACTCTCAGTGGCTTAATGAAGGGACGCGTTCTATTGTCAACGACAGATGACAAATTGAAGCAAATCCGCGGCATCATCTTACCACGCACCGCACAATAAACGCACGGACTGAACAATTTGTTCAGCCCGCCACGTTTGGCGTTTTCCAGTGGTTTCAGCCCTTAGCGCAGGTAGTCGAGTAGCGAGACCTGACGCAGCTGGTTGATGACCTGCGCCGCCGCCTGAAGGGCCAGTTGCGACATTTCCAGATCGGTGACGGCCTTGGCCAAGTCGGCGTCCGTCTTGCCACCCAGCATCACCTCGACAGCGTCGGCGCGGACCTCGTTGTCGGTGATCAGCTTTTCGACGCGCTGCTGATAGGTGCCGTTCTTCGCCTGCTCGTTGACCAGACCGGTCGCGGCCTGTTCAAACTGCTGCATGATGCCGGTCAGGAAGGTATCGGTCGCCCCGTCGATGGCCCCCGCAAACGGGGCGTTCTGGGCAAACGACTGGAACACACCGAACAGCTGCGTGCCCAGCTCATGGGCAATAAAGCCGGTGTCCATGACCACATTCTCGTCAAGACGGCTGGCTTGGCGCAGTTCACCGCTCTGGAAGGCCGAGGCCACAGCCGATCCCGCCAGTCCCGCCAGATTGGTCGTGGACACAGGCGGCTGATCCATCACCCCGCCCGAGAACAGGTATTGGCCCTGATGCTTGGTATTCAGCGCGTCCTGAACGATCTGGAACTGGATTTCGATCTCGGCTTCCAGACCGTCGGTGCGGCCCGCCGCAATGGCGTTGGCGATAGCCAGCCGGGCATTGGTGGCGGCTTCCTGAATACGGCCCAGTGCCAAATCCTGTGCGGTCAGGCGGTCGTTTACGATCTTGCCGACTTCGACGAAGCTGTTGATGCGGGCGTGGCTGCTGCGCAGGGCATTGACCGCAGCGGACTCGCGGCCAAAGCCAACCAGATCGGTCGCGTTCTTCTGGGTCGAGACACGCTTTTGCGCCTCGAAGGAGCGGTTTTGCGCCGCCATCATATCCAGCAGGGCGGACTGATAGTTACCGTGGGTCGTTACGCGGCTCATCTAACCATCCCCAACAGAGTGTCATACATTTCCGAGGCGGCCTGAATCAGGCGGGCAGAAGCGTTGAATGCCTGCTGGAAGGTGGTCATCAGAACCAGTTCCTCTTCCAGATTGACGCCTTCAAAGCTGCTGCGGCGGCTGCTGGCTTCATTATAGAGGGCGCTGGCCCCGCTGGCGGCATCCTCGATCAGGCTGGCCTTGGCCCCGATGGTACCGGCCAAATCCGACGCATAGCGGCTGAGTGTGCTGGTGGAACCGGACACGCCACCCGCTGCGCCAAAGCGTGTGGTCGCCTCACCAGCCTGTGCCAGCAAACGCGCGCCCGTACCGTTGGCGGCGCTCAGCGCCGGCGTTCCCGCCGTCACGCCCAGCTGCAGCTGCCCCAAGGCCAGGGCATTCGGATTGGACTGAATATCGGAGCGGATCGAAAACACTTCGCTACGAGAGCCGCGCGCGCCGCCCAGCCCGAACAGCTGGCTCAGCGAGACACCCGACGGCGACTGTTCGGTGCGGTCGTTCAGCACCGTCATCTGGGCGGGCGGCGAGCCGCGCCCCGTAAAGATCAACTCGCCGTTCGTGTTCAGGCTGAAGGTGCCGTGACGACCTGCGCCCGCGACCGGATCGTTCAGACGTGCCAGCAGCGAGGCCATGTCGCCACCTGCCGGAATGGCCACCTCGACATCGCGCAGCTTGACGCCATTGGCATCCGAGAAGCGGAAGGTCAGCGTTTGCCCTGCCGGAAAACCGTGCTGGGACGCCGTGGTCATGCCGGTTTCGAAATTCGTCGGCCGGTTGCTGGTGATCAGGTCATTCAGGCCGAAGAAGTGCGAAAAGCCCCTGCCCGCCTTGGAGCTGGGGTTGGTATCGTCGTCGCGGATGGCCACGCCATTGCCCGCCGTCGCTTCCAGCTTCAGCCGGCCCTCGGCAAATGACGCATTCAGCCCCGGCACCTGAGCGTTCAGCACCGTCAAAAAGGTGCCCGGCGTCGCGGTCACGCCGTTGATCGTCATGGTCGCGCCATTAAAGACGATCTCGGCCGAGCTTTGGATCACGCCGCTGCTGTTGACCACGGCAACCGTCGTCTTGCCCGTAAAGCCGCTGAGCGCCGTTTCCAGCGTCATACCGGTATTGCGGCCCTCCAGCGTCTGGGGCGCAGGGTATGCCGTCGCCGCATTGTGGGCGCGGTTCAGTTCATCCGCCAGTTTGGCAGTCAGTTCCGCCAGCTGTTCCGCCGCTTGCGGTGCATCGACATCGCGCAGCTGCAGCAAGCCCTTGAGCTCGCCCGTCACCAGGCCTTCGTTCAGCGACCGGCTGGCCCCGTTCGGCTCATTGACCATGATGTCGTTGAAGGCCGTGTTCGGACCCACCGCGCCACTGCTGTTATAGGTCAGGGTCGATGCGCCGGTGCCCACCAGCAGCAGACCCGCGCCCGTGCGGATTTCAACACCGCCCATGGAACGCTGCGTCAGGCGGATGTCCATATAGTTGGACAGTTTGTCGATCAGTTCCGACTGAGCGTTCTGGGCCCCCGTGGCGTCCGCGCCCGTCACCGTCGCGCGGGTGATCTCGCGGTTCAGCTTGTCGATCTGGTCCAGCAGGCCATTGATGGTGTCGACCGCTGCGCCGATGCGGCTATCGGCATCGGTGCGCACGGCCTGAATCTGGGACGAGATGCGCGCGGCCTCGTCAAATACCGCGCCGACCTTCCACAATGCATCCTGACGGCGCGCGGCAGAGGTGGTGTCTTCGGCGGCAGAGGCAAAGCTGCTGAACAGGCTGTCGATACGGGTAAAGAAGCTGCTGTCGCCGCCCGGATCGCCAAACAGCGACTGGATGCGGTCGTACAGTTCATAGCGCACTGCGGCGCTGCCCGAGTCTGCCGAGGCGCTGAGGGTCGAGGCTTGCAGGAAGCGGTCGGTCGCCAGACGGACGCGCGCGATCTCGACGCCCGTACCGACGCCTTGCGTAGTCAGCGACTGCTGGTCTGCAATCTTTCGAACATACCCGGGCGTGTTGATATTGGTGACATTGTCCGACACCACACGCAGCTGGCTTTGCGCCGTCTGCATTCCAGACGTCGCGATGTTCATGATCAGCCCCAAGGACATCAGCGGCCTCCTTTACCGGAAAAACCCGGCAAGCCTTGCACGCAGCCGCGCAATTCTTGCCCGGCCGCTGCGATAGAGCTTTTGCTCAAAGTATTGATTTCATTAGACATTGGCATTCAGCCCCTGTTCTCTCACCAATCAGAGGCGCAAGAGACGGGCCAGTTTGGGCTCTGACGGAAACTTGCCGCCCCACCCCGGCAAAAACGATCCGGCGAGGCAGGTTTGGACCGGCGCGTCAGGCCATTATCCACATCCCCAAAATCGGAAATTTGAGCGCATTTTCAGGGGATTGGCGCGTTCAAACCAAACTGGCCCGGCGCTTGCGACGGAGGGTCCGAATGTTCCGGCGCAGAAGACGCCACTCCACCTCCAACATCGCGCTGGGCAATGTCCGCACTCGCAATCCTGTCTGTCATGACTGGCAACGCTCTTCTCGGGGCGTCGCAAAGTGATGTGCTCGACAACGGCATCGACAACGATGCCGCGCTGGCGTCTGCGTTCGCCGATGCTCTGGAGGCCGCCGACCTCGCCACCGCCTCCGAAGAAACCTCTGAAGATACAGATATTTCTCTCGACGCTCTGGCTGCGCCCGTCGTCGTTCCGGCTCCGGTTGTTCCCGCGCCGACGCGTCTGGCCATGAACCTGCCGCTCACGGAAGCAGACGCGGATGCCATGATGTCGGATGGTGCAGAAGCGCCTGCCGAGCCCGTCGCCCCCGCCGTCGACGACACTGCGGACTTCGGTGACGCAAACATCGACGCCCAGTCGGCAGATGCTGCCGAGGCGGTGGACGACGCCAAACCTGCCACCGCAGTTCCAGTCGCAGCACCGGCTCCGGCCCTGACCGACACCGCGTCAGTGCAAGACGAAGCTGCGCCTGCATCGGCTACCCCGACCGTGCAGCCCGCTTTGCTATCCGAACCCCGCGAGGCCCCCGAGGTCGCAGCACAGGCCCAACCTGCTCCGTCGCCGTCCACCGAGGTCCGCGCAGAACTGCCGGAACGCCTGCGCAATGTGCCGCAAAAGGAAATCGCCGCAGCACCGGAAACGGAAACGCATGCCCCCGCGCCTGAGCAGGCTGCGCTGGACGCCGCTGTGGCTTCGGAAGAATTAGCCCGCAACGCCGAGGTCGTCGCCGAGCGTCTGGCCGCCCGCCCGACGACCCTGCCGCCCGCCAGCATCACGCCGCTACCGGTCGAGCCCGCCAAAAGATACGCCGCTGATGGCCGCATGACGGCCCAGCCCGTCGAGACCAGCACCCTGGACTCCGCGCCAGAGGCCGCTGACACGGCTACCGCCGCCGTGGCGGACATGGTGCAACAGGAAGCCAGCACCGAGGCCAAGCCTTCAGACGCCAATCCCAAGGTCGGGTTTGACCCGCTGATCGCGGCAGCGACCTCGCATACCGACGGTGATGTGGTGGAGATGGAGCCCCAGCCGCTGGAACAACAGCGCCCTGCCGAGGCCCATACAACCGACACCAAGGGCTCACTACTCTCGCACGCGACCCTGCGCACCACTGCCGAACTGGCAGCGGCCATGATCACGCGCCTTGGCCACCGCACCACCCGTTTTGACATGGTGCTGACGCCGGAAACTCTTGGCAATGTCGAGGTCACCATCGAGGTCGGCGCTGACGGCCAGATGTCGGCCCGCATGGCCTTCGACAATCCGCACGCCGCCAATGAAATGCGCGCCCGCGCCGATGAACTGCGCCGCCAACTGGCCGAGGCCGGATTTGACGTGTCCGAGAACGCGCTGGAGTTCACCGATCGCGAGAACGATCCGCGCGGTGGCTTTAATCAATTCATGTCCGATGGCCGTTCGGGTCGCCGCGCCTTTATCGGTGCCGCCCGTCTGGCCGAACTGGCCGACGCCCCCGTCGTGCCGGTCTGGACGCCGCAAACCCACGCCCGCACCGGCGTGGACATGAAGGTCTGATCCCATGGTCGACGCCGTATCAACAGTCGCCAATGCCGAAAGCAAGATCAGCTCGGGCCAGACCCAGCTGTTCGACAATTTCGAAACCTTCCTGACCCTGCTGACCGCCCAGCTGAAAAATCAGGATCCGCTGTCGCCGCTGGATTCCAACGAGTTCACCGCCCAGCTGACCCAGATGGCGGGCGTGGAGCAACAGCTTCTGACCAACGATCTGCTGAAAGGCATGATCGCGGCCCAGAACAGCAATGCCCTGTCCAACGCCGCCGCCTACATCGGCAAGGACGCGACCGCGATCTGGTCCACGTCGCGTCTTGAGGACGGCAAGGCCAACTGGTCCTACGAGCTGGCCGACAACGCCTCGACCGTGTCGCTGGAAGTTCTGGACTCCAAGGGTCAGATCGTCTGGCGCGGCGACGGTGCCAAAACCGGCGGCGTCCATGATTTCAACTGGGACGGCAAGACCACCGGCGGTGGCCAACTGGATGACGGCGGCGTCTATTCGCTGCGCGTCACGGCCAAGGACGCCATGGGCAATGCTGTCGGCAGCCAGACCCTGATCCGTGGGCGGGTCACCTCCGTCGAGATGTACGACGGCACCCCCTACGTCACCATCGGCAACTCCATCATGCCGCTGGAAAACCTGATTTCACTTGAGGAGCGGGCCGCAAGCACAACGCCGCAGCCTGCCGATACCGAAGAAGACGATACGTCCCTGCTCGGTACCCTCGCCAACGCCCTCAACCCTCTTTCGTACTTGTCCTAAGGAAACCCAGTCATGAGCATTAACGGCGCCATGTTGGCCGGGGTCTCCGGTCTGGCCGCGAACGCTGCGGCCTTGTCCTCGATCTCGCAGAACATCTCCAACGTGAACACCGTGGGCTACAAGCGTGTGGCCACCGAGTTTTCGACCGTCGTGAACACCCAGTCGGCTGGCGTGTCCTATTCCGCCGGCGGTGTTAAGGCGAACACCCGCCAGTTCATCAGCCAGGGTGGCCAGCTCCAGCGCACGACCTCCTCGACCGATCTGGCCATCGGCGGCGACGGCTTCTTTGTCGTGACCGAGAAGTCCGAGAACCTGACCCCGTCGGATGCGCGCCTGTTCACCCGCGCCGGTGCCTTTACCGTCGACAAGCTGGGCTATCTCCAGAACACCGCAGGCTTCTACCTGCAGGGCTGGCCGATCGACGGCGACGGCAATGCCAACATCGACCCGTCGGACATGAACCGTCTGACCTCGATCAACGTCGGCAAGGTCGGCGGTGCTGCCGAACCGACCACCCGCGTCAGCCTGAACGCCAACCTCAAGTCCTCGACCGTCCCGCACGACGACATCGCCACCTATGCTGCCGGTGCCATGTCAGAATACGCACTGGACCCGACCACCGGCATTAAGCCGGATTTCGAGATCACGGTCCCTGTGTCGGATTCCAAGGGTGGACAGCGCAACATCACTGTTTCGTTCCTGAAGAGCGAAACCGCTAACATGTGGTATGCCGAAATCCGCGCCCCTGATGGCACGGCTGATGGTGGCGGCACGCCCGCCAACCTGCTGAAGTCGGGTCAGGTCCTATTTACCCAGGACGGTCGTTACGACATTGACGGCATGCGCGCTCTGGGTACCGATGCCCTGTTCGATCCGGACAATCCCGTCCTGACGCTGGACGCGTCGGGCGGCACGGCTCCGAAATGGGCAGACGATCTGGGCGTTGCTGCTCAAACCATTACCTTTGACCTTAACGCCTCGGCCGGTGGCCTGACCCAGTACGACAGCGCAAGCTTCGTTCAGGCGACTTACACCAATGGTACCGCCTTCGGTAACCTGACCGACATTCAGATCGATGCGAACGGCTATGTGACCGCCGTGTTCGACAACGGCGTCATGCGCCGCATTGCTCAGGTGGCGTTGGCGACCTTCCCGTCGACCAACAACCTGACCGAAGTGTCGGGCAACGCCTTCCGCGTCAGCCAGGCCTCGGGCACGTTCAACCTGAAAGCTCCGGGCACGGGCGGCGCAGGTCTGGTCGCGGCATCCCAGCTGGAAGCCTCCACTGTCGACCTTTCGACCGAGTTCACCAACCTGATCACCACCCAGCGCGCCTACTCGGCATCGTCCAAAATCATTACAACGGCGGATGAGATGCTGGCCGAACTGATCAACATTAAGCGGTAATTACGGCTGAGCTTTTCCTGGTAACTCCGCGTTAGTATTAGTGAACTCGAGGTTTCTGCGATCCAAGCTTGGCCGCAGAACATTGCTCGATATTAGCCATTCCTTCACCACAACGCTTAAATTGGCCTTAGCGGGTGGCGCGTAAAAACAAGCGTAGTGGTGATGGTGGTTGAAGAGGCTTAAGCCCATGCTGCAAGAGCGACGCCTTAATAATAATGGCGAACAATATGTGGTCGGTCCGACTGGAACGCCCCTCACGCTGCGCGATCTTCCGCCAGCGAACACAAGCCGCTGGGTCATCCGGCGCAAGGCCGAGGTGGTGGCCGCCGTTCGCGGTGGCTTGATCAGCGTTGATGAGGCACTGACCCGTTACGGCCTCACCGCCGAAGAATTCGCTGCATGGCAAAAGGCCATCGACAAATGGGGTATGCAGGGCCTGCGTACGACCCGCATCCAAAGCTACCGCGACTGATTTCTTAATCAGTGGCAACTGCAAGGGCCGCGTCCGAAAGGACCGGCCCTTTGTCATTTCTTGAACGATGTGTCGTCCTTGGCCTCGAAATCGTTCCGGTTAAGGCCTACATGGCGCGCATGACCACTGCTGACGACCTTCTCTGCCCCGTTCCCGATATCGTGCCCATGTCGCCCGCCGACATGGAGGCAGCGATCGAGAGCGTGCGACAGGCCGTCGGCCTGCCCCTTGGCGCGCGCGTGGTCGCGGCCATGTCGGGGGGTGTGGATTCCACCGTCGTCGCCGCCCTGCTGCATAAGGCAGGCTATGACGTGGTGGGCGTGACGCTGCAACTTTACGACCACGGCGAGGCCCTGAAGAAAAAGGGTGCCTGTTGCGCAGGTCAGGACATCCACGACGCCCGTCTGGCCGCCGACATGATCGGCATCCCCCACTACGTCCTCGACTACGAAAGCCGCTTCAAGGACGCGGTGATCGACCAGTTCGCCGACTCCTACCTCAAGGGCCAGACGCCGGTTCCGTGTATCCGCTGCAACCAGACCGTCAAATTCCGCGACCTGCTGGACGTGGCCAAGGATCTGGGCGCCGAAGCCATGGCGACGGGCCACTATGTGCGCCGCGCCATCGCCGGTAACCGTGCCCAGATGCGCAAGGCCATCGACCATTCGCGCGACCAGTCCTACTTCCTGTTCGCGACCACGCAGGAACAGTTGGACTATCTACGCTTCCCGCTGGCTGACCTTGAAAAGCCGCAGGTGCGGGGCGTGGCCGCCTCGCTGGGCCTGCGTATCGCCGCCAAGCCGGACAGTCAGGACATCTGTTTCGTCCCCACGGGCGACTATCGCACCCTGATCGACCGCCTGCGTCCGCAGGGGCGTGAAGCGGGCGATATCGTCCACATGGACGGTCGCGTGCTGGGCCGCCACAACGGCATCACCGACTACACCATCGGCCAGCGCCGCGGCCTGAACGTCGCCGTGGGCGAGCCGCTGTTCGTGATCAAGCTGAACCCCGAACTGCGTCAGGTCATCGTCGGCCCGCGTGAAGCCCTGCTGACCGCGAGCCTGACGCTGGAAGAGATCAACTGGCTGGGCGACCAGCTGACCATCGAGGAAGCCGCACAGGACGGCGTTCCCGTCCTCGCCCGCGTCCGCTCGACCCGCCAGCCCTCCCCTGCCCGTCTGGCCATGGTCGATGGCGTGGTGAAGGTGGTGTTCGAGGAAGGCGAGGAAGGCGTCGCCCCCGGTCAGGCCTGCGTCCTCTACGATCCCGCCGATGACGAGCGGGTTCTGGGCGGCGGCTTCATCCAGTCCACCCAAGCGGTTCTCTGAAACAATAAAGGGGTCTGTCGATGACAGCCCCCTTTTCGGTTCAAACCTGTCTAACGTCAGACAGCCACCAAGTGCGCAACCGTACGGTTACGACCTTCGCGCTTGGCCTCATAAAGCAAGGCATCCGCCTCTGACAGCAGGGTGAAGCCGGACTTGTCCATCTCCGGCAACCACTGCGCCACGCCGAACGACATGGTCACCAGCCCCAGCACTTCGTTGTGGGACATCAGCTCGACCTCGGCGATCGCCTTGCGCACCCGCTCTGTGCGGCGGACCAGATCGGCGGCAGAGGTGCCGGGGGCAATGATGGTGAACTCTTCCCCGCCATAGCGACAGACGATGTCCCCGTCGCGGAACTTGTCGACCAGAACCTCGGCCACCGCCTTCAGGACCGTATCCCCGGCGTCATGGCCGAAATCGTCGTTGAACCGCTTGAAGTGGTCGACGTCGCACATGATGACGCACAGCGGCGTATTGGCGCGGGCCGCCCGTGCAATCTCGAGCGCCAGCGCCTCTTCCATATAGCGGCGGTTGAACAGGCCGGTCAGCGGATCGCGGATCGTCTGTTCCTTCAAATCTTCCTGCAGGCGGCGGTTCACCATGGCCGAGGCGATATTCTCGGTCAGCATGGACATCCGGAACATCTGTTCCTCGTCCAGCAGGCCATCCAGATGCAGCACGCCGATCACCTCGCCCGACGTCAGCAGAGGCTCGCAATGATAGACCGTCTTATCGTGGACGTGGGCGCAGGGAATATCCTTGCCCTCCCCGCTGACCCAGTGGCTTTGACCACGGCGCAGCGCCCAGCATTCGTTTGGTGAGAAACCCTCGCCAATCCCTACCGGATCGCCCCAGCGTGACACCGGCACTAAGCGGGCGCGGTCACGGCTGAACGAATAAAGCGCCCCCGGCAGGCCCGGCAGAACGCGCGGCACAAAGATGCTGATCACCTCGGCCAGTTCCTCGTTGGAACGGGTGGCCTGCATCCGGTGCGACATCGCGCCCAACAAGGCGATGATGTCGTTGCGGTCCTTTAGTGTGCGGGTGCTGACCAACAGTTCCGCGTGAACCTGTTGCAGTTCGCGCTCGCTGCGCTGGCTCTGTTCGACCGAATGGGTCAGATGGGTCGCCATCGAGTTGTAACCCTCGGCCAGATGCTCGAACTCCCGCGAGCCCATGCGATCCTGAATCCGCAGATAAAAGTCACCGGCCCCCAGACGGGTCATGGCATCGTTCAGAATGCCGATGGGACGGCGGATGCCATAGATGACGAGCACCGACACCAGCCCCGCGAATACAGCAATCAGCGGGCCACCGATGAGCGCGAGGTTGCGGCCCGAAATCAGGCGGCGGTCCGTAACACTGACCCATCGGGCCTGATTGTCACGCTCGGCCAGCACAATCTCGCTCATAAGGTTTTCGAGCTCGACCATGGCCTCGCTGCCGTGGCCCTCGTTGACCATGGCACGGGCACCGAGGAAATCGCCTGCCT
The DNA here is from genome assembly GCF_947305955.1 of uncultured Brevundimonas sp. GTDB lineage: Bacteria > Pseudomonadota > Alphaproteobacteria > Caulobacterales > Caulobacteraceae > Brevundimonas. The sequence continues at coordinate 25,117 of NZ_CAMZFB010000036.1, forward strand.
TGCCCATTTCGACCGGACGGACCGAAAGCCCGCGCCAACGTTCCAAACTCTCGCCGAATTCCCGCAGCCGCACGGTCTGAGACGGATTACCCTTCGTCATCGCTACCGAGCGTTGATAGGCATCTTCCGCGTGGGAAAGCTCGCGCTCGTAGCGGGTCGCAAACAGCGGATTGTGGGTCACGACAAACCCGCGCTGGGCGGACTCAGCCGACCGCGCCGCCGCCATCGTCTCGTTCAGTGTCCGCAGCACCGAGCCCGAGTGCATAACCCGCCTGAACCCGTCCTGTGTCTGACGCGAGGCATCTGCCATCCCTGCAACCAGCACAATGATCGAAGCGACGATCAGCACGCCAAGCGTGGCGATACGGGAACTCAGTGAAGTAAACATAGTGAACTCGATGAATACGGAACGGCGGCTCGGTCAGCCTTTCGGCCCGCGGGCATCCGTATAGCCAAGTCATCCTCGAAACGCAGCACGACCTTCGGCGCTAATCCCCAGTCTTTATCCGGCCACAAAAGGAACAGAGTGCGCAGTTCGGACTTCGATCAAGACACGCTGCTCCAATCCTTGGATGATACATTGCGCAATATCGACTTCACCTCGTGGGAATCTGTCCTGACGACCATTTTCGGCCTGTTGCTGATCACCCTGATCGGCATGGGTATGCGCCTGTTGATGATGTTCACCATCCAGCAGCGGCAGCAGCGGCAGAACCGCCAGATTAACGAGCGGCTAAAAACCCTCATTGCGGCCTATAAGGTGCTGGGCGGGGCCTTTACGGGCGACCTCAGTGTGGACCCGCGCCACCTGCGCGACATGGTCCTGTCCGCCAAGGAAACCGGCGAGACGTTCGAAGACCGCTATGAGCGAAACCGCCGCGTGCGCGATGCGGTGGAAACCGCCCTGTCCGACATCATCCTGCTGGGTACCGAGGAGCAGGTGCGTCTGGCCCAGAAGGCCGCGCTGGATATGGTGGAAGGGCGCGTGGTGCATACGGCCGAGCTGGTCATCTCCCTGCGCGACTTCATCCGCAAGGCTTTGGATCTCGCTCCCATTCCCTCGCATCTGGCCATCCCGCCGCAAGGCCCGTCCCGTCCGGCAAGCGGCGGCGGAGGCCGAGGTGCAGGCGGCGGTGCCGGCGGTGCGCGCGGTAGCGGAGGCGGAGGTGGTGGTGGTGGCGGCATGGGTATGGGAATGGGCATGGGTATGGGTATGGGTGCCAGTGCAGGTGCCAGCGCCGGTATGGGCGCGGCCGCCGGCCATTCCTCCCAACAGGACGACAGCTGAGCCTTTAGCCAAGCTCAATATCGCTTCAGAAAAACTGCGGTTTGCGAATGCGAACAGCCTGATAGGGCTGACCCCAGTATTCGAGGGGATTCAATTTCATGACCATTAAAGACACAGCCCGCCCCGCCGGTGATGACCAGTGGGCCGAACTGGTATCGCCCGGCCGCCGCAATCTGCTGCTGGGCGTCGGTGCCGCCACCGCCGCCGTTGCCACTGCCGCGCCCAAGGGGGCCGAGGCAGGCGTAAAGCATCTGGCACCGGCAGGAGCCTATGACCCGTTCGTCCCGCCGCCCGCACAAGGCACCTCACCGTGGGGCGATACGATCAACGAGGCGACCCCTGCTCCGGTGTCCTTGCGTCCGGGCGAACAGACCCTGCCCGAAAAGCCGCAGCCCTTTACCCGTATCACCAGCTATCACGCCCACGTCTATTTCGATGAGGACAACCACCATAAGGCCGAGCGCCTGCGCCAGTGGGTGATCGAGCGCTTCCACGTCGAACTGGGGAACTGGAACCTCGGCCCGCGCGGCCCGCACGTGACGCCGTCCTTCTATTTCGGCTTCACCAACGATCTGCTGCCGATCATCGTGCCGTGGCTGCAGCTGAACAGCCTTGGCCTGACCATCCTGCTGCACCCTAACACCGATGATCCCCGTGCCGACCACCTTGACTATGCGATGTGGATCAACCGCACCCAGCCGGTGAACGCCTATCGCATGGCCAGCCATGTCGAGCCGCACGAGGTCGAGAAAATCCTGCCCAACACCCGCCCGACCATCGTGCCGGAACGGGGCTGAGGTTCAGCCAACAAAAAAGGCGGCCCGACGGGTCGCCTTTTTCAATTCCGGTCATCGCGGAAACTTCAGGCCGCCTCTTCGTCCTCGGCCATCATGTCGCCGACGGTGGGGCGGTTCTCGGCATAGGTCAGCTCGATCTCGCGCGGGCGGACGATCTCATTGCAGCAACCACAGGCGATACGCGGCTGAAGCTTGTGGCCACAGGTCTTGTGCTCCAGCACCACGCCCGACTGCTGGTCGTGATAGACGTGCTTCTCGCCCCAGGCATGCAGTGTAATCAGCACGCCGTACAGGTCCTTGCCCTTGGCGGTCAGCACATATTCGTTGCGCGGCGGGCGCTCCGAATAGAGGCGCGGCTCCAGCACACCGTGATGAACCAGCGACTTCAGGCGCGCGGCCAGCACATTACGCGCAACGCCCAGCCTTTCCTGCCACTGCTCGAACCGCGTCACGCCGTTGAATGCGTCGCGGATAACGAGCATCGTCCACGGATCGCCCACGATTTCGAGGGCCCCCGCGACAGAGCAGCTCTGTCTGGAATAGTCGGCTGTGCGTCCCATTGACCTAAGGTGCCCCTGCGGCAGGCATTTGACAAGGGTTGCCAACTGAAACGGACATAGTAAGTTGCAAATCGAAACTTAATAAGCCTCCCCGAGTCCGCCTCCCATGACGTCCGCCCCGCTAGACAGCCCCATCAGCCGCGCCTTCGAGATGGTAGCGGACGGGCCGAACCGCAGCATTATGGTGCGCGAGGAATTCTCCAACGCGCCCAACGCCTTACCGCCCGAAAAGGGCTTTCCCTTTGGCGGATTGCTGGCCGCCCTGTCCGCCAAGGCCATGGCTGAAGGGCTGGGGATCGAGGCCCCGCTGCAATCCCTGACGGTGCAATATCTGGCAGCGGCCAAGTTCGGGCAGCCGCTGACGTTTGCACCGACCCTGCTGCGTCAGGGCCGACAGGTCAGCTTTGCCCGTCTGGATGCCCGCCAAGGCGATCGCCTGACCCATACGGCCAATGCGACATTCGGATTCGATGGCCCCAGCGTGGACCCGTTACGGGAAAAGACCCGTATCCCCGTCAGCCCCCATGGACTGACGCTGGCCGAAGGAATGCGCGGCCCCTTCTCGCCCCGCTTTGCCAGCCATATCGAATACCGGTTCGAGCGTGGGCCCAACATCTTTGGCGGTAACAAGAACCACCCCAAGCGCGAAGGCGCGTGGATGCGGTTCGAGGATGACCAGCCGCTGGACGTCTATCGCCTCTGCTATCTGATGGATGCGCTGTATCCGCCCGCGACCACCGCCTTCGAGCGCCCCATGGTGATGACCTCGGTCGATCTGCGATACGACATCATCAATCATCCGGATGCGACCAATACGCCCGATGGCTGGGCGTTCCTGGAGTTTGACCTGATCGAACACGACCGCGAGTGGTCGGTCGACGATGTCACCGTCTGGTCCGAAAGTGGCATCGTTCTGGCGGTTGGGCGCCAACGCCGACGCGTGCTGAACAGAAAATAGTGTTCGGCCGCTCCCTTGCATTGCGCGAACTTCCGCCCCTAATCAGCCACCAACGCTGAAATCCTTTCGGGATGCTGTAAAACCATGACCGCTTCTACCGACCCCGTTGTCATCTGTTCCTACGCCCGTACGCCCATGGGCGGCTTTCAGGGCGCTCTGTCGTCCGTAAAGTCCACCGCGCTTGGCAGCGCTGCGGTCAAGGCCGCCGTCGAGCGCGCCGGTGTCGCGCCCGAAAAGATCGAACAGATTTTCATGGGCTGCGTTCTGCCCGCCGGTCTTGGTCAGGCCCCTGCCCGTCAGGCTGCGCTGGGCGCAGGCCTGCCGCTGGGCGTCGAGGCGACCACCCTGAACAAGATGTGCGGCTCGGGCCTGCAAGCTGCCGTCATGGCGCACGACGCGCTTCTCGCCGGATCGGCCAGCGTCATCGTAGCGGGCGGCATGGAGTCGATGACCCAGGCCCCCTACCTGATGAACAAGCACCGTGGCGGTGCCCGCATCGGTCACGACACCATCATCGATTCCATGATGATGGACGGTCTGGAAGACGCCTATGAAGGCAAGGCCATGGGCGTGTTCGCCGAGGCCGCCGCCGAGAAATACGGCTTCACCCGCGAGGACATGGACGCCTATGCCATCGAAAGCCTGAACCGCGCCAAGGAAGCCATCGCCTCGGGTGCCTTCCAGAAGGAAATCGTTCCGGTCGAGATCGAAACCCGCAAGGGCACCGTGACCGTCTCGGCAGACGAACAACCGGGCAAGGCTGATCCGGCCAAGATACCGACCCTGCGCCCCGCCTTCATCAAGGACGGCCGCATCACCGCCGCCAACGCCTCGTCGATCTCTGACGGGGCTGCCGCTCTGGTGATGGCGCGTGAAAGTACGGCCAAGGCGCTGGGCCTGAAGATCGTTGCCCGCGTCGTCTCGCACTCGGCCCACGCCCACGAGCCGGGCCTGTTCACCACCGCTCCGGTTCCGGCCATGCAGAAGACCCTGCAAAAGGCAGGCTGGTCTGTCGATGACGTCGACCTGTGGGAAGTGAACGAAGCCTTTGCCGTCGTGGCCATGATCGCCCAGAAGGAACTGGGCATCGACCGCGCCAAGCTGAACGTCAACGGCGGTGCAACGGCACTGGGCCACCCGATCGGTGCCTCTGGCGCGCGTATCATGGCGACCCTGCTGGCCGCCCTTGAAGCCCGCGGCCTCAAGCGCGGCGTCGCGTCTCTGTGCATCGGCGGCGGCGAGGCCGTCTCCATGGCGGTGGAACTGGCCTAACTTAACCGCGCTTAGATAGCATGGATTTACAGCATAAAGCCCGAACCATGCGAAACCTTGCCCTCACCTCTCTGGCTGCGCTGGCTGTTACGGCCTGTGCCACGGCTCCGGTTGTGGCGCAGGCTCCGACCGCCTCGGCCGAGCGTACGGTTCATGACGAGCTGAAAGCCTTCCCCGAGGCCGTCGCTGGCCAGAAGCGCCACGTGCTGATCGTGCCTGCGGTCGCCAATGAGGACGACCTGAAGGTCCAGCTCCTGATCGGCAAGACCCAGACCATCGACTGCAACCACCACATCCTCGGTGGCCAGTTGGAAACCCGCACGGCGCAGGGCTGGGGCTATGACTATTATGTCCTGCCCAACGTAGGCGCGGGTGCTTCGACCCTGATGGGCTGCCCCGCCAACAGCGAGCGCGAGGCCTTCGTCACCATCCCTGACCAGCCTCTGCTGCGCTACAACTCGCGCCTTCCGGTCGTGGTTTACACGCCCGAGGACGTCGAGGTCCGCTATCGCATCTGGCGTGCGGGCGAAGTGCGCGGGCTGGACTGAGACCGCGAACCTTCAACCACTCTAAGGTTGGGCCTTCCCGAGGGGCGCAGAGGTTGATCCTCTGCGCCCTTTCTCATGAGAAGTGCCAGTTGCCTCATATTGACGCCGAGCAGGATCATGACCGCCTCACCTTTCTTGCGAATGATTTGCAAGATCAATTGAGTCAGTCAGATCGGCAATAGCCGCAATCTCACATCACGGTGAAGTTGTTAGCGAGGATCGACCGTCTGGCCGATCTGCTCGGCCAGCATGCCGTCCAGACCGTCCGTGGTCAGCAGCCAGACGTGGATGTCACG
>NZ_CAMZFB010000037.1 GCF_947305955.1 uncultured Brevundimonas sp.
CGGTCCGCGCAGCCGCCCCGATGCCGATGCACTGGCCCTGCGCGATCTGATGCGCGGTCTGGATGCCCCGCAGCGTGCTGCCCTGCGCGCCGTTCTGGGCCGGATGGAGGCCGGATACGGCAAGGCCATCGTGGCCTCGGGCGGGATTTCCCAGCTTTTGGCCGCCGACCGTTGGGGGCCGTTTGCCCGCCCCGTGCCCGACGCCGATCAGGCCTTGGCAGCCGCCCGAACGGGTGCCCGCGCACTGATTGATATCGGCAACCGTCCCTGGTGGGCCAAGCTTCTGGCCGATCCAGCGCTGAAGGTAATCGGGGCCATGCCCGATGACGCCCATGCCCGCCCTCGCGCCTTTGTGGTGTCGACGGAGACCAGCGGACCGACGGGCGATGACCGCACCTTCTGGGTCACGGACAGCCCCCTGCCCGATTTCGAGATTGCCGGTTTCATGTCGGGCCGCGGGCTGGCCGCGACCCTCATGGCCGAGGCCGGTGGCTTGATGCTCTTTACGCTCGGTGGCTATGTGCAAGCCGACGACGGGCGACTGGAAGGTGCCCCGGGCCAACTCAACGGCATCATCGGTGCCGCACCAGTATTCTGAACGAAAACATTCGAGGAAGCGTCATGACCGACCCACGCGCCAATGCGCCCACGCCCAAGCCGGGCATTATGGATATCGCCCCCTATGTGGGCGGCAAGGGTGCTCTGGACGGCATTGCCGAGCCGATGAAGCTGTCGTCGAACGAGAACCCGCTGGGCGCAGGCCCGAAGGCCCGCGAGGCCTTCTCTTCGGTTCTCGACAAGATCCACATCTATCCCGATGGCCGCGCCGACAAGCTGCGCGCCGCCGTGGCCGCCAAACACGGTCTGGAAGAGGATCGGCTGCTGTTCGGCAATGGCTCGGACGAAGTCTTTGCCCTGTTGAACCAGACCTATCTGACCGCAGGCGATAACATCGTCGCCAGCGAGTACGGCTTCCTGGCCTATCGCATCTCGGCCATGGGCTGCGAAGCGCAGGTCAAACTGGCCGCGGAACCGGAATACCGCACCGAGATCGACGGCCTGCTGGCCCAGGTCGACGAGCGCACCAAGATTGTCTACGTCTCCAACCCGTCGAACCCCATCGGCAGCTACAACACGGCCGAAGAGATCCGTCGCCTGCATGCGGCGCTGCCGTCAAATGTCATTCTGGTCGTGGATGAGGCCTACGCCGAATATGTTGTAGAGCCGGGATACGAGAGCGCCTTCGAATTGGCCCGTACCGCCAGCAACATTGTCGTGACGCGAACCTTCTCCAAGATTCACGGCCTGGGCGGTCTTCGCATCGGCTTCGGCTATTGCCCTGCCGCCATGATGGACGCGATGGACCGTATCCGCCTGCCGTTCAATGTCTCGGTACCGGGGATCGCCGCTGCCATCGCGGCCCTGAACGACGACGAGCACCAACAGGCTTCGCGCGATCTGGTGCTGGAATGGCGCCCGCGCCTGACCCAGATCATCAAGGGCTTCGGTTACGAGGTCTTCCCCTCGGTAGGGAACTTTATCCTCGTGCGCTTCAACTCGGTGGAGCAAGCCGGTGCAGCCAATGCCTGGCTGAACAGCAAGGGCATCATCGTTCGCGGCGTCGGCGGTTATGGCCTGCCGGACTGCCTGCGCATCACCATCGGCACCGCCGATCAGAACCGTGCGGTCGTCGACGCCCTGAGCGAGTTCGCCGCCCAATAAGGGCCAATACTGCCGACAGAAATAAAAACGCCGCGTCCCGAAAGGAACGCGGCGTTTTTTTGATCGATTGTGGATCAGCGCTCCAGCAGCGCGGTGGAGGCGGTTTCGATGGAGGCTTCCATCCGCTTCATGAACTCGCCGCGCTTCAGGCCAGCTTCGATCGGCGGCAGGAATTCAAACACCACCGTCCCAGGCTTGAAGCCCGTCACGCCCTTGGCAGGCCAATGCTGGCCCGAGTTGGTCGCGATCAGATAGCAGGCCGAATCCACGTCGCGGTAAATGGCCGCAACGCCCGGCTTATAGGTTCCCGCTGCGCCCGGCAGGGTGCGCGTCCCCTCGGGGAAGATCATGATCTGGCGACCGTCGGCCAGACGGGCCGTGGTGTGGGTGACCATGTCCTTGAGCGCCTTGGCGTGGGCTTCGCGGTCCACGGGGATCATCTTCGTCTTCCAGCAGAACCAGCCAAAGAAGGGCAGCGACATCAGCTCCTTCTTCAGGACAAAGCAGGGGTCATCCAGCACCGTGAACGGCACGACAACGTCCAGCATGGACTGGTGTTTGGCCGCGACAAGGCAGGCTCCGGTCGGGCGATGCTCCAGACCGCGCACCTCGACCTTGATGCCCGCGATCCAGCGCAGTCCGAACAGGACGATGTGCGCCCAGATCTTGATCACGCCCATGGCCGCCTTGTGGTTCATCAGCAAGGCGGGCGACAGGCCGATCGCGCACAGCGGCATGGACAGATAGAGCCACACCGAGAACAGCAGGGAGCGAATGAGGTTCATGGAGGATCAGCTCTCGGCAGAAACAGTTTGGGTATGGCCACCCGACGCCGCATTCAACGGTCGCTCCGGATGGAAACCGCGCAGCTTGTGCCACGCTTCGCGTCCGAGGACAGCGAGGTATTTCGAATATTCCAGCACCATGCGGCGGGCCGACTTTTCGGTCTGCCACCAGTCGGGGCTGTCCAGAGTCGGGGTCGCGACGGCATAGGGCACCATCACCACCCCCGGCAGGGCGCTGCGCACCTCAAGAAGGCTGCGCGGCATGTGGTAGTCGGACGTGACGACGATCAGACGCTTATAGTTGTTGCGGCGCGCCCATGCGGCGATCTCGCTGGCATTGCCGACCGTGTTCTCGGCCTCGAAACCCAGATCGACGCAGCAGTTGAACAGCTTGCTCGATCCCGGCGTCAGGTCGCGCAGCTCGCCACGGCGGACATCGCGGTTCACGCCCGAAATCAGCAGGCGATCACCCTTGTCCAGTTCCAACAGACGGATGGCCGCATTGACGCGCTCGGCCGACGGGCCGGTCAGGGCGACGATCGCGTCGGCCCGCTCGGGGTCCTGCGCGGGCGTGAAGTTCTGGACCCGCCCTGCAAAGACGAACAGGCCGGCCAGCCACATCAGGATGACGGCTGCTATGAGGGAGAGGAACTTCATGCACACTTTCTACCCACGACCCGACAGCTTCGCCAGCGCCGTCAGGCGCGCCGCCACCACCGCCGTCAAGGCAGCCAGCAGCGGACAGACGACAATGGCGACAAGATCGAGAAACCGCACCGGAAGCGCAGGCGTCACACCTGCCGTGCCCCCGACCAGACGCATGACCGCCATCGCCAGACCCGCGACCAGCGATCCACCCACACCGGAAACCAACGCCAGCTTGCCGAACCGCCCTTGGTACAGGCCCGCGACATGGCGGTCCGATGCGCCGTTCAGGCTAAGGGTTTCGATGATCTCGGCCTGAGCCTCCATGCCAGAGCGGGTGGCATAGGCGATCACCGCCGCCATGGCTCCGGCGATCAGAACAAAGGCCGCGATGGCCAATGCCGTCACAATACCTGCGGCGCGCTCTACCTCGCCGCGCCACAGGCTGTGGTCATCGACGGTGGCATCCAGCCCCGCCTCGGCCAAGGCACGGCTGAGGGTCGGTGCGCTGGCCGGGGCATCGGCGCTCAGACGCACCACGACCAGATAGGGCAAGGGCAGATCCGGCAGGACAGCCTCGCCCACCCATGGGGCCAGCAGCCGTTCCGACGCCTTGCGGTCCAGCGCATAGGCCTCTTCCACGCCTTTGACGCCGGACAGGGCCTCGGCGGCGCGGCCCGCCGCCGTGGGTCCGGTTTCGTCCACGCGCGGACGGACCTGAACCGTGGCCTCCCCACGCAGTTCTCGCGCCCAGCCATGTGCGGCGCGGTCCGCCGCCAGCGCGCCGATGGCCGCGAGGGAGGCCAGAAAACACAGCACCGCAATCACCGCCGCCAGCCACCGCTCGCCCGAGCGTTCGCGAGGCAGCAAGGGCCCGGGAACCGGCATGGGTTTGCGGATGACGTTGGACGGATTGTTCGCCGAAGCGCCGGACGGGCTCATTGCGGGGCCTCGGTTGCGGAAATCGGACGCGGATCAACCGCCGAAGGCGCAGGCGACGGGGCCAGCTGTTGCAAATAACCGTCTTCGAGCCGCAGCAGGCCCGCGCCATAACGCTGGGCCATATCCTCGTCGTGGGTCGCGATCAGTACCGTGGCCCCCAGCTTGTTCAGCGACTGGAACAGCCGCATCAGCTTTTCTCCCATTTCGCGATCGACACTGCCTGTCGGCTCATCGGCGATGATCAGACGCGGGCGGGTAATCACCGCGCGCGCGATAGCCAGGCGCTGTTTCTCACCGCCTGAAAGCGACGGCGGCAGGGCCTCGAACCGCCCGCCAAGCCCGACCCAGCGCAGCATCTCGGCCACGTCCTGCACATAGTCACGCGGACGCTCGCCGTTCAGGCGAAGCGGCAGGGCCACATTGTCGAAGGCCGACAGGTGGTCCAGCAGGCGAAACTCCTGAAACACCACGCCAATCCGCTTGCGCACCTGAGGTATCGCCGCGCGGGGGATGTTGGTCACGTCCTGTCCGAACAGGCTGATGCGGCCCGTATTGGCCCGCTCGCTCAGCGTCAGCAGGCGAAGCAGGGTCGACTTGCCCGCTCCGGAGGGTCCGGTAAGGAAATGGAAAGAGCCGCGAGGCAGAATAAGGTTAATGTCGCGCAGAACCGACGGTCGGCCTGAATAGCCGAACCCCAGGTTTCTGAGGCGCACGATATCGGCATCTTTATCTGGCGCGCTGGGGCGACGTTCGTGAACTGGCATAAGGTTTTTTCATTTTGGACCGGGGCGCGAGCGCCCTCGACAGGAGGAGGCGTGACGCCTCTTAGCCGCCGCCCATGATACTAACCTGCCCCGCCTGCGCCACCAGCTATTTTGTGCCGGATGATGCGATCGGCCCGTCGGGTCGCCGCGTACGATGCAAGTCGTGCGGCAATGACTGGCGCGCGGTCAATGAAGATGCCCCGCTAGTGCTGGATGAAGGCGTCGCCGTCGCCGCATCGCCCGGTTTCGGCCCCGCCTCTGCCGGCGAGTCCGCCACCGAAGACGACATCACCGAACAGCCGCTGACGCAGGCCTTCCGCGCCCGCGCCGAGCAAAAGCGCAAGGCCCAGCAGGCGATCCGCCAGGGTCTGGCCTGGGGTGTGCTGGCGATTGTGTTCATCACCGCCCTGCTCTCGGCCTATATCTGGCGCGACAGCATTGTCGAGCGCGCGCCCAAGCTGGCCTCCGTCTATTCGCTGTTCGGTATCGCCACCAATCCGGTCGGGCTGGACTTTGAAGCCCAGACCACAGGCTTTGCCCGCAATGACGTCAGCCAGATCTATGTCGCTGGTGCGCTTCGCAACCTGCGCGACCGCGAGATCGTGCCGCCGCCGATCCGCATCGACCTGTTTGACCAGTCCGGTGCCCAGTACAATCACCACATCCTGAGGCTGGAGACGGCGCCTGTGCTTCCGGGCGGTGTTCAGGGCTTTGCGGTCATCCTGCCCAACACCGATGGCCGCTTTGCCTTCGCCCGCTATAGCTTCGTGCTGGGCGAGGACGAAAAGCCGACGGCCCGCGCCGCCGCCCCTGCCCGCGCTCCGGCAAAGAGCGAGGATCAACCGGTTCCGGCCAAGGCCGCCGTCGCGACCGCCAAATCGGCGCAAGCGCCCAAGCCAACAGCCGCCCCCGAAGCGGCTGCGCCCAAGGGTCAGGCCATGTCCGCCCTGGGTGCCGATGGCCTGCGACGGATCGAACTGGTCGATAGCGACCCGCGAAACGGCTAATCCGGCCTCGACTCACAAGGGGATGAGGGAGTATCCGCTAGTTTCATGGCCGACAATTCTTCCCCCGCCCCGACCGTCCTGCTGCCACACGCCGAGATCGAGCGCATCAACGCCGAACTGGCCAAGAAGATCGCTCCGGTGATCGATGATGAGACGGTCGCCGCAGTCTTGCTGACCGGGGGGCTGTGGTTCGGCTCCGACCTGACCCGCGCCCTCTATCGCGAAGGCCGCAACGTCAAATTCGATGCGGTGTGGATGTCGTCCTACGGCGACGAGCAACAGAGCCGTGGTAAGGTCACGGTCCGCGCCCCCTTCCAGCGCTCCATGGAAGGCAAGACGGTCCTGCTGATCGATGATGTTCTGGACAGCGGCCTGTCGCTGATCGAGGCCGTCCGCATTACCAAGGAAGCCGGAGCCGCCCGCGTTCTGACCTGCGTCTTCGCCCGCAAGCCCTGCGCTCATGAGCGGATCGAGCCGGACTTTGTCGGTTGGGAAGCGCCCGCACGTTTCCTTGTCGGCTATGGACTGGACCATCAGGGCGGCATGCGCGGCCTGCCCGATATCTGCGCTCTCGACTAAGAAAAAGGCCCCTCGAATGAGGGGCCTTTTTCTTAGGTCTTACAGCCAGCCGGCGATCGGCTCTCTGGCGAAGATGTCGTCATAGGTCGGGCGGGGTTTGATCACCGCCCACTTGTCACCGTCGACCAGAACCTCGGCGGCCATCGGGCGGGTATTGTATTCACTGCCCATCACCGCGCCATAGGCACCGGCGGACATAAAGACCACCAGATCACCGGCCTTCAGCGGTGCCAGCTCGCGGTCGCGAGCAAAGGTGTCGCCCGTCTCGCAGACCGGTCCCACAATGTCGTGCGGCAAGGATGCGCCCTCTACCGGACGGACGGGCTTCACGTCATGAAAGGCGTCATAGAGAGCCGGACGCATCAGGTCGTTCATGGCCGCATCCAGCACCAGGAAGCGGCGACCGTCGGTGCGCTCGTTCACATGCACCACACGGCTCAGCAGCACGCCCGCATTGGCCGCCATCAGGCGTCCCGGCTCGAACGCGGCTTCGACACCAAGGCCAGCCAGTACGCCAGCCACCATGGCCATATAGGCCGATGGCGGCGGGGTATCGGTCTCACCGTAATAGGGCACGCCAAGACCACCGCCCAGATCAAGACGGGTCACAGTCATACCGCGCTCGCGTAGGGTCTCGGCCATACCCCGTATAACCTTGAAGGCAGCCTCCATCGGGGCGAGGTCCGTAATCTGGCTGCCGATATGGCAGGCCAGACCGACCGGATTCACATGCTCCGAGTTGGACGCCACCGCATAGAGGTCCAACGCCTCTTCAACCGGAACGCCGAACTTGTCGCCCGCGCCGCCCGTGGTGATCTTGGCATGGCCGCCCGCGCCGATCTTGGGGTTTACGCGGATGGCGATATCGGGCTTGGCACCGAGACTTTGCGCCACCGCGATCAGACGCTCCAGTTCGTTCGAGCTTTCGACATTGATCTGGCGGACGCCCTCGCGGATGGCAAAGGCCAGTTCGCTGTCGGTCTTGCCCACACCCGAGAAGATGATCTTGGACGCCGGAATGCCTGCCTTCAGTGCGCGGCGGATCTCGCCCTCCGACACCGTATCGGCACCGCAGCCCATGCTGCCCAGAACCTTGAGGACCGAGAGGTTGGAGTTGGCCTTGACCGCAAAGGCGATCAGGGCGTCGCCCAGCGCGTCCTTATGGGCGTCGCAGGCTTCGCGCATCAGGCCATAGTGGCGGCGCAGGGTGGCGGCGGAATAGACATAGGTGGGCGTGCCCACCTGTTCGGCCACAGCTTCCAGATTGACGCCCTCGGCATGGAGGACGCCATCCTTGATCTCGAAATAATGCACGCCGCCCCCTCAGGTGGCTGAAGTTACTGGTACGGGCGACGGCCCGTCGGGTCAGAGACGCCCTCGATCGGGTTCTGGCTCGAAGGGCCAGCGACCGTGGCCGGATCGCGGTTGCGGTCGGTCCAACGCGAGTTGTTGGTCGGACGCGCACCCGGCGCTTCCAGATCCGCCATCTTGCCGCACGCCGAGACGGTCATAGCAGCCAGTGCAGCCGCACCGAGGATCAGGGTCTTTTTCACGGACAGGTTGGCAGTCACAGGCGTTGTCTCCAGTCGGCGATACGGGCGCGGACCTGATCCGGTGCCGTGCCGCCATAGGACTGGCGGCTGGCGCAGGAGGCCTGCGGGGTCAGGACAGCATAGACACCCTCATGGATGCGCTCGTCCAGAGACTTCAGTTCTTCAATCGGCAGTTGGCCGAGATCAAGGCCCAGCTGCTCGGCACGCTTCACGGCGGCACCGGTGACGTGGTGGGCCTGACGGAACGGCAGGTTCAGTTCGCGCACCAGCCAGTCGGCAAGGTCGGTCGCGGTCGAGAAACCGGCACCGGCGGCGGCCGCCATCTTCTCGGTGTTCGGACGGAAGGCGCTGATCATGGCGGTCATCGAGGTGATAGCCAGATCAAGGGCGTCGAACGCTTCGAACACCGGCGGCTTGTCTTCCTGCATGTCCTTCGAATAGGCCAGCGGCAGGCCCTTCATGACGGTCGTCAGGGCGATCAGGGCGCCGTTGATGCGGCCCGTCTTGGCGCGGACCAGTTCGGCCGCGTCGGGGTTGCGCTTCTGCGGCATGATCGACGATCCGGTCGTCAGATCGTCCGGCAGGGTGATGAAGCCGAACATCGGCGTCATCCACACCACGATCTCTTCGGCCAGACGCGACAGGTGGCCTGCGGCGATCGATGCGGCGGCAAGGCTTTCCAGCGCGAAGTCACGGTCCGACACGGCATCCAGCGAGTTGCCCATCGGGCGGTCGAAGCCGAGGGCCTCGGCGGTGGCATGACGGTCGATCGGGAACGGCGAGCCAGCCAGAGCCGCGGCACCCAGCGGGTTTTCGTTCATGCGCTTGCGGGCGTCGGCAAAGCGCGAGGCGTCGCGGCCGAACATCTCAACATAGGCCATCAGGTGGTGGCCCAGCGTGACCGGCTGTGCGGTCTGAAGGTGGGTGAAGCCCGGCATCAGGTCGCCCGCGTGCTGTTCGGCACGGTCCAGTAGGGCGCGTTGCAGGTCTTTCAGTTGTTCGATGGTACGGTCGGCAGCATCACGGACCCAGAGGCGGAAGTCGGTCGCCACCTGGTCGTTGCGCGAACGGGCGGTGTGCAGACGGCCCGACGGCTCGCCGATCAGCTCCGACAGGCGGGCCTCGACGTTCATGTGGATGTCTTCATAGGCATCGCGGAACGGGAAGGTGCCGTCCTTGATCTCGCCCTCGATCACATCCAGACCGCCCAGAATGGCGTCGGCGTCGGCCTGCTGGATGATGCCCTGTTTGGCCAGCATGCGGCAGTGCGCGCGCGATCCGGCGAGGTCCTGCGCCCACAGACGTTTATCAACGCCGATGGAGACGTTAATAGCCTGCATGATGTCGGCAGGTTTGGCGCTGAAGCGGCCGCCCCACATGGACTGGCTTTGAGGCTTGGCGGAGGACGTATCGGACATGAGCGGCTCTAAACGGACTATGGCGATCGGGGTTGTGATCGTGGCCCTGATCGCGGCGATCGCGGGCGCAGGGGTGCTATACGTCAAAGCAGGCGACGGGAGCAAAGGTTCTGATGCCGGTTCGGCGGAAAGTTCGACCCTGTCGGCCTATGCGACGGGAGCGCTGGAAGGTCTGATCCTGCCCGAACCGGTGGCGGCCCCTGATCTTCCGTTCGTGGATGCCGATGGCAAGGAACGCCACTTCACCGACTTTGAGGGCAAGGTCACGGTCGTGAACCTGTGGGCGACATGGTGTGCGCCCTGCAAGATCGAGATGCCGACACTGGCGGCACTGGCCAAGCGCTATGAGGCCGACCGCGATGTCGCCATCGTGGTGGTCAGCATGGACACCGACCGTGCGCAGGACGCGGCCAAGGCCTTCATCGCCGAGCATGCTCCGCTGGCCTATTACGCCGATCCGAAATTCCGCATGGCCTTCGAATTCCCCGGCAAGGGCGCTATGCCCCAGACCGTCATTCTGGACCGCAAGGGTCAGGTGCGTGCCGTAAAGGTGGGCGAGGCCGACTGGAACGGGCCCGAAGCGGTCGCCCTGATCGAGGCCCTGCGCAAAGAATAGGGGCCGCCCTTTCGAGCGGCCCCCTTATGCTTTTGGCTTCAAGCCTAGAGGCTTAGTTGCCTTCCAGCTTGGCGCGGGCGTCGCCAGCGGCCTTTTCGGTGGCGGCGGCAGTGGCCACAGCGCCGTCCTTGACGGCTTCGCCAGCCTTGTCGGCAGCGTTGGAGGTGGCGGCAGCCACGTCGCTAGCAGCAGCGGTGGTGGCGTCAGCAGCGCTGTCTACAGCGGTGGCAGCGGCGTCACCGGCGTGAGCGGCGGCGTCTTGAGCGTCGGCAGCAGCGGCGTTGGCGTCAGCAGCGGCCTTGTCCTGTTCGGCTTGGGTGCAGGCGGCAGCGCCCAGAGCCAGTACAGCAGCGGCCACAACGGTGATCGAACGAATACGCATGGGATTTCCCCCTTCGTGAGATAAGCCCGCAAGCCGGGCCGATGGTGATAACGCGTTTGTGAACGGGCGGTTGCAACTCAAAATAATGTGGGTTGCGTAACGCTGTTTTGCTGATCTTTCCGGCTCGGTCTGGGGGCCGGTGTCGCCGTCAGGGTTCCGGCCTTTGGCGGCTTCAGGATCAACTCCGATGATGCCCTGTCAAACAGCCAGTCGGCCCAGTGATCGGCTGGCAGAGGCATGACCCCGCGTGTGTGGAAGGGCGCGACATCCGGCCCCGGCTCGGCGGTCAGCAGGGAAAAGCGCAGGTCTTCGCCCGTGGCCCGCCACAGGGCCGCGAGCATCAGCGGCGCATTGTCGGGCGCATGCAGCCGCCAGCGGGTCTTGGGCGTGGCATCGCCCGTGAACTCATAAAATCCGGACACGGGGATCAGGGCGCGGCCACTGGCTCCCTTATTGGTGAAGTGGCGGCCTTCGGTGCGGAAGTTGATGACCGGCCCGCCCTTCTTGCCATCGGCGCGGACGGGCGCGTCAAAGCCGAACCCCGCCATCACCCCTTCGGCGCTATCGCCCTCACCCGCCCTGACCAAAAGGGTGCTGTTGGTCGGGCGCACCTCCTCGCGCGGCTCCAGATTGGGGATACCGCCACGGAACACCAGACCGATCCCGACCTCCGAAAAAGTCTCGACCAGCTGCGTCACCGAAAACTTGGCTTCAAACGGGGCGCACATACCGCACAGCGTTATGCGGATTACTTCAGAGCGCAAGCTGCGCGGACGACCAAGAAAAAGGGCGGCTCTGGGAGCCGCCCTTTCTGGTTAGTGGACTTGGGGTTTGCCGATTTGGAGGCCGTCTTCGCTGGCCGAGACGTGGACCACCGAGCCGTCGGTGAACTCGCCTGCCAGCAGCTTGCGGGCCATCGGGTCGACCAGTTGTTTCTGGATGACGCGTTTCAGCGGGCGGGCGCCGTAGACGGGGTCGTACCCCTTGTCGGCGAGCCAGTTGAGGGCGCTGTCGTCCAGGGCGAGCGTCAGGCGGCGCTCGTTCATGAGAGCCTCGAGGCGTTTCAGCTGGATGCGGACGATGCCGCCCATCTGTTCGCGGCCAAGGCGTTTGAACAGGATGATCTCGTCGATCCGGTTCAGGAACTCGGGCCGGAAGTGGCTGCGGACCACCTCCATCACCGGCTCGCGCACGGCCTCGACATCATCGCCCTCGGCCTGACCGGCGAGGAACTCCGACCCCATGTTGGAGGTCATGATGATGAGGGTGTTCTTGAAGTCGATGGTGCGGCCCTGACCATCGGTCAGGCGGCCGTCGTCCAGCACCTGAAGCAGGATGTTGAAGACGTCCGGGTGGGCCTTTTCGACCTCGTCGAACAGGACGACCTGATAGGGGCGACGGCGCACGGCCTCGGTCAGGGCACCGCCCTCATCATAGCCGACATAGCCCGGAGGGGCACCGATCAGACGGCTGACCGAGTGTTTCTCCATGTATTCGGACATGTCGATGCGGGTGATGGCGCTGTCGTCGTCGAACAGGAACTCGGCCAGAGCCTTGGTCAGCTCGGTCTTGCCCACGCCCGTCGGGCCAAGGAAGAGGAAGGAGCCGATCGGCTTGTTCGGGTCATTCAGGCCCGCACGCGCACGGCGCACGGCATCGGAGACGGCCTCCAGCGCATCGTCCTGACCCACGACGCGGGCGCGTAGGGCGTCCTCCATCGAGAGCAGTTTCTCGCGCTCGCCTTCCAGCATCTTATCGACCGGAACGCCCGTCCAGCGGGAGACGACGGCGGCGATCTGTTCGGCATCGACCACCTCGGCGGCGAGGCTCGAGGCCTTTTCTTCCTCATTGGCCTGAGCCTCTTCCAACTGGCGTTCCAGTTGCGGGATCTGGCCGTAGGCGATTTCGGACGCACGGGCGAGGTCGCCCGAACGCTGGGCGTTGGTCAGTTCCAGACGCAGGCGATCCAGCGTCTCGCGCAGTTGGGCCGATTGGCCGACCTTGTCCTTGGCGGCGCGCCATTGGGCGGTCATGTCCTCGGACTGGGCTTCCAGATCGGCAATCTCGTCCTCGAGTTTTTCGAGGCGAAGGCGCGAGGCGTCGTCGTCCTCCTTCTTGAGGGCTTCGCGCTCGATCTTCAGCTGGACAAGGCGGCGGTCGATCTCATCCAAAGCCTCGGGCTTGGAGTCCACGGCCATGCGGACGCGCGACGCGGCTTCGTCGACAAGGTCGATGGCCTTGTCCGGCAGGAAGCGGTCGGTGATGTAGCGGTTCGACAGGGTCGCGGCGGCCACGATGGCGCTGTCCGAAATACGGACGCCGTGGTGGACCTCGTACTTCTCTTTCAGGCCGCGCAGGATGGAGACGGTGTCCTCGACCGTCGGCTCCTCGACCATGACCGGCTGGAAGCGGCGGGCAAGGGCGGCGTCCTTTTCGATGTATTTGCGGTACTCATCCAGAGTGGTCGCGCCGACGCAGTGCAGCTCGCCACGGGCCAGAGCCGGTTTCAGCAGGTTAGACGCATCCATCGCGCCGTCGGATTTGCCCGCACCGACAAGGGTGTGCATCTCGTCGATGAAGAGGACGATCTGTCCCTCGGCGGCAGCGACCTCGTTGAGGACAGCCTTCAGGCGTTCCTCGAACTCGCCACGGTATTTGGCGCCGGCGATCAGCGCGCCCATGTCGAGCGCGAGGACCTTTTTGTCCTTCAGGCTTTCAGGCACGTCGCCGTTGACGATGCGCAGGGCCAATCCCTCGACGATGGCGGTCTTGCCAACGCCGGGTTCACCGATCAGCACGGGGTTGTTCTTGGTGCGGCGGGCCAGCACCTGAATGGTGCGGCGGATTTCCTCGTCGCGGCCGATGACCGGATCGACCTTGCCGTCGGCGGCAGCCAGCGTCAGGTCGCGGGCATAGCGTTTGAGGGCGTCATAGCCGTCTTCGGCCGAGGCCGAGTCAGCCGTCTTGCCCTTTCGCATGTCGGCGATGGCGGCATCCATCTTATCAGGGGTCACGCCGACGCCGCGCAGGATGTTGGCGGCCACGCCGCCCTCGCGGGCCAGTGCGGCCAGCAGGCGCTCGGTCGTGACGAAGGCATCGCCGGATTGCTTGGCCGCATCCTCGGCAGCAGCGAACACGCGGGCGGTGTCGCCATCCATATAAAGCTGGCCGGAGCCGCCCGAGACCTGCGGGCGCTTCTTCAGCGCGGTTTCGATGTCGGAGACGGCCTTGGCGGCGTCACCACCGGCCTGTGTGATCAGATTGCGGGCCAGACCATCGCGCTCTTCCAGCAGGACCTTGAGCAGGTGCTCGGGCACGAAATGCTGGTGGCGGCGGGCAAGGGCCAGCGACTGGGCCGACTGGATCGCCTGTTTGGCGCGGTCGGAGTATTGTTCAATGTTCATTCTGGGCATCCCCTATGAGGCGGATTGAAGGGCCGCGCCCCGCGTCTGCAGCGACGCGGCCCCGATCACTCTCAGTTGGGAAAGCCGTTGTTTTTCCGCAAGGGGATTTCTCTGAATTCAGAGGGGCCTATCGCGCGTTGCGCTACTTGAGGCTTGCTCGTTCAAACTGGGCCTATCGCGCTTCGCGCTACTTGAGGCCCGCTCGTTCAAAGTGGGCCTACCGCGCTTCGCGCTACTTGAGGCCATTGGAAAACAGCCTTCGATTAGCCGCCGGTCGGGCCGGTCGAGAAGTCGAACTGTTCCGGCTGGCGGCGCGGGCTGGAGCCGAACTGCCAGCTGAGACCGACGTAGAAGGCGCGCAGGTTGATGTGCTGGTCGTTGAACTCGCTGAACTGCGGCGTCTCGTAGCGGGTGGTATTCTTGAAGCTGTTGAACAGGTCGCGGCCCGTGACATTCAGCGACAGCTTGTCGGTCAGCTTGCGGCGGTAGCCGAGGTTGACCATGCCGCCCGCCTCGCGGGTCCCCTGCGCCAGCAGGCTTTCGCCCTGCCAGAAGCCCGTCAGCTGGATGAAGTCCTTGTCGGTCGGCTGCCAGTTCAGGCTGAGACGGCCCGAGACCATGTCGCCCGAGCGGTCGCCACCGCCGACGATACCGCCCGCGTCGATCTCCTGATGGAAGACGTTGACGGCGGCGTTGTAGCGCAGGGTCGAGTGCAGGCGGCCCGCAGCCGTCAGCTCGATACCGGTGTCGGTGCGGCCGCCCAGATTTTCAGGACGGGTCAGCAGGATGCCGTCCTCGATCTGGGTGGCGACGTCGGTGAAGGCCTTATCGGTGTCGCGGTAATAGAGGGTGGCCTGATAGAAGTTCTGGCCCTTGCGGACCTGCCACAGGGCTTCGAACGCATCGGTTTCCTGCGGGCGCAGGTTCGGGTTGCCCGAGGTGCGATACAGCGGGCTTTGATACGACACGAACGGGTTTAGCTGGGTCAGCTGCGGGCGCTGGATGCGGCGCGAATAGCTGGCGCGCAGGGTCTGGGTTTCAGACAGCTGGTATTGCAGGTGGCCCGTCGGATAGGCGCGGAAATAGTCCTGCTCGGCTGACAGGCCGCCGGTCAGGTCGTTCACCTTGATATCGGCCTGTTCCAGACGCAGGCCCGCCTGTGCCGACAGCTTCTGGGTCAGCGGGCGCTCATAGGTGGTGTAGAGGGCGTGGACGGTCTGACTGCCTTCGAAGCGGTTGCTCAGACCCGGCACGAGGACCAGACCCTCTTCGGTCGCGCCGCGCAGGAAGGTGGTTTCGTTTTCCGGCTCGGTGCGATTGAACTCATAGCCGACACGCAGGCGCTGGTCCTCACCCATGGGCAGGACATAGGCGCTGGTGAAACCCCAGTTAGTGGTGGAGTTGTCATTGCCGAAACGCTCATAGCGGCGCGGGCCTGCCGGCGTGGTGAAATTGTTTTCCAGCAGGAAGTCGGTGTCGTTGTCGAAACGGCCATAGCGCAGCTCGTTCGACCACTCGTGGCCCTCTTCATTGAAGCGGTGCACGACGCGGCCCGTAGCGTTGAGATGGGCCATGTCCATGCCGCCCTCGTTACGCAGGTTATAGGCGCTGGTCAGGACGCCATTGCCGTCGCGCACTTCATAGAAGCTGGTGTTCTCGGGATCGATCTTGAACGCCATGGCGCTGATTTCCGCCGAGACGGTCGTGCGGTCGGTCAGCTTGTATTCGGCGCTGGCGCGACCAAAGCCGCCGCGCTGGCTGGTGTCGGAATCCTGATAGACGCGAGTGGTACTGGTGACGTTGCCGTCAGCATCCAGCGCCTCGCGCAGCGACGGGAATTCGAAATCATTGGCGTCGTAGCGGTAGCTGAGGTCGCCCGCCAGCGTCAGCTTGTCCTTCTGGCGCGAGCCACTGATGCCGGCATTCCAGCGACCATTGTCGCCGACGTTGACGCGTACCGATCCCGTGGTCTGGACGCCCGGACGCGGGGCCGTCGGCTTGGTGATCAGGTTGATCACGCCGCCGCCGCCTTCGGGCGTATAGGCCGCCGACGGATTGGTCATGACCTCGATACGGGCATATTGGTCCGCCGGAATCTGAAGCACGGCCTGACCACGGCTTTCGCCGTTGAAGATGGGCGACGGACGGCCATCGACCAGAATGGTCACGCCCGAGTTGCCGCGTAGCGAGACATTGCCCTGAGGATCGACATCGACCGACGGCACGTTGCGGAGCGCATCGGCCAGCGAGCCGGTCGTCGCCTGAAGGTCGTTGGCGAGGCTGTAGCTGATGGAATCGATAGAGGTGCGGATACCGTCGGTGCGGGCGCTGACCACCACTTCCTCGACCTGGGTGGTGTCTTCAGGTTCGGGGGTATCGGTCGGGGCAGAGGCTTGGGGCTTTTCCTGAGAGACGGAAGGCGTCGCTTGGGACTGGGCGGAAGCGCCCGACGCGAATGCAGCGAAGGCCGCGCCGGTGAGCAAGGCAAGTTTCAAACGGGACATCACATCTATCTCTGGCAAAGGGGGCCAGCCCGTCTAACAAGGTCTCTTTGCGGTCTAAAGTTAACAATGAGAAATAAATGCACTCCTACCAATTATTACAGATGATTTATTTTTCAAATACATCCGCCAGTAGTATAAATATTGAATAGATTATCGGTAACCATTTCAACAAAAACCAGAAATTATCTACCCAGACAAACAGATAAGACAGGGATTAATTGCCGGACAGCTCCGCACATCGGAACCAAAACATACCGTTTTGTGTTAGCTTCGGATGCTATCCTCAACCAATATTCGCACTTTTTCCGTTGCCAGCGCGGTTATCCTGCTACTGGCCGGATTTGCCATCGTCTTTCCGCAATCCGCAGCGGCCATATTCGATCTGGCCCAAGGCTGGACCATCGAGAATTTCGGCTGGTTCTATGTCACCGCCGTCGTTGTTTTCTTCGTTTTAATGTTGTGGCTGGCCATCGGACCGATGGGGCGGCTGAAACTGGGGCCGGACGATTCCGAGCCGGACTTCCCTTTTATCTCGTGGGTGGCGATGCTGTTCGCGGCGGGGATGGGGATCGGCCTGATGTATTTCGGCGTGGCCGAGCCCGTGCAGCACTATATCGCCCCGCCCGAGGCCGAGCCCGGAACCATGGGGGCCGCGCGCGAAGCCATGGCCATCACCTATACCCACTGGGGCCTGCATGGTTGGTCCATCTATGGGCTGGTGGGTCTGGCGCTGGGCTATTTCGCACACCGCAAGGGATTGCCACTGGCCATGCGGTCGGTCTTCCACCCCTTGATCGGCGACCGGATCTATGGACCGTGGGGTGACCTGATCGACATTTTCGCCATCTGCGGCACCCTGTTCGGCATCTCCACCTCTCTGGGTCTGGGGGTCAGCCAGATCGTCAGCGGGCTGAGCCTGCTGTTCGGCATTCCGAATACGCCGCTGGTGCAGGTGCTGCTGATCTTCGTCGTGGTAGGTCTGGCGACGGTGTCGGTTCTGTCGGGCGTGGGCAAGGGCGTGCGCCGTCTGTCGGAGCTGAACCTCATACTCGCCATCTGCCTGATGCTGTTCATCCTGCTCGCGGGTCCGACGCTGTTCCTGATCCGCGCCTATGTGCAGAATTTCGGCCTGTATCTGGACCATTTCGTCATCCGCAGCTTCCAACTCTATGCCTATGAGCCGAGAGCGTGGCTGGCGGACTGGACGCTGTTTTACTGGGCGTGGTGGATCGCATGGTCGCCGTTCGTGGGCATGTTCATCGCCCGCATCTCGCGCGGGCGCACCGTGCGCGAGTTCATCATCAGCGTACTGACCGTGCCGACCGCCTTCACCTTCCTCTGGATGACGGTTTTCGGCAACTCGGCCATGGCGCTGGATATGGGCGTGGCACAGGGCGCGATTTCCGCCGCCGTGCAGAGCGACCTGTCGACGGCCCTGTTCAAATTCCTCGAATACTTCCCCTGGCCGATGGTCACGTCGGGCCTCGCCATCGCGCTGGTCATGGTTTTCTTCGTGACCTCGGCGGATTCCGGCGCGCTGATACTGGCCAATCTGTCGGCGAAATCGACCGAGGACGATGACGCGCCCGGCTGGTTGCGGGTCTATTGGGCCGTGCTTCTGGCGCTGGTGTCATCGGCGCTTCTGATCGCGGGCGGACTGTCGGCTCTGCAGACGGCGACACTGGTGGCGGCCCTGCCGTTTGCGGTCATCCTGCTGCTGACGGGCGCGGGCCTGATCCGTCAGATGAATGCCGACCTGCGCGGCGAGGTGATCGAACAGGCCGCCCCGCATCTGGGTGCGCGGTTGCGCTTCATCTTCGCCCCCGCCACCCGCGCCCAGATCGAGCGGCAGATCACCCAAAGCGCCCTGCCCGCCCTTCAGGAGGTACATGACGCCCTGAGCGCCAATGCCGAACTGGCGCGGCTGGACACCACCGACGAGGCGGTGTCGCTGGGCATCGACACCGAAAAGGGACGCCCGTTCCACTATCGGGTAACGGCGGGATCACGCCCGCGCCCTGCCCTCACCGCCGCCGAGGCGCGCCGCAACCGCCGCGAGGTGGAATGGCGGATGATGGTGTCCAGCAGCGACGGCAAACGCCCGCGCGACATCACCGGCTTCACCCGCGAGCAGGTGGTGGGTGATGTGCTGGAACACCTGCACCGCTGGCGGGCCAATCTGTAACGGCAGGACGGCGGGGATGACCCGCCGTCCGCTCTTGGCCTGAGGAGGGGAACAGGGTTAGCTTCGCCCCGACCGTTCATGCCGGAGTGACCATGATCCCTCATCTTTCCCGTCGTGCCGCACTGTTGAGTGGCGGGGCCGTGGCCCTTGCCGGACGCCCCGCGCTGGCACGAACCGCCGCCAATGACGATGCCTCGCTGGCCGAGGCCTTCGATGCCTATGTGAAGCGCTGCATGGCCGCATGGCCCGACCAGCCTGCTGTCGGCGTGGCCCTGGTGAAGGACGGCGAAACCCTGCTGGCCAAGAGCTATGGCACGCGGATCATGGGCCGCTATGCCCCCGCGGACGAGACGACCCTGTTCGCCATCGCCTCCAACTCCAAGAACGTCACGGCGGCCTGCCTCGGCATTCTGGTGGACGAGGGCAAGGTGAAATGGGACGAACCCATCAAGACCTATATCCCCGAGTTCACCCTGTCCGATCCGGTGATCGCCGAGCGGATCACCGTGCGCGATACCCTGTCGCACCGTGCGGGCTTTGGTCTGGGCGCAGGCGACCTTCTGTTCTGGCCCAACAGCGACCGCACCCGCGCCGATGTGCTGCGTCAGGCCGCCTTCGTCCCGATCGAGGACGGGTTCCGCGCCAACTACCACTATTGCAACCTGATGTTCGTGGTGACCGGTGCCGTGATCGAGCGCGTGTCGGGCCTGACGTGGGAAGACTTTGTCCAGACCCGCATCTTCAACCCGCTGGCCATGACCGACAGCGTGCCGCTGGCCCGTCTGGCCGATCCGGCCAAATCGGCCCTGCCGCACGCCCGCGTCGGGCCACCCCTGCGCTATCAGGGCGACATGACCCAGATCGCGCAATCCATCGCCGAGGTCTGGAACTGGGACAATGCCGCCGCTGCCGGCGGCATCTGCGCCAGCCCGCGTGACTGGGCCAAATGGATGGCGCTGCGCCTGAACAACGGCCAGATAGCCGACGGCACCCGCCTGTTCTCCGAGGCTGTGGCGCGCGAGATGTACAAGCCGAACATCCTCGTCTCCAACTCCGAAGGCCCGACGGCGGCCCTGCCGAACCGCGCCATCGCCTCGACCTATGCCATGGGTCTGCAGGTTCAGGATTACCGCGGAGAGCGCATCGCCACCCACGGCGGCGGCTCGCCGGGTGGTATCTCCTCGACCGTGCTGATCACCGGCCGCAAGATCGGGTTCAGCGTCTTCACCAATGCCGAGGAAAGCGCTCTGCTGCGCGCCCTGCGTTCGGGCCTGACCGACATCGCCATGGGCAAGGTGGACATCGACTGGATCGCCGACTCCAAACGCATCGAGGCCGAGGGGATCGAGAAATCCCTGAAGGCCGCCGCCGAGATCGACGCCAAACAGGCCGCAGGCAAACGTCCCTCGCTGCGCCTACCCGCCTATGCCGGAACGTGGCGCGATCCGTGGTACGGCGACATCGTCATCAGCGAAAAGACCGAAGGCACGGGCCGCAACCGCAAGTCCGGCCTGTGGGTCAGCTTTACCCATACGCCCGCGCTCAAGGGCTGGCTGGAGCCGTACGACGGCGAGACCTTCCGCACCCGCTTCCCCGACAAGCGCGAGGAGGATGCCTTCTTCACCTTCGAGATCGAGAACGGACAGCCGGTCCGCGCCACGCTCAAGGGTGTGTCGCCGGATATCGACTTCTCCTACGACTACCAGAACCTGCGGCTGGCCAAGGTCGGCTGATAAGGAAAGGGCCGGATCAGATGATCCGGCCCTTTTTATTGGCGGTCACTGCGCTTGCCCGCCTCGAGGATGGGCATGCCCGCCTCGGTCGGGATGTAGATGGTCTGGCGACCGTCCTTGCCTGCGGTTTCCTGCAGCATGTTGATGTAGGACCAGCGCAGGTAGTTTTCCGGTCCGCCCAGAGCCTCGGCCATGATGCGGTTAGCCTCATTGGCACCCTTGGCACGCTCGATTTCAGCCTGCGCGGTCAGCTTGGCGGAATCGAGGGCGGCCTGTGCTTCCAGCACGCGGATGCGTCGGTTCTGTACCGCCTCTTCATAGGCGGCGCGGCCCTGCATCTGTTTGGAATAGACGTTGTAGGTCGGCAGGCCGACAAGAACGATCGCAGCGATCACGACGACGCCGATGATGCTCCAGATCGTGGCCTTTGCGCCGATCGTGGTGGGCGTGGTGGACAATGGCCCCTCCTCATAAAACTAGGAACCACACTTGGGCACCACAGTGCCCCAAGTCAACGCGACGCCGGAACCAGTTCCAGTATATCGAGATTGGATTCCGCGCGCGGCCACGGGGTGACAAGGCGCCAGCGCTGCTCGCCAATGCGTTCGAGCACGGCCACAACGTCGCGGTCATGCCGCTGACCATAGGCGGGAGCAGAGGTCTCGTTGGACAGGGCCATAGAGCCCAGCAGGACGCTGTGGGTCTGGCTTTCCGGATAGAAGGTGCCGTGCTGGCGCTGGGAGCCCGTCAGCTTGACCAGCGTCTGTCCCTGCGCCGTTTGCTGGATGCGGCAGTTGAACCAGCCATAGACGACAAAGCCCAGGCCATCGTTCGACTGGCTGCCCAGTTTGACGGTGCGGCAACGATAGAGGCCGTTCGGAATGGACGGGTCGTTGAGCGCGGCCTCGGGACGGATCAGGTCGCCTAGAGCTTCCAGATTGCCGCTGCCGTCCATGAACAGGGCCTGTTCCAGCGACACCTCCCACGCCTCGGCGCGGCGGGCATAGCGTTCACGGTCGGCATTTGTGATGACACTGCGCCAATCGGGCAGGACCGTCACATCGGCGGGCGGTGCGGGCGGAGGCGGTGGCGGGGGTGGCGCGACTTCGGCGACGGACGTTCTGACAGTTTCACAGGCTGACAGCGACAGTGCAACCAAGGCACCGAGCAGACACGATCCGAAAAGCTTACCGGAAGCTGATAACCGCACGCGACTCTCCCGAAGCGGCACCGAAATCGGGTGCCTTCAGAACGATGCTAGCGTCAAATCACCGCCAACCCAAGCCGTTAGCCCCGTTCGCGTATCTTTGTTGGCCGTCCGCGCTGGTTGGCGGCTGAGGGCGGGCGATCCATCATGCGGGCATTGAGGCAGAAGGCCGTCGGGAAAACCAGTTCGACAACCACCCCTTCGCCGCGGTGGAAGCCGATCACCTGTACCGCACCCATCTGTTCGATACGGGCGGTCAGGGCGCATAGCAGGCGATGGTGTTCACTGCCCTGCCACGCGACGGCATCGACGCCGTCACCGCCACTGCTGTCGCTGATGCTGAGGCGCAGTCCGGCGGGGCCGAACTGGCTGTCGACAATAACCGCTCCACCCTGCCCTGCCGCTTTCAACGACGCCGAGATGATCTCGGCCAGCACGGCGCCCAGATGGGCGGGATCACATAGGAGCAGGGTCTTGTCCCAGCGATAGCAACGCAACAGGTCGGCCCCTTGCAGGAAGGCAAAGTCGTCCAGCCCTTTGCAGACCGAGCGGATGACGGCAGTCGGGTCGCAGACCTGCGTCGGCAGGGCGGGCATTGCGGCATCGTCGTCACCGACGGCCTGACGGATCGCCGAGGCCAGACGATGGATTTCTGCCATTAAAATACCGAGCGGGTGGGATGAGCCGGGGGAAGCCATGACAACACCTTGAGGTTTGTCTCAGTCATCGCCCGAGAAACGGAAGTTTCAGTTACCGGAACGGCACGGAAAAACCCGCAGTCGCTAGGACTGCGGGTCTGCAATATTCCGGCAATGGACTGACGGATCAGTCTTCGCTGGCGGCCTCGGCAGGCTTGCGGCGCGGGGCGCGGCGACGCGGAGCGGGAGCGGCTTCGCCCTCTTCCTCGATCGCCACCGGACGTTTGACAAAGCCCGGCAGGGACTGGGCGTCACGCGACAGTTCCTCGCCGCCTTCGGTCGCCTCGGTCGCGGCCTCGGTGTTCTCGGCACGCGTGCGACGGCGTTGGCGCACCGGAGCCTCGGCCATCGGTTCAGCAGCCGGAGCGGCTTCGGCAGTTTCGGCGGTAGCCTCTACCGGCTCGTCACCGTTGGCTTGTTCGTTGCCTTCGCCGTTTTCAAAGCGGCGGTTACGCTCTTCACGACGGCGCTCCCAACGTTCGCGGCGCGTTTCACGACGACCACCCTCGCGGGATTCAAGCTCGGGTTCCGGCTCGCCGCGTTCGGCGCGCTCGGCACGTTCACGCTCGCGCTGGGCTTCGCGCTCGGCGCGCTCGGCCTGACGGCGGGCTTCTTCTTCGGCGCGGCGCTCTTCGGCCTGTTGGGCGGCGATGATGGCAGCGGCCTGTGCGCCGGACTCGTCTTCGAAATCGATATCGAAGCCTTGGCCGACCTGCTCGCGCTGGGCGATTTCACTGACCGAACGCAGCGGCTGCAGCGCGCGCAGAACGCGGAAATAGTGCTCGGCGTGCTGGGTGTAGTTTTCGGCCAGAACGCGGTCACCGGCAGCGGCCGCATCGCGGGCCAGCTGCATGTAGCGCTCATAAACCGTCTGGGCATTACCGCGAACCTTGATGTTCTCGGGACCTTGCGAGTCCCACGAACGGTTCGGGTTGGTTGCATTGGCGTTGTTGCCACCGCTCGGCTTGCGATTGCGGCCGCGCTGACGCTTCATGCCCTTGAAATCTCTCATCGGGGTACCGTGCTGGTGCGGGTTTGCCTGTGGGTGACAGGCGGGCCCAAGTCCTGATTGCGCACTAACGGGGCCTATCCCCGTGCGATCTGTTCGGAAAAAATCTGCCGCCCTGTGGTCCGCTGTGCCTTGTGAGCGCAGCCATCACATGCCTGACGCACGGCGAAGGGCGTATGCAGCCGTATTCGCAATGTTCAGGTGGGAGACAGACACGACTTAGCGCGTGTCAGACGGCTTTGCCAAGGCCATAAATGCAAAAAGCGGCGACAAGCCCAATGCTTGCCGCCGCTTCAGAGCAATATTTTGTCAGGCTTTAGGTCTGGGGACGCGGCGTGGTGCGCGGGTCCGGACCGTTGGTGACCACACGGTCGCGGTCGCCCAGATCCTTGACCACCTTCACATCGGTAAAGCCGGCCTGCTCGAACAGGGCCTTGACCTGCGGGCCCTGATCCCAGCCGATCTCGAAGGCGAAGATGCCGCCGTCGCGCAGGATGCGCTTCGTCTCGGGGGCCAGAATACGGTACGGGTCCAGACCGTCCTCGCCGCCGTCCAGCGCGATCAGCGGATCGTGCTCGCGCACTTCCGGATCCAGCTTGGCGATGTCGGCCGAGGGGATATAGGGCGGGTTCGACACCACCAGATCATAGCTGTTGTCGGCCAGCCCCTCGGTCCAGTTGGCGTGGGCGAAGCTGCAGCGGCTGTCGAGCGACAGGGTGGCAGCGTTTTCGCGGGCCACAACCAGCGCCTCGTTCGACACATCGACACCCAGACCGCGTGCGCCTGCGCGCTCGGCCAGTGCCGCCAGCAGGATGGCACCCGAACCGGTGCCCAGATCGACCATTTCAAAGGCCTGTTCCGGACCGAAAGCGAGGGTGACGATGTCGAGGATGACCTCGGTGTCGGCACGCGGGCTGAGGACGTCCGGCGTCACATTGAGCATGATCTTCCAGAAGCCCTTGCGGCCCAGAATCTTGGAGACCGGCTCGCGCTTCAGGCGGCGCTGGACCAGTTCTTCCAGCTTGGCCAGCTGCTCGGGCGTGACGGCCCGATAAGGATCGGTCAGAATATCGACACGGCCGGCACCGGTTGCCGCTTCCAGCAGGATGCGGGCATCAATAGAGGGGCTGTCCAGTCCAGCGTCTTTGAAGCGGGCCTGGGCCTGCTTCCACGTGGTCAGAAGCGTGGCAGAAGAGGACGGATTGGGAGAGGTCGCGGTCATGCGGATTGATTGGGGTTTATGCCCGACGTTTTCAAGGCGGAACGGGTTACAGAGCGGGCCGTTGTGAACCGCCATGGGTAAAAAGAAAACCTCGTCGATGTCTCGTGACCTTCTGGACACGATCTCAAAGTCCCTGTCGGGTGCCGCATCCCGCAACAAGGGCGGCAAGGGCATGCCGGTGTGGCTGCGCTATGCCGGTGCGGTCGCAGGCGGTCTGACCGCGGGGGCCACGGCGGCCCACCTGCTCTATTCGCAGGGCTACCGGATCGGTATCGATCTGCGCAAAACCAGACCCGAGGGCGTGTCGGATGACGACATGTCCCCCCAGGCCTTTGACCGCGCCGATCCCAAGCGCGGGCGACTGGCCACCAGCCCGCTGAAGATCCCCTACAAGGGCTGGGTCGATATCCTGTACCGGACGGGCGGCGGATTCTTTGGCGACCGCGTGTCGTTCGTGGCGGGCGGCGTGACCTTCTTCATGCTGCTGGCCCTGTTCCCGACGCTGGGTGCGTTCGTCACCATCTATGGCCTGTTCGCGAACCCTTCGGATGCGTGGGGACGGCTGGATTTCATCTATGAGATGCTGCCCGCCAATGTGTCCCAGTTCCTCGGCAACGAGATGACACGACTGGCCGGAGGATCGACCGGAGAGCTGACCTTTACCCTTGTGTGGACGCTGGCCCTGTCGCTTTGGGCGGCCAATGGCGGGGTGAAGACACTTTTTTACGGGCTGAACCTCGCCTATCACGAGGTCGAGAAGCGCAACATCTTCGTCTATAATCTGGTCTGTATGGCCGTCACCCTGACGTCCATCCTCGGCATCATGCTGACATCGGTTCTGGTCGTGGGTGTGCCGGTGGTCATTGCCTTGTTCGGCCTGCAGGAAGAGTGGGCGTTCCTGTCGCCGCTGCGCTGGCCGGTGCTGTTCATCATCTATATCGGCTGTCTGAACCTGCTTTACCGGATCGGGCCAAGCCGCCGATCGCCGCGCTGGCGCTGGCTGACGCCGGGAGCCACAGTGGCGGCTGTGCTCAGCGTTCTGGTGTCCTTGCTGTTCAGCTGGTTCCTGAGCAATTTCGTGCGCACGGACTCCTACGGTCCGCTGTCGGCGGCCATGGGTTTCCTGCTGTGGACCTGGATTTCGCTGCAGGTCGTGCTGATGGGCGCGCGCCTGAACGCCGAGATCGAGCACCAGACCGCCATGGACACCACCGTCGGGCCGGACAAGCCAATGGGCGAGCGCGGAGCCATCATGGCCGATAGCGTGGGGGCACGGCGCGGCACGCCCGCCGCCCTCGCCTTTACCCTGCGCTATGCCGAAAGCCTTGGCTCCAAGGTCGCCAAGCGCAAGAAACGCAGGCGTTAGGCGAACTCGGCCTCGAGGTCGGCCAGACGGGCGGCCTGGTCCTCGGCGATCAGGGCGTTCAGCATCGGATCGAGATCGCCCTCGAGGATTTGCGGCAGGGAGTGCAGCGTCAGGCCGATGCGGTGATCGGTCACGCGCCCTTGCGGGAAATTATAGGTGCGGATGCGCTCCGAACGGTCGCCCGAGCCAACCTGTGATTTGCGCGCATCCGAACGGGCGGCGTCCTTGGCCTGACGCTGCATGTCGTACAGACGGATACGCAGGTTCTTCATCGCCTTGTCGCGGTTCACGTGCTGCGACTTTTCCGACGAGGTCACGACAATGCCGGTCGGCAAGTGGGTGATCCGCACAGCGGAGTCGGTCTTGTTGACGTGCTGGCCACCGGCACCGGAGGAACGATAGGTGTCGATGCGGATGTCCTGATCGCGGATTTCGATCTCCACGTCCTCGACTTCCGGCAGGACGGCGACGGTCGCGGCCGAGGTGTGGATACGACCACCGGCCTCGGTCGCGGGCACGCGCTGGACGCGGTGGACGCCTGACTCGAACTTCAGGCGGCCGAACACGCCCTCGCCCGTGATGGTGGCGATGATTTCCTTATAGCCGCCCGCCTCGCCTTCGGTGGCGCTGTCGATCTCGACACGCCAGCCGATGCTGGAGGCATAGCGCGAATACATGCGGAACAGGTCGCCCGCGAACAGGGCCGCCTCGTCCCCGCCAGTACCGGCACGCACTTCCAGAACGGCAGAGGCCTTTTCATCGGCATCACGCGGGGCCAGCAGCAGGGCCACGTCGCGCTCCAGTTCCGGCAGGCGCTCTTTCAGCGTCTCCATTTCCTCGGCGGCCATATCGGCCATGTCCGGATCATCGGCCATGGCTTCCAAATCGGCCATTTCCTGACGCGCCTTGGCCAGTGCGGTGACGGCATCGGCCACCGGCTTCAGCTCGGCGTGCTCCTTGGACAGGCGCACGATCTCGGCACCATCGGTCGCAGCCCCCATCCGCGCTTCCACCTCGTGGAAACGGTCAAGAACCTGATCGAGACGGGCCTGGGGCAGTCGCAAGGATATACTCCGGTCAAATAGGGCGCGGCCTGAATACGCTGTAGCCGCCTGTGAAGTCCATGCCCGACCTCGGTCGCAGGGCCTCACAGCCATCTGGAGAAATTGTGATGGCACGTAACAAGCGCGTCAGGTCCATTTCCATCCGCCCTGTCGCACCCTAGCTCTAAAAGGTCGGAAGAGCCGCCCTCCCCACGGTGGCTGATCCGGCGACAGCTTGTGTAGGGGATGGTCCACCAAGGGTATGTTTTCAGCCTGTGCCGATTTGGTCGGCATAGCCCGTGCATGACCCTGCGTGCCTGTCCGCCTCTGCACTCAGGATTTAGGAGAGCCCATGACCCGCGAACCCCGGAACGTCCTTGTTGTCGAAGACGACGCAGACGCTGCAACCGCACTTACGGAAGCACTCGACGAGGCCGGACATCGCGTCATCGGCCCGTTCCACAGCGCTGAATCCGCCGAGGCCGCCACCGCCCTTCACCAGATTGATCTGGCGGTGCTGGACATCAACCTGTCAGGCGAGGCCAGCGGGATCGATCTGGCGCGCAGCCTGAAATCGCGCTGGGGCGTGCCGGTGATCTTCCTGTCGGGCGAAACGCTGACCGATCCGGCAGAGGTCGGATTGGCCAAGGCGACCATCTCCAAACCCTATTCTACGGCCGATGTGTTGAAGGCTGTGCAGGAACTGGAGCCGCTGCACTGAACAAGCGACGCTTACAGGCGTTGAGAACGGGCCCGATCATGCGGGTGCAGGGTTCAGGTCCGACACGGGAGTTCTGATGGAAACCTTCTTCATCTTTCTGCTGGTCGGCATATTGGCCCAGGCCGTCGATGGCGCGCTGGGCATGGCCTATGGGGTGATCTCATCGTCGGTTCTGCTGGCGCTGGGCGTGCCCCCTGCCACGGCCTCGGCCAGTGTCCATGCGGCCGAGGTCTTCACCACCGCCGCATCGGCCACCAGCCACGTCGCCCACCGCAATATCGACTGGCGGCTGTTCCTGCCCCTGACCATCGCCGGTGTGCTAGGCGGAATATTGGGGGCCTATGTCCTGTCGGGGATCGACGGGGACATCATCAAACCCTTCGTCATCCTCTATCTGGCCGTCATTGGTCTCTGGATTTTGTGGAAGGCGGGGCATGAGTTCAAACCGCGCAAGCTACCGCGCTGGGTTACCGCGCCGTTTGGCCTGATCGGCGGGTTTCTGGATGCTATAGGCGGTGGCGGCTGGGGACCGACCGTGACCTCGTCGATGATCGGTTCGGGTCAGGAGCCACGCAAGGCAATCGGCACCGTCAACACCGCCGAGTTCTTCCTGACGCTTGCCGTCTCGGCCACCTTTGTTTGGGCCTTGGTGACGGGCCACTGGGAAGAGGCTGGCGCGCTGGAAAACCATGCCGCCGCGGTGGGGGGTCTGGTCGTGGGCGGTCTGATCGCAGCGCCGTTTGCCGGACTGATCGTCAAGAAGGTGCCGCGCTCGGTCCTGACCTATGCGGTGGGTATCCTCTTGGTGGGGCTTGCCATTTTTCAGAGTGTGAACCTGTTCCTGAAATAAAAAAGGGAGCCGGACCGGCTCCCTTTCTTCTTATTTCGGGAAGGTGGCGACGAAGCTCTCGCGGGCCTCGATGGCCTGTTGGAAGGCTACCAGATTGGGGCGGCCCGTCTTCCAGTTATAGTCGGGATGGCGAAAGCCGATCCACGTCACGGCAATACCCGCCGTGATGGTGCCGATGTTGATGTTGTCCGCCGACAGGGTCTCGGCTTCAAGTGCATCAAGGGCGCGGCCCATATTGGTGGTCCAGCGGTCGATCCACATGGGGGAGCGCTCGCTTTCAGGGCGGCGCTTTTCCAGCACCAGTTTGACGCCCATTTCCAGCGCCTGATTGCCCAGCGTCTCCAGACGCTTCACGCGCAGCCACTCGGCAGAACCGGACGGGGGCAAGAGATCGTCACCCCCACCCAGACGGTCGAGATATTCGCAGATGACCGGACTGTCGTTCAGAGGCTCGCCGTCTTCGGCGATCAGGGTCGGGACCTGTACCACCGGATTGGTCGACAGCAGTTCCGGCGCATTGGCGTAGGGGTCCACCACCACTTCTTCGATCCTGTCGGACAGTCCCTTTTCGCGGGCGACAATGCGGACCTTGCGGGCAAAGGGCGAAGGGGTGGTGATGTAGAGTTTCATTCCAAGGCTCTGGCTAGATCAGCGCTGGGTCGGAGCGACACAGCGGTTATCACGGAATAGCGCCCATTCCTCGCATTGGCGACCGTCGTTGAACACGCATACGCCATATTGACCGCCGTCCGCCTGGGTGCGGATTTCAGTGCGGCCGCCGGCTTCACGACAGTGGACCGAGGCGGGGTTGGGCATGCCGATCAGCTGCGGCTCGTTCTTTTCCTGCGGGGCGCAGGCACCCAGCATGAGAAACGGCAGGGCTGCCAGCGTGGCGAGTGGAAGAAGGCGCATGACCGGAACTCCTTAGGTCGAGGAAGTGTCTGCGGCCTTTCGGGCCGCATCCAGTTCAGCGGCTTTCTCTTCAACCAGTTCCACAATGTGGTCGATCATCCCGTCATTCGCCTGTTTGTGGGCGATCTTGCCGTTCAAGTAAACCATGCCGGACCCTGCGCCACCGCCGGTGAAACCGACGTCGGTATAGAGGGCCTCGCCCGGGCCATTCACGACACAGCCGATGATCGACAGGCTCATCGGGGTGGCGATGTGGGCCAGCTTTTCCTCGAGGATGGCGACCGTCTCGATGACGTTGAAGCCCTGACGTGCGCAGGACGGGCAGGCAATGATGTTCACGCCGCGGTGGCGAAGGCCCAGCGACTTGAGGATATCGAAGCCAACCTTGATCTCTTCCACCGGATCGGCGGCCAGAGACACGCGGATGGTGTCACCGATACCGGCCCACAGCATGGAGCCCAGACCGATCGAGGATTTGATGGTGCCGGTGCGAAGCGGGCCGGCCTCGGTCACGCCAAGGTGCAGCGGACAGTCGATGGCCTCGGCCAGTTGCTGATAGGCGGCGACCGTCAGGAAGGGATCGGACGCCTTCACCGAGATCTTGAACTCGTGGAAGTCGTTGTCCTGAAGGATGCGGGCATGGTTCAGCGCGCTTTCCACCATGGCGTCGGGGCAAGGCTCGCCGTATTTTTCGAGCAGTTCGCGCTCCAGCGATCCGGCGTTCACGCCGATCCGCATGGAGCAGCCGTTGTCACGGGCGGCCTTGATGACTTCCTTCACGCGCTCGCTCGAGCCGATATTGCCCGGATTGATGCGCAAACAGGCGGCGCCTGCCTCGGCGGCTTCGATGCCGCGCTTGTAGTGGAAGTGGATGTCGGCCACGAGCGGCACCTTGGCCGCCTTGGCGATCGTCTTGAATGCCTCGGTCGACTCTACGTCCGGACAAGAGACGCGCACGATATCGGCACCCGCCTCTTCCAGCTGCCGGATTTGGTTGATCGTGGCATTGGCATCCGAGGTCGGGGTGTTGGTCATCGACTGGACGCTGATCGGGGCGTCACCACCGACAAGCACATTGCCGACGCGGATCTGGCGGCTCTTGCGACGCTCGATGTGGCGCCACGGGCGGACGTGGGTATGGTCTGACATGTCGGCCGATACATAGGACGGGCAGAGCCCCAAGACTATGCCCTATGTTTGAAGTTTCAGCGTAGACTTATGGTCTAACGCGTGGCGGGAGCCGTCGCCGGAGCCGGTGATGCAGCCGCGGGGGCCGGCGTGGTGGCGGCGACCTGCGCGGCGGCT
>NZ_CAMZFB010000038.1 GCF_947305955.1 uncultured Brevundimonas sp.
GTCCGTGGCGACCCAGCGCACGTCGTTGAGGCGGTAATAGGCGCTGTAGACATCGCCCAGCTCACCGGCGCGCACGGACTGCCAAGCCGAATGGAACGGCGGGTTCCATCGGTTGTGCAGGTCTACCATGCCGCGTACATGGTTTTTCCCGCACGCTTCGAGGATGCGGAACACGTCTTCCCGCGTGGTGGCCAACGGCTTTTCGATGAGCACATGTCTGCCTGCCTCGGCAGCCGCGACGGCGCGGGCTTCGGACTGGCGGGCCAGCCCATCGGCCTGATTGTTCAGACGTCCCAGCGGGGTTTGGCTGTCGGTCAGCGGCGCGGCCAACTCGCCATTCATATAGACCGAGAAGGCCGTGGGGTCGGACACATCCAGCACCGCCTGGATATTGCGCGGCGCGCGCCAGCTGTCGCCCGCGGCCAGTTGGCGGGCAAACAGGATGCTGCCATTACCCTGACGCACGATCAGGGTGGCGGGCTTGGTGGCCTGAAGGGTCACGACAGAGTTGGTGGCCGGTGCGCCATACAGGGCACCACGCGGGTTGAACGCGGCCTGCACCGGCGGCGCGGGGGCCGTGAGCAGAGGATTGTTTTCCGGATCATCGCCGATCAGCTGATCCTCGATACCGCGCGTGAGGTACAGCGGCGGGACCGTCTGGTCGGGCGGGGCCGCCTGTGGTCCGCCCAGAACGACTGGCGTACCGGGAATGGCATCGGCCATCTTCGCCCAGTCTTCCGGAACGGCGGCCAGATCGGAGGGATGGGGCGGCTCGATCCGTGACAGGCGCTGGAAGATGTTCCAGCACAGAACCGACACAACCACCACGCCCAGCACCGCGAGAATGGCCGGCGAGCGACGACGCATCTGCTGGAAGGCGGTGCCCGTCGGGGCCTGAAGCGTGGCACCTGCCTCGGGGAACTCGCGCTTATACTGTTCGACTGCCTCAAGCTCGTCGAGGCCCAGTACCTGCGCGTAGATGCGGACATAGCCCATGGTGAAGATGCGCGACGGCAGGAGCGACTGGTCCCCCTGCTCGATCGCCCGCAGGAAGCGCGGGTTCACGCGTGTTTTCACCGCCAGTTCGTCGAACGACAGGCCCGATGCCAGACGCGCCACGCGCAGACGCTCGCCGAGGGTCACCTCTGGCGTTGGCGTCTGATCCTGTGTCGACGGCGACAGCCGTTCCTGATCCATCTTTATTCCGTGAGGCGGGCCATCAAGGCATGACCGGTCAAGACAACGACCGGTTACCCCCGATTAGACGAGCCGGACCGAGGGTTCAACGTATGGTCGGCCAGATGGTGAAATCAGACGGCCAGATTGAGCTTGCGCGCAAGGGTTTCCAGCTCGCCGCGCACCGAACTGGCCGATGAGGCCAATAGGGGCTCGATCCCTCTGCGGGCGGCCTTCAGATCGGTCGACAGGATCATCCGCTTGACCGGACCCACACCGCTGGCGGGGGCCGACAGACGGTCAAAGCCCAGCGCGATCAGGGCAAAGGCTTCCAGCGGCTTGCCCGCAAGCTCTCCACAGATCGATACAGGCGTGTCGTGGTCCTGACAGCGCATGCGGATTTCGCGCAGTGCCCTCAGCGCCGGTGGCGACATGGGATCATAGCGATCGGCCACACGCGGATTGGTCCGGTCTGCCGCAAACATATACTGCATCAAGTCATTGGTGCCGATGGAGACAAAGTCCGTCAGCGGCAAAAGGGCATCGAGGTGCCACAGCAGGCTGGGGCATTCGATCATGGCCCCGACGCGCGTCGAGCGCGGCAGGGTGCGGCCACGACGGCGCGCCCATTCCATCTCGCGGTCCACCATTTCACGGGCGCGGCGGAATTCCTCGACCGAGGCGATCATCGGGAACATGACGCGCAGCTCGCGACCGCTGGCCGCGGCCAACAGCGCCCGCAGTTGCATCCGCAACAGGGCCGGACGATCCAGACCCAGACGGATGGCACGGCGGCCCAGAGCCGGATTCTCTTCCCGCTCCGGATCGAGGTAGGGCAGTATCTTGTCGCCCCCGATGTCGAGGGTGCGGAAGGTCACCGGACGGTCCCCTGCCGCATCCAGCACCAGACGGTAAAGCGCCGTCTGGGCCGTCAGGCGCGGCAGTTCGTCGGCCACCATGAACTGGAACTCGGTGCGGAACAGGCCGATGCCCTCGGCCCCCGTCATGTCGAGGTTTTCCAGATCAACCGCCAGACCGGCATTGGTCAGCAGGGTGATGCGCGTGCCGTCCATGGTGATGGCCGGCGTGTCGCGAAGCTGGTCGAACTCGGCGCGGCGTTGCTCGCGCACCTCCATCCGGCTTTGCACCGCCAGCAGCATGTCGGGGCGCGGGCGCAGGTAGGCCTCGCCCGTTTCGCCATCGACGATGACCGGATCGCCTTCGGACAGGCGGTCACGAAGGCCCGACAGGCGACCCACGCACGGGATTTGCAATGCGCGCGCCACAATGGCGGCGTGGCCCGCGGGCGAGCCTTCTTCCAGCAGCAAGCCCTTCAGCTTGGCGCGAGGATATTCCAGCAGGTCGGCAGGGCCGAGGTTACGCGCCACAAGGATGGCATCGTCGGGGATTTCGCGTGCCGCCGGATCATCGCCCATCAGGATGCGAAGCAGGCGGTTGGCCAGATCCTCGAAATCGTGCAGCCGCTCGCGGATATAGGGATCGCGGGCGCTGGCGAAGCGGGCGCGGTGCTCGGTCCGCACACGGTCGACGGCGG
Organism: uncultured Brevundimonas sp.; assembly: GCF_947305955.1. Lineage (GTDB taxonomy): Bacteria > Pseudomonadota > Alphaproteobacteria > Caulobacterales > Caulobacteraceae > Brevundimonas. The sequence goes on from NZ_CAMZFB010000038.1 coordinate 2,732, forward strand.
CCTCGGACGTCAGACCACTGCGGACCGCCTCCAGCAGTGAGCGGTTCCAGCCACGGTCATCGGCGAACATCCGGTAGGTTTCCAGCACCTCATAGGGGGTGCCGCCCAGCTTGCCCTGCCCGCCTTCGAGCAGGACATCGATGCCCGATTTCAGAGATTGCAGGCCCGCCAGCAGGCGCTGTTCCTCAAGCGCGGGATTGTCGGCCAGAAGCTTTTCGGGCGGGACCGGCACTTCGTGCAGAATGGCGCGGCCGACGGCCAGACCTTCGGCAAAGCGTTGACCGGTCAAGCGTTCGGGGCGGTGCGGAGCCAACTCCACATCGCGCAGCTCGGCCTCGGCCAGAAGGCCGCCCGATGCCACCGTCTCCGACAGCACCATGGCGATGTTCTGGATATCCTCCAGCTCGTCCTCGTCATAGACGCGGGCGGCGCGGTTCTGGACAACCAGCACGCCGATAGCGCGACCACCGCGAAGCAGGGGCGCACCGAGGAAGGCGTTGAAGGGGTCTTCGCCCGTTTCCGGACGATAGGAGAAGCTGGGGTGTTCGGGCGCGTTCGACAGGCTGATCGGCTGGGCCAGACGCGCGACCTCGCCCACAAGACCCTCGCCGGGGCGAAGGCGGGTGTTGTGGACGGCGTCGCGGTTCAGACCCTCTGTGGCGAACAGTTCAAGCTCGCCCGACGCCCGCCGCAGATAGATGGAGCAAACCTCGGCCACCATGGAGCGGGCGATGATGCCCACCACCACGTCCAGCCGTTGCTGGGCACTGGCGACGGCACCGCCGCCACCGCCCCCTGCCAGAGCCTCCCGGATCTGGCGAAGGAGGTTGCGAGGCCCCCTGATCGTCAATCCGCTGCTCTTGGGCATAGCCACTCCTGTCCCGCTTCCCATATCATTGTGTCACATGGGAAGGGTGTTTGTCTCTGCCTAGAGGCTCTCCAGACCGTAAGCGGCGTGAAGGGCACGAACGGCCAGTTCGGCATAGGCCGATTCAATCAGCACACTGATCTTGATTTCCGAGGTCGAGATGGCCTGGAATTTGATGCCCTTGTCGGCCAGTGCGCGGAACATGGTCTGGGCGACACCGGCGTGCGAGCGCATGCCGACGCCGATCACCGACACCTTGGCCACGTCGTCATCGACGCGGATTTCCTCGAAGCCGATCTCCGACTTGAGCGAGGACATCAGTTCCGAGGCGCGGGCGGCATCGCGGCGGCCCGTGGTGAAGGTCAGGTTCACGGCGCCTTCGGTGCGGGCCTGAGACTGGACGATCATGTCCACGTTCACATTGGCCTCGGCCAGACGGGTGAAGACATCCGCCGGAGCGTCGGTACGGTCCGAAAGACCCAGAAGCGTGATCCGGGCTTCGTCCCGGCTCATGGTCACGCCGGAAACGATGCGCTTTTCCACGATCTCATCCTCGTCGCAAATCAGTGTGCCGGCATCTTCCGGCAGAATTCCGTTTTCATCAGGCTCGATAAAGCTGGAGAGCACACGCACAGGCACCTGGTTGTGCATGGCCATCTCGACCGAGCGGGTCTGGAGCACCTTGGCCCCCAGAGACGCCATTTCCAGCATCTCTTCATAGGACACCTTGGCCAGACGGCGGGCGCGGCTCTCGACGCGCGGGTCAGTCGTATAGACGCCGTCCACGTCCGTATAGATATCGCACGGGCAGTTCAGCGCCGCTGCCACAGCCACGGCCGAGGTGTCCGACCCCCCACGACCCAGCGTGGTGATGCGGCCCTCTGGCGTGACGCCCTGGAAGCCCGGAATGACGGCGATCTCGCCAGCATCCATGCTGGCGGCCATGGCCTCGGCACGGATTTCCTCGATGCGGGCGCGGGCGTGGGCGTCATCGGTGATGATCGGCACCTGCCAGCCCATCCAGCTACGGGCCTTATAGCCCATGTTGCGCAGGGTGATGGCCAGAAGACCCGAGGTCACCTGTTCGCCCGAGGCGACCACGACGTCATATTCATCGTCCGACATGAAGCCCGCCGGATACAGGCCGGCAGCGGGCGCGCCTGCGCCATCGGTCCACGCGACCAGTTCATTGGTTTTGCCCGCCATAGCAGAGACCACTACGGCAACCTTTTTGCCTTTAGCGGCCTCGGCCGCGACAATACGCGCGGCGCGGCGAATTCGCTCCAGATCGGCCATGGAAGTTCCGCCGAACTTCATGACCAGACGGCTATAGTCCGTCTCTGGGATAGCCCCCGTCATACCGGTATCCAATCTCATGCCCCGCAATCGGGGTCGTGTTGCACTTGCGTCGGGAAGAAAGGCAGTCCATCCCTTGGCTCATGTCCGCTTCTAACGACAGCAGCCCCGAGCGCAAACCCCAAACCACGCAGGGTTTTACCGAAAATTCGCACGCTCCCGCGATGGAACGTGCCGAAGGTCCCAGTATCGACCCCGCAGATGTGGCACGTTTTTCCGCTCAGGCGGCGGAATGGTGGGATGCCAAGGGTCCGTTCGCGCCGCTTCACCGCTTCAATCCGGCGCGCCTGAAATTTGTACGTGATCGCGTAGCGGATCATTACGGGCTGAATCCGAACACCCGCGCCCCGTTCAAAGGCATGAGCCTGATCGATATCGGTTGCGGTGGCGGGCTACTGGCCGAGCCGATGCGCCGTATGGGTTTCGAGGTCACCGCGTTGGATGCCTCGTCCGAAAACATCGGCACCGCCCGCGCCCATGCCGCGCAGGTCGGGCTGGACATCAACTATCGCGCCGCGACCGTCGAGCAGATCGTCGCCGAGGGCGCGGGTCCCTTCGATGTCGTTCTGACGATGGAAGTGATCGAACACGTCGCCGATCCGGGAGAGTTCGTCCGTACCTGTTCCAAACTGGTGAAGCCGGGCGGGATCATGATCGTCGCCACCCTGAACCGGACGCTGAAGGGTCTGCTGCTGGGCAAGTTTGCGGCAGAATATGTGCTGCGCTGGGTTCCGGCGGGGACGCACGACTGGCGCCAATTCCTGAAGCCCGACGAAATTCGCGAGATGCTGAAGTCCGAACCGCTGACGGTCACCGGCCCGTTCGGGCTGGAATACAATCCTCTGACCGACAAATGGAAAGAGGGCGATGCCGACATCAACTATATGATGGTGGCGGTCAGGGAGGGGTAACCCCCTCCCCTACAAGCCTGTTAGTGCTTGGTTTCGCGCAGCAACGACAGGTCGTAACCCAGCTCGCGGGCGCGGTTGTAGAGCGCCTGACGCTGTTCTTGCGAGACATTGGCCTCGCGGCTCAGAATCCACAGGTTGCGGCCCGAAGGCTCGCCCACGATCGACCAGCTATAGTCATCGGCGTGGTCCAGCACCCAATAGTCACCGACATAGAAGGGTCCGAAGAAGGACAGCTTCAGCTTGGTATTGTTGCTGCCCTCTACGACGCGACCACGGGCGGTGGCTTCCTTATAGGGACCATCGACCGAGTCCTGACGACAGGCGTTGGTGACACCCACTTCGCCATTTTCCAGAAGGCGATAGTCGGCGGTCACCGCCTCGCAGCCCTTCTGATAACCGAACTCGTAGCGCGCCAGTTCGTACCAGCGGCCCAGATAGCGATCCAGATCGACCGCCTTGGCCGGCTCGGGCACATTGGCATTGCCCGACGGGCCCTGACGCGCCAGCGTCGCGCAGGCACCGAGTGCCAGAACACCGGCTACTGCGACACCGAGGAAAAGAAGTTTGGGGAGGGGAGATTTGTTTTCCATGGTGTCAAAACCTCCCAAGACGGAACATCGTTCCGTTACAAAATGTCGCGTTCCATATAGCGGGCGTCGTCACCATAGCTGGCCAGCTTGGCCGCCATGCCGTCCGGCGTCATGACCTTGAAGCCGTTGCGCTCCCAGAAGCCTGCCGCATTGTTCACGGCCACAAGCGATATCCGCTCAAAGCCTGCCGACCTGGCCTGCTGCGCCAGAGCCTCGACGACCGGTCGGGTATAGCCACCACCGCGCGTCGAGGGGTGCAACGCCAGATCGTGCAGATAGATCACCTCTGGATGCTCCGGCAGGGCATCGATCAGGGTGTTGAGCGCAGGCGCAGCGTTTCTCACCCACGGATAGGCGACCAGATAGCCATGCACCCCGCCCTGCTCGTCCGACAGCACGAAACAGCTCTGCGGGTTCAGCGTCAGCCGGTTGTCGAAACAGGCCAGATCCTCGGGATGGTCGGGGAAGGAGACCTTGGCCACCTCGACCACGCCATCCAGGTCCGCCGTGGTCATGGGACGCCATTCAAGGGCAGGCGAAGGGGTGATGGCGTCGGTCATGGGGGGGAGACTTTCGGTAGGGAGTTCAGTTGGCTTTGGACGGGTCGGGAACGTCCGGCAAGGGCATGCAGGGCACGCCGTCGTCCTTGAGCTTCTTGATGTCTGCGGGCGTAGCCTCGCCATAGATTTCGCGCTTTTCGCTGCGGCCTTCGTGGATGTCGCGGGCCTCGCGGGCGAAGGCGTCACCGACGTATTCGAAATTTTCCTCAACGTGGCTGCGCACCTCGCGCGCGGCCTGCATCATCATGGTCTGCACGGCTTTCAGCGCGTCGGGCTTGAGGCCTTCCGTCTTTTTCGTGCCCGTGACGGCAGGGGCCATGATCTGTTTGCGGACCTGACTTGAGGCACAGAACGGACATTCGACCAAACCACGGGCGGCCTGATCGTCATAGTCGGAGGAGGAAGCGAACCACGCTTCAAAGCCGTGGTCCTGATCACAGACGAGCGCGTATCGGATCATTGGGGCGAAACAAATGAACGGTCGTGCGTCAGCGCAGGGATGGCCTTTCGGGCGCGGTCCACAGCCGACAAATCCAGCGTGGCGTGAAGCACTGCGGGACGGTCGTGGTCAAGACGGGCGATGACCTCGCCCCACGGGTCGATGACCAGTGAATGGCCCCATGTCTTGCGACCGTCCTCGTGCTCGCCGCCCTGCGCGGGCGCCAGAACGAAGCTGCCGGTCTCGATGGCGCGGGCCCGCAGCAGGACTTCCCAGTGCGCCTCGCCCGTCGGGCGGGTGAAGGCGGCGGGGACAGTGATGATCTTTGCGCCGCCATGCGCCAAGGCGCGGTGCAGATAGGCAACGCGCACGTCGTAGCAGATGGTCAGGCCCAGCCCGCCCCAAGGGGTATCGGCCACGACCGCCTGCGATCCCGGACGGATGACCGCGCTTTCGCGCCACCGTTCGCCCGTATCCAGATCGACGTCAAAGACGTGCATCTTGTCATAGCGGGAAACGATCTGACCCTCGGGGTTGATCAGCAGACTGCGGTTGGCGGCGCGCTCGTCGCCCTCGGCACCCGAGCGCACAATGGCCGATCCGATCAGGATCCAGACCTTCAGCTCCGCCGCGAGTTGCTGAAGCCCCTGCACCGCGACGTCGGAGGTTTCGTCCGACAACGCCGCCTCGCGCAGGCCCTTCCTCTGTTCGAGGAAGTTGGTGCCTTCGGGCGTGAGGATCAGTTCGGCCCCTTTCAAGGCCGCCTGACGGATCATGGGGGCGATGTGTTCCAGCCCCTTGGCCGCCGTGGCGGGGGTCGTGGTCTGGATCAGAGCCACATGGAGGCTGGAACCCATGGTCTTGGCCCTAGATCAGGCTGCGAGCAGCGGGTCGAGGCCGCCCTTGGCATCCAGAGCGTGGATGTCGTCGCAGCCGCCGATGTGCTGGTCGTTGATGAAGATTTGCGGGAAGGTGGCAGCGCCATTCGAACGGGCGACCATCTCGGCCTTCTTTTCCGGATCGTTCGAGGCAACGATCTCGGTATAGGCCGCACCCTTGCGATCCAGCAGCGCCTTGGCGCGGATGCAATAGGGGCAACCGGGCTTGGTATAGATAACGACTTCGGCCACAGCTTTACTCCGTGCAGATAGGGGATGGCGAAACGGTACAATGGCCGGATCACCTGTTCTGTTGCCTATTTAGGCACTTCGCGTGCGCCATGCACCCCCGCAATCACCGCCAGATCAACGGCGGTAGCGCCTGCGTCCAATAAGGCACGCGCACAGGCATCGGCGGTGGCCCCCGTCGTCAACACATCATCGACCAGCAAAACGCGCTTTCCGCGCACCCGATGGGCATGGCGCGGGGAGATGCTGAAGGCCCCTTTGACGTTCAGGTGCCTCCCCCTGAGCGAGCGCCCGCCCTGTGTCGCGGTCGCACGACGGCGTTTCAGGGTATCGGGCAGATAGGTCAGGCCGCGAAGGCGGGCCAGCGGGCGGGCGATCTCGGCACTCTGGTTGAAGCGGCGGCGCAGCAGACGCAGCGGATGAAGCGGCACAGGCACGACCACATCGCAGTCACGGATCAAGGGGTCGGCTGAACGGCTGATCCAGCGGGCGAACAGGGCGGCGTGAGCCTGCTCGTCACCATGTTTCAAAGCGAGGATCGGGCCGCGCGAATGTTCGTCATAAAGGCAGGCAGCGCGGGCGCGGACAAAGACGTGGGGCTTTTGCGTGCAGATCAGGCATCGTTGGCCCGCCTCGGCTGCGTATTCAAACGGCAAGCCGCAGCCATCGCACACAGGGTCTTCCAGAAAGGTGATGCGGCTGAAGGCGCGGGCGCTCAGCCCCATGCCGGAGCTGCCCGCCTCGCCATCCAAGCTGGCTGGAGGCAGGACCAGATCGACCAAAGACCGACCGGCATTGCGCAGCTTTATCGCCCAAAGGCCTTTCCAATCGGCGTCCAAGCCGCCATTTGTCCCCGTCATGAGCGCCCCCTCTTCCGGTCCCCCGATTATTTTCGACGCCGCCCGACGGTCCCACCGTCTGGCGCGTGCGCAACGCCTGTTTCCCCAAGCAGACTTTTTGCACCGCAGGGCGGCGGAAGACGCAGCCCATACGCTGTCGGCCATCCTGCGCGAGTTTAAACGCGCCGTCGATCTGTCTCCGCACGGGGGTCTGCTGGCCGAGGCGCTGCAAGGCATGCCTGCTGCGGAGCGTATCGGCTCCATCGAGACGATCGGCAGTGTGGAAGAGCGCGCCGCCCCCGGTGCCCAGCCGCTGGGGCTGGAGGACCAGTCGGTCGATCTGACGGTCAATCTGTTTGGCCTGCACTGGGCCAATGACCTGCCGGGCGCATTGGCGCAGATCCGTCGGGCCTTGCGTCCGGACGGCCTGTTTATCGGCAGCCTGTTTGGCGCGGCGACCCTGAAGGAGTTGCGCGGCGTGCTGACCGAGGCAGAGCTAGAGGTGCGCGGCGGAGCGCAGGCGCGTATCTCGCCCTTTGCCGATGGCTTTGACGGTGCGGCCCTGTTGCAGCGGGCGGGCTTTGCGCTTCCAGTATCGGATGTGGACCGCGTGACCGTGCGCTATCGCGATCCGTTCAGCCTGATGCGCGACCTGCGCGCCATGGGCGAGACCAATGTCCTAGCGGGCGAGATCAAGCCGCTGAACCGCGCCATACTGGCCCGCGCGGCGGAACTTTATGTCGAACGTTATGCCGAGGAAGACGGCCGCATCCCTGCCACCTTCGAAATGGTGCATCTGGCCGGATGGGCACCCGACGACAGCCAGCAGAAACCGGCCAAGCGCGGATCGGCCAAGATGCGTCTGGCCGATGCTTTGGGCGTCAAGGAAATGACAGGCGACGAAGACTGATCGCCCTTAGGGAATGGCGAAGGGCCTTAGGCCCCTTCGCCGCCCTCACCGCCTTCCGGCGAGCCGCCACCCAGCGCCTGGATGACCTTGTTCATGACGTAGTTCCACTTCGCCATGACGCCGTCGCCGGTGGCCGACAGCGCGCCGACCAGCACCAGGGCAATCATGGAGGCCATGATGCCGTATTCGATGGCGGTCGCGCCGCCTTCGTCAGCGGCAAATACGGTTAACAACCTAAGCATCGGCACCCCTCCCGACTGCGGGTTTCACACAAAATCCCTTAACCAGGCGATCAAGGGCTCGTCGGCGGGCGGCATGGGATAATCCCTGAGTTGACCGGGTTTTACCCACGCCAAGGCCTTGTGTTCCTTGGCTGTCACCGTGCCTGACCATCTACGGCAAAGGTAGAGTGGCATCAGGAGGTGAAATTTTTCGTAACCGTGACTGGTAAACACGAAGGGAGCGAGGCACGCCTCCTTCACGTCGATGCCCAGCTCTTCTTTCAGCTCACGGATCAGGGCCTGCTCGGGACGCTCGCCCGGCTCGACCTTGCCGCCCGGAAACTCCCACAGGCCGGCCAGCTGTTTGCCCTCGGGGCGCTGGGCGATCAGGATACGGCCGTCGGTGTCGATCAGGGCGACCGCGACGACGAGGACGGTCGGAACCGCCCCCGCGTTAGCGTTATCGGTCACGAACGGTAGTCCCCGTTGATCTCGATGTAGCGTTTGGTCAGGTCGCAGGTCCAGACCGTGGCCGAGGCGCGGCCCGAAGCGACGTGGACCGTGATATCGATCTCGTCGTTCTTCATATAGGCGCTCATCACCTCTTCGTTGTAGTCGGCCGCGGGCGCGCCATCGACGGCGGCGGTGTGCGGACCAAAGAAGATGGCCAGACGGTCACGGTCCACCGCCTCTTCGGTCTTGCCGACGGCCATAACGATACGGCCCCAGTTGGCGTCCTCACCGGCGATGGCGGTTTTCACCAGCGGGCTGTCGGCGATCGACTTGGCCAGCTTGCGGGCCGAGGCCGGCGAAGCGGCACCGTCCACGGTGACCTTCACAAACTTGGTTGCCCCCTCGCCGTCCTTCACCAGCTGGTGGGCGAGGTCGAGCATGACCTGTTCCAGAGCCCGCGAGAAATCCTTGAGGCGACGGTCGCCGACACGGCCAATGCGCGGCGCGCCCGACTTGCCAGTGGCGAAGATCAGGGCGGTGTCGTTGGTCGAGGTATCGCCGTCCACGGTCACCGAGTTGAAGGTGGTACGGACGTGCAGGTTCAGCAGCGCCTTCAGCACCGGCGGGGCGATGTCGGCATCGGTGACGATGAAGGCCAGCATGGTCGCCATGTCCGGCGCGATCATGCCCGAGCCCTTGGCGATGCCCGAGATGCGGACCTTCACACCCTCGATCTCGCATTCAGCGGTCGAGCCCTTAGGGAAGGTGTCGGTGGTCATGATACCCGCACCGGCCTTGGCCCAGTTGTCAGCGCTCAGCCCTGCCTCGATTTCCGGCAGTTTGGCGGTGATCTTGGTATCGTCGAGAACCACGCCGATCACGCCGGTCGAGGCCAGCATGACGTCGCGCTGGCGGCAGTCGAAGCGCTTGGCGGCGGCGGCGGCGGTCGCCTTGGCGGCGTCGGCACCGGCCTTGCCGGTGAAGGCGTTGGCGCAACCGGCGTTGACGACCATCAGCTTGACGCCCTCGCCACCCTTTTCGGTGTCGAGTTGCTTCTTGCACCAGTCCACCGGCGCCGAGCCGACCTTGTGGCGGGTAAAGACGCCCGCGCAGTTGGCACCGTCAGGGAAGTGGAACACCACCAGATCGTCGCGCTCGTGCTTGTAGAAGCCGGCGCGGGCGGTAGCGATTTCGACACCCTCGATCGGCGGCAGTTCCGGGAAGGGCACGGCCAGAGGCGAGATCATCAGACCCGGCTTACCCGCCGCAGGCGCAGCCGCCTTGGCCGGCTGGGTCGCACGCTTGATCACGGACGCCAGCGGATCGAGAGCCTTCTCGATGGCGGATTCAATTTTGTGGCCGGTCGAGGACGGTTTGGCGGGGGGACGGCTCATGCGGCAGATCCAGACGAAGAAGACTTAGAGTTTACAGGGGCGGTCACCGCAGGTGTGGCCGCTTTGGAACCTGCAGGTGCCGAAGCAGACGCAGAAGGCGGCGTTTGCGGCGCAGAACGCGGCGGGTCAATCTCGAATTCCACCTTCGCCTTGCCGCGAAGCTCTTCGAGAAGTTGTCGGACACCCTCATAGGTCAGGTATCGGACGATGACAGGGCGGGCCTGTTCAAGGGTGGGCGGGGTCTCGGCGCGGCGGTCCTCGATACGCAGAACAGCCCAGCGACCGGACGCATCGACAGGCCCCACCACAGCACCGGAAGGCTGGTTGGCGATGGCGCGGGCATAGACCGGCGGCAACAGATCGGGTGTCGCATAGCCCAGATCACCGCCAAGGGCGCGCGAGGCTTCATCGATAGAGCGTTGTGCGGCCACGGCCTCGAAACTGGCCCCCTGCCCCAGAAGCGCGATGACGGCATCGGCCTGTTCGCGGGTTTGGGTGAGGATCAGGCGCAGGCGCACTTCTTCCGACTTGGTGGCGCGGCGCTGCTGCTCGGCATAGAGGCGGCGCACGGCCTCGTCGGACACGGTGCGGTCCACCACCGTCTCGACCAGCATGTCGCCAAGGATACGCTGGCGCACGGATTCCAGACGGCGCTGGGCGGCGGGGCTCTTGTCCAGACCTCGGCGCTCGGCCTCGCTGGCCAAAAGGCTCTGGTCGATCACCTCATCAAGGACGCGGCGGAACAGCTCGCTGGTGACATCCAGCGGTTCACCCTCGCCGATCAGGCCTTGGGCCACGGCTTCGCGGCGCACGTCGGAGGCCCAGATCTCATGCTTCTCTACACGCGCGACGACACGGTCACCGGCATCGGGGTGGGCCTTGTCCGGACGGTCACCACAGGACGCCAAGCCCAGAGCGAGGCCCATAGCCGCCACGCCACCCAGTCGATAAAGGCCACGCATACGGTAAAGAAACGAAAACTGTCGCATTGGGCACTCCCTTTGCAGGGCGTCAAATCGCCCGAAGGCCGACCGGCATTGCGGCGCGGAATCCCGCCTACCAAACCACTGCTCGCGTTGACAGGCCAGAGGTCGGTGCTTAAGTCCGGCCTGCGCCCAAGTCGAGAGGTTTTCGATTGGATGCGTGAGGCTTGGTGATTTCCTTCCACCGGAAACGTCATTTTCTGCACGCGCCCGACCTTGCGACTGCGGGCTAAGCCATCATTTTTGTGAGCTTACACGCTCAACCGCCTCGGAACGTCCATGCTCGGCATCGCCAAGAAACTCTTCGGAACCCCGAACGACCGCAAGGTCAAAGCCTTTATGGCAGAGGTTCAGAAGATCAACGCCCTTGAACCCAAGTTCGAGGCTCTGTCCGACGACGAGCTGCGCATGATGACGCAGACCTTCCGGGATCGGCTGGAACGCGGCGAGAAGCTGGACAAGCTGCTGCCGGAAGCCTTTGCGGTCGCCCGCGAGGCCTCCAAGCGCGTGCTGGGCCAGCGTCAGTATGACGTACAGCTGACCGGCGGTATGATCCTGCACGAAGGCGGTATTGCCGAAATGCGTACCGGCGAGGGCAAGACCCTTGTCGCCGTGGCGCCGGTCTACCTGAACGCCCTTGAAGGCAAGGGCGTGCACGTCGTGACCGTGAACGACTATCTGGCCCGCCGCGACGCCGAGACCATGGGCAAGGTGTACCGCTTCCTCGGTCTGGAAGTCGGCGTGATCGTCAACGGCCTGTCCCAGGGCCAGCGCCAGATGGCGTACAATGCCGACATCACCTACGGCACCAATAACGAATTCGGCTTTGACTATCTGCGCGACAACCTCGTGTACGACCGTCGCGAGATGGTGCAGCGTCCGCACCACTTCGCCATCGTCGACGAAGTTGACTCGATCCTGATCGACGAAGCCCGTACCCCGCTGATCATCTCCGGTCCGACCGAGGACCGTTCGGACTTCTACAAGATCGTCGACGGTCTGGTGAAGGAGCTGATCAAAGACAAGGACACCTATGACCTCGACGAAAAGCAGCGCCAGTCTCTGCTGACCGAGCTGGGCTCGGAGCGTATCGAGGACATGCTGAAGGAAGCCGGTCACCTCGTCGAGGGCACCGAGGACCTGTATGACCCGCTGAACGTCTCGCTGGTCCACCACGTCAACCAGGCCCTGCGCGCCAATACCCTGTACCACCGCGAGAAGGACTACATCATCAAGGGTGGTGAGGTTGTCCTGATCGACGAATACACCGGCCGTATGATGACGGGCCGCCGCCTGTCGGAAGGCCTGCACCAGGCCATCGAGGCCAAGGAAGACGTCAAGATCCAGCCCGAGAACCAGACCCTGGCCTCGGTCACCATCCAGAACTACTTCCGCCTGTATGAAAAGCTGTCCGGTATGACCGGTACGGCCGCCACCGAGGCGCAGGAGTTCATGGACATCTACAAGATGGATGTCCTCGAAGTGCCGACCCACCGTCCGATCCAGCGCAAGGATTATGACGACGAGGTCTATCGCACCTTCAAGGAAAAGAACGCCGCCATCGTCAAGCAGATCGCCGAATGCCACGTTAAGGGTCAGCCGATCCTGGTCGGTACGGTTTCGATCGAGAAGTCCGAAGAGCTGTCCGAAATCCTCAAGACCTATGAGTACAAGGTCGAGGTGAGCCGCGAGCTGAAGCCGGAATACGCCGGTCGCGAGAAGGAAGCCCAGAAGGTCGGCGACGACGCCTACAACATCACCTACGCCTCGGGCCGTGGCATTCCGCACCACGTCCTGAACGCCCGCCAGCACGAGCAGGAAGCCTTCATCGTGGCCGAAGCCGGTCTGCCGGGCGCGGTGACCATCGCCACCAACATGGCCGGTCGCGGTACCGACATCCAGCTGGGTGGTAACCTCGAGATGCGTATGCAGCGCTGGCTGCTGGAACAGCGCAACATGGCCATCGAGGTCACGCCGGAACAAGCCGCCGCCAAGGAAGCCGAGTTCAAGGCCGAGATCGCCGTCGCCAAGGAACAGGCACTGGCCGCAGGCGGCCTGTTCGTTCTGGGTACCGAGCGTCACGAAAGCCGCCGTATCGACAACCAGCTGCGCGGTCGTACCGGCCGTCAGGGCGACCCGGGCACCTCGAAATTCTACCTGTCGTGCGAAGACGACCTGCTGCGTATCTTCGCCGGTGACCGTCTGGACGCCATCATGAAGTCGTTCGGCGTGGCCGAAGGCGAGGCCATCAGCCACCCGTGGCTGAACCGCGCCGTCGAGACCGCCCAGAAGCGCGTCGAAGCCCGCAACTACGACATGCGCAAGAACGTGCTGAAGTACGACGACGTGGTGAACGACCAGCGCAAGGCCGTGTTCGAACAACGTCAGGAGTTCATGGACTCCGACGACCTGTCGGAACTGGTCGCCGACTTCCGTCAGGACGTCATCAGCGATCTGGTCGAACGCTATATGCCGCCCAAGGCCTATGCCGAGCAGTGGGACATCGATGGTCTGGACGAGAAGGTGAAGCACACCCTCGGTCTGGAACTGCCTCTGCACGACTGGGCCGCCGAGGAAGGCGTGTCGAACGAAGAGATCGAAGAGCGTCTGACCGAAGCCGCCAATGCCCGCGCCGCCGAGCGCGAGGCCATGATCGGTGTCGAACAGACCCGCAATCTCGAGAAGCAGTTCCTGCTGCAGATGATCGATATGCAGTGGCGCGAGCACCTTGTGCACCTCGACCACCTGCGCGGCGTCATCGGTCTGCGCGGTTACGGCCAGCGCGACCCGCTGAACGAATACAAGACCGAGGCTTTCAACCTGTTTGAAAACCTGCTGCACGACCTGCGTCACAATGTGACCCGCTGGTTGATGACGGTCGAGTTCCGCTTCCAGGCTCCGCCGGAAATGGAGATGCCGGAATTCGAGGAAATCCACCTCAATCCGGGCACGGGCGAAAACCAGATGGACAATCCGGATGCCCAGAATCCGGAAGGCGTCCTTTATGGTGACGACCGCGCCAACCTGCCTGTCGAAGCCCTGCCGGAAGGCTGGGAACGCACCAACCGCAACGGTGACTGCCCCTGCGGCTCGGGCCGCAAGTTCAAACACTGCCACGGTAGTTTGGTTTAATCCCGCGCCTTAGCGCGTGGCGGGCTTTGCCCGCCGCCGCTAACGCGACCGACGCGGTCGGTCGCTGCTTGAGCGGCAATAATCTACTTGGCTAGCGCCGCTACTTGAGCGGTAACCATACCAAGATTTAAGGGCGGGGACTTCGGTTTCCGCCCTTTTCTGTTGGGCCGCGGAGAGAACACGGTAAGGTGGTGCCATGTTGAAGCACCGTTTCACTCGCGCCTTATCGCTTGATCCGCAGCGGCTGCATTTCGCGGCCCACAGCCACCATCTTTGGCCAGATGTGACCTTTGACGCCCAGGTTCGGGCCTGGGCAGAGGCGAACCATTACGCCGACCGCAAATGGGACCTGATCTTTGGCAAGGTGATCCCCAAGGCGCAGAAGGATGTGGCGGCGCTATTAGGTCTTTCGTCGCCCGACAGCGTGGTCTTCAGCTCCAACACTCATGACCTGTTGCTCCGCATCGTCTCGGCGGTGGAGGCCAAGCCCGTCCGCATCCTGTCCACCGATGGGGAGTTCCACTCTTTCCGGCGTCAGGCCGAGCGATGGGAAGAGGCGGGCGAGGTTATCGTCACCCGCATCCCCCTTGCCCCTATCGAGACGTTTGAAGCGCGGTTTCTGGCTGCAGCGCAGGCGGGCGGGCATGATCTGATCTTTGTCAGTCAGGTGTTTTTCCGCACGGGTCAGCTAAGCGGCAATCTCTCGGCGCTGGCCGAACTTTCCAAGCCCGAGGGGCCGTGGGTGGTGATCGACGGCTATCACGGCTTCATGGCGACGCCGACGGACCTCAGCGCCATTGCCGACCGCGTCTTCTACATTGCGGGCGGCTATAAATACGCCATGGCGGGCGAAGGAGCCTGTTTCCTGCACGCGCCGGAAGGCTTTGGCGCACGCCCCGTTATCACCGGCTGGTTTGCCGAGTTTGGCGATCTGGAAGGCCCGCCGGGCGGTGTCGGGTATCGCACCGATGGCGGACGGTTTTGGGGGGCGACGTTCGATGTCAGCGCCCTTTACCGTTTCACCGCCGTGCAGGAGATGCTGCGCGAGGAAGGCGCGGATGTCGCCGCCATGGCCCGCCACTCGCGCGAACTGATGGGCCGTTTTCAGGAGGCTATAGCCTCCAGCGAGGGGACGGCATGGGCGGGGGCCGAATGGCTAAACCCCGTGGAGGGCAACGGGCCGCGCGCGCGCTTTTTGGCCATCCGCCACGCCGATGCCGCGTCTCTGCGGGCCAAGCTATTGGAGCGCCATGTCGTCACCGATGTTCGCGACGACGTCATCCGCTTCGGCTTTGGCCCCTATCAGGATGATGCCGATCTTGAGCGGCTGATCGATATCTGCCGTTCGATCTAAGGCCCGTCAGTAGAACAGGGACTCGGCGTCCTTTTCCGCCTTGGGCGGCTCGCGGTTGACGACGCGCGGGGGCGCAGACGGTCGCGGCCGCGGTTCGGTGCGCGGGCGTTGCGGAACGGTCTGTGCGGGCGCGGAGCGCGGGGCAGGTTCCGGTGTCACATCACCGGGCAGATAGGGCGACGGCGAAAGGGGCGCTACGGTTTCGCTCTCCTCGCCCCAATCATCCGTCAGGGTGTTGCGGCCAAGATCGTCCGGCACGGGAAGATCGGGATAGTCGGCGGTGCCGTCATCCTCATCGGCATCGTCGTATTCGGAGGGCGGCAGGGCTTCGTCATCGGCAAAGCCGACGACCAGTTCATCCTCGTCACTGCCGTCAATCCGCAGGGCATAGCGTGCCGCATCGGACGCCGCAGCGGTATTGCAGCGACAGGCGGCCAGTTGGTTCGCGCCATCGCGCCAGACGATGACCGGCCAGCGGTTATCATCCTCGCGACCGGAAATCGCCCGCATGACCGCACGTCCAAAGGCCTTGGCCTCAGCCAATATCGCCATGCGCTCGCTGGAAGAGGCTGCGGACGGGACGCCGATAGCGGTCCAGTGTTCGGCCCGCATCGAGAACCATTCCCGCAATAGGGTGATGTCGCGGCTGGCCCACAGCTCGGCCACCGTGGCCTCTTCCGCCGCGCCGCCGTGGCCCGACGGTACCAGCACGAGCCGCACCTCACGCCCCCGTTCGCGCAGGCGTGCCACATCGTCGGACACCCAACGTTCCAGCCCCGGCGCATCGCGTGGCGCAATAATGGTGACGGGACGGTCCCCCGCACTGAGGCGGATATAGGGTGCGCTTTCCAGCAGCGCTTCGAGCGCCTCATCATCGGCAGCCACGCGAAGGGGGCGACGCTGGTCCGCCAGTCCGGCCCAGACCATGATCGCAATGCCGACGACAAGGATGCCTAGCCCTGCCCCCGCCAGCAGGCCCGCAATGATCCGCCTAGACAAGTTCGTGGACGGCCTCGATGACCACATTGGCGTGGGTCATCGGGAAGAGGTGGCCCCCGCCCTTTACGGTGCGGACATCGACGCCCGGACGCGGCGTCACCGCACACAGGCTGCCCGCTTGGGCCTTGAGGATGGTGATTGGTCCACTACAGCGGCGCAAGGCGCGCCACGGGTTATGGGCTTGAGCCGAATAGTTGGAAGCTTCCCAAGCGGGCGTACAGGCCAGTTTGAAGCCGTCGTCTGCTGGCAGCAGGCCGCCGGTCAAATAGTCCCGCAGCACTTCATCGGGCCAGCCTTTGAACGCACCCCTGCCCTGCCATGAGGCAAAAGCCTGGTCGCGGGCCTCAAACACGTCACGGCGGCGAAGCGTCGACTTCACAATCGGCACCTGCGTCGGAATGCGCGACAGCACGGGCACGCCGAAGGCGGCGGTTGTCAGAGGCGGCCAGATCACCGGATCGAGCAATAAAAGCTGGCGAATGCGCGATTGCAGCTTCTCCGCTGCCAAAAGCGCCGTGGTGCCACCGATAGAATGGCCGCACACCATGACCGATGGCGCCTCCACCTTATCGAGCAGGGCGATCAAGTCATCGCGGTGATCGTGCCAGTTGCGTCGGCCCTTCACCACCGTCGGCAGTGTTGTCTGGCCATGGCCGCGCAGATCGGGTGCCCAGATACGCAAGCCTTGGCCCAAAACCGTCAGCAGGCCGCGATAGGTATAGGCGTTGAAACCGTTAGCGTGCAGGAAGACCAAGTCCACGGGACGGTCGGTCGGGCCGAACTCCAGCACCGACATCTCGCCGGACCCGAAACGGTTGGAGATGGGAACAGAAAAACGGCGCGGCTCGGCGATCATACTGCCGTCCATCAAGCCGCTTCCCGACAATGGGCGCATTTGCCGTGACCTTCGATCGTGGTCCGGCTGATGTCGTAGCCAACGGCGAGGGCAGCCTTGTCGAGGGCAAGATCGCCCAGAGGCACTGCGACCTCGGCGGTGCTGCCGCAGCAATCACAGATCAGGAAGGCCGCCGCGTGGGCTTTAACATCGTCGTCCTGAGCCGAGCAGGCGACATAGGCACTGATGGAGGCGATGCGGTGGACCACCCCCCAACGTTCAAGAAATTCGAGGGCGCGATAGACCGTCGGCGGCTTGGCCGCCTCACCGTTCGCACCGTATCGGGCGATAAGGTCATAAGCTTTTACAGGTTCGCCCGCCGCCAACAGAAGCTCCAGCACACGGCGGCGCGGCGCGGTCATCCGCTCGCCCTGCGAGGTGCAGGAGGCCTCTACAGCCGCCAAAATACGGGCGACCTCGGGCGCACCACGCGCATTTCCGCTGTGTTCATGATGGCATGGTGCGACTGTCATGGGACTAGAGCTAAGGTTTTCAGCGCGTTCCTGCAACCACACCCGATCGTTCAGGGGTAGTCGTGGCTGGCAAAACGTGGTTCAGAGTATT
The DNA here is from genome assembly GCF_947305955.1 of uncultured Brevundimonas sp. Taxonomy (GTDB): domain Bacteria; phylum Pseudomonadota; class Alphaproteobacteria; order Caulobacterales; family Caulobacteraceae; genus Brevundimonas. The sequence goes on from NZ_CAMZFB010000038.1 coordinate 20,327, forward strand.
CCGACCTGCGTTTGCCCGCGGCCTCGCTATGGGCTAGAACGCGCCTCTTTTCTGTCTAGAACATCAGAAACTTCAATGACCGATACCACTGCTCAAAACGCCGGCCTCACCGGCACCGTTCTCTTTTACTCGCAGCCGGAACCCCTGTCGGTCGAGGCCCACGGCAAGCTCGGCGTCAAGCCGGTCGACAAGCCGTACGCCTTCATCGGTCAGACCAATATTGTGCCGCTGACCGTCACCGAGTTTGCTCCGGCCGCCCTGTCGTATCCGGTCATCTTCGTCGGCGAGACCAAGCAACCGGTCGCCGCCATGGGTCTGAGCGCCAATGACAACCTGTTTGTGACCGACGGTGACATCCGTTCGGACGCCTACATCCCGGCCTATGCCCGTCGCTATCCGTTCGTCTTCGCCAACGACGACGCACAACAGCGCATGATCCTGTGCATCGACCGCGCTGCGCCGTATTTCGTCGAAGGCGGCGAGACCCCGCTGTTCGAAGGCAATGAGCCGAGCGCCTACGTCAAGAACGCGATGGAGTTCTGCAACAACTTCGAACAAGAGCGTATCCGCACCGAGTCGTTCGTGGCCCTGCTGAACGAACTGGACCTGTTCGAAGTCAAGGAAGCCAACTTCACCCCGCGCAACCCGGACGGCACCCCGGGCACCCCGCAGAAGCTGGCAGAGTACTTCGCCGTTTCGGAAGACAAGCTGAAGAAGCTGCCGGCCAAGAAGCTGGCCGAACTGCGCGACAACGGCGCTCTGGGCCAGATCTACGCCCACCTCGTGTCGCTGGCTGGCTGGGATCGTCTGATCGCCCTGGCCGTCTCGCGTCAGGCCGCCGCTGACAAAGCCTAATCCGCTTCAGGCAGATTGAGAAAAGGCCCCGCAGTAACGCTGCGGGGCCTTTTTTATAGTCTCAGGCGCGGGCGACGAGGCCGCGTGTCAGACAGGAAAAAACAAGGCGTCCGGCTTCGTCCAACAGGTCGTGCTGGGCAATGACCACGCCCTTCACATCCCCCACGGGATCCTTGCCCATAATGGTCATCCGACCCCGCAGCAGCTCGCCCTGCGGCGGGTTGCGATGAAAGCGCACGCCATCGACGGCCAACTGCTTGAACCCAGCCCATGTACCGCAAGTGTCCGCGCACAGACGGCTCCAGAGCGCATAGACCATGGCATCGGGCGCGCCATAGCTGTCGTCCCAACCGGGCAGAAACCGCTCGATAAAGGCCGCGAGCGATGCGGGATCGACCGCCGCCACGCCCAGCGAGACCACCTGACCAATTTCGATCTGTTCATAATGGATGTTCAGAAGGTCTTTCATCCGGATCCGCTCCCCCGACAGGCCCGTCTATAGACACAGCCGCCTTGGGCCGTGTCGAGCATAAAAAAGGGGCGGCCCTCTCCGGCCGCCCGCTTTAAGTCGCATCATCGAGAAATAAGTCGTGACGCCTGCCTGCATCCGAGACCTGGATTAGCAGAGGACACGGCTACCAAACGTCAAAGGGCAGCGGGGGTTCCACTGCCCTTTGCGTTGATGATCAGCGCTGGACCGGATGGAAGAAAAGCGCCTGGCTGATGGCGGCCTTCACGGTTTCCGGCTGGAACGGCTTGGTGATCAGGAAGGTCGGTTCCGGACGCTCGCCCGTCAGCAAGCGCTCCGGGAAGGCGGTGATGAAGATCACCGGCACATCGATGTCCTGAAGGATTTCCTTGACCGCATCGATACCCGAAGAGCCATCGGCCAGCTGGATATCAGCCAGCACCAGACCCGGACGGTAGCGGCGCACCGCCTCGACAGCCTCGGTGTGGGTCGTGGCGGTCTCGGTGACATTGTGGCCCAGCTCGCGCACGAGGCTTTCGATGTCGGCCGCGATGATGGCTTCGTCCTCGATGATAAGGACATCGGTGGCCAGCTCGGCATCGATATCGGCCTGGGCCTGGGTAATCAGGCGCTCTACGGCACTGACGTCCACGCCCAGAATCTGGGCCGCTTCGGACGGCGTGAAGCCTTCCAGCGACGTCAGCAGGAAGGCCTGACGCGAGGCTGGCGAAATCTTCATCAGACGGCGGCTGGCGGTCTCTTCGATATCGCCTGCGCCCGAGCCTTCTTGTTCCAGATGCGCGCCCGTCGACGACCAGATCGCGTGGAAAACATGATAAAGAGCCACCCGCGGCGTCATATCGGCGGGAAGCTGACGCTCACCGGCGGCAAGAGCCTCCAGTGCGACGCGAACATAATGGTCACCGGTTGCCTGATCGCCCGTAAGCGCGCGTGCGAAACGACGAACGTACGGAAGGTGAGGCGCTAGTCTAGCCAGAAGGCTCATTCTTGAGTTCCCCGATGTCTGTAGCCACACTCGGCTTCATAAGACAGAAAGGTTAAACGAATAACCTTTGCCGCAGTTCCGATTTTTACAGTCCGTTTTACATATTTTGCTATCTAGGCGGAACAGTAGAGCCTGATTGGCGTTACACCACACAGCGCCTCCGGTAACTCAATCGCCGGAGCGGGGGACGGTCCTAGAGTTAATGACGGAAAAATCTCAACTCATCCAAACCGATATCGACGCTGACGATGTCGACATTGATGAAGCGCGACTTCGCCAGCAAGCGATCGGCGTAAAATTGCGTCATCTCTTCGACGAGGTGGTTAACGAACCCATTCCTGACGAGTTCTTAGCTATCCTCAGGACCGCTGACCAACGTGAAACCAAAGGTGGGGCATGACATCAAACGGCGCGGCACCAAAGCCGCCCTCTGCGGATGACGAGGCCTTCAAGCGAGAGCTTGTCGGACTTATCCCCCACATCCGCGCTTTCGCACGCACACTGACTGGCGATGCGACCGCCGCTGATGACCTCGCACAGGAAGCAATGATGAAGGCGTGGGACGCCCGCGCCTCATACCAGATGGGTACCAACATGAAGGCGTGGACCTTCATGATCCTGCGTAACCAATTCTATTCCGAAAAGCGCCGCTCCTGGCGCTCGACGCAGCTCGATCAGGAAGCTGCCGAACGGACCCTTATCGCCGTAGACGATCCCGAAGCCCCTGTCGCGCTGGACGAACTGCGTCAGGCGCTGGCCACCCTGCCGGAAGAACAGCGCGAAGCGCTGATCCTCGTCGGTGCCGGCGGGTTCGCCTATGAAGAAGCCGCCGCGATCTGTGATTGCGCGGTTGGCACGGTGAAAAGCCGCGTGTCGCGCGCCCGCAAGGCGCTATTGGCTGCACTGGAACGCGGGGGCTATCCGCGTGACGGCAAGGCCGCGGGCGATGCCATGCGTTCCATTCTTGCCGATGCGGATCGCCTTAGCGGCGGCGCACAGGACTAAGCGTGTTTGGCCGCCTGCGACGCTGGTGGCCCCGTGCGGGCGAGTTCAGGCGCCGTACGCGCATCGAGGGCATCCGCGCCCGTCTCGGCTTTTCCATGGCCCTGGCGCTGTTGCCGTTTATCCTTCTGGCCCTTGTTCAGGTCCGAAGTGAGTTCCAGACCCGTAACGAGGCGCTGCAGGCCGATCTGATCGTCGCAGCCAACCGTAATATCCGCGACGCCGAAGGCATTTTCACGCGCGTCGGCGTGCTGTTGAACATCATCGCCCCCGAGGGTCAGATGTTCGACTGCGACGGACGCATGTCGGCTCTTGTCCTGCAGATTGACGAAATCACGGCCCTGCATCGTCTGGACAAGGAGGGCAATCTTCTGTGCACCTCCGACCGGTCGGATGGCGCGCGCTTTGCGAATTCCCAGGCTCTGCCGTGGTTTCGTGCGCTGTCCATGCCGCGCCCCCACGACCGCACCTTGCTGCATCTGGACGAGCCGGAAAGCGAGATTGCTCTGGTCCAGCGTGCGACCCGCCCCCTGGGCGATTTCGATGGCGCTCTGATCGCCGTCATCCCGACATCCAAACTGGCGCAGGCCGGTCAGGATGCCAGCCTGCCGCCCGACACCACCGCCGTCCTGTATGATGGCCAAGGCCGGCCGCTGAGCGATGACAAAGCCGCATGGCAGGTGGCCCGTCTGGACGATTTCCAAAGCTGGCTGGCCCAACAGGGCGGCGAAAAGCCCACCGTGTTCCGACACAAGGTCGAGGATGGACGTACCCGTATTTTCGCGGCCTCGCGTTTCCGCGATCAGGACGTCTATGCCGTGGTCAGTGCCCCTGCCCCGTCGCCGTGGTCGTGGGCGCGTTATAACCCGATCCGCTTTTTGGCCCTGCCGCTGGCGGCGTGGCTGACGGCCTTTGCGGCGGCCATGCTGGCGTCGGAACGGACTGTGATCCGGTGGCTGGACTATCTGGACCGGATCGCCGCCATCTATGCCAAGGGCCGCTATACGATCCGCCCCGATCAGGCGAGCAATGCGCCGCTGGAAATCCGGCATCTGGCCTTCACCATGGACGAGATGGCCGACAACATCACCCGTCGGGACGCCGCCCTGACCGAGGCCCTGCAGGAAAAGGACGCCCTGCTGCGGGAAATCCACCACCGCGTGAAGAACAACCTTCAGATCATTTCCTCGCTGCTGTCGATGCAGCAGCGCGCGGTGGATGACCCCGCGGCCCGTGCGGCGCTGGGCGATACCCGTCAGAGGATTGCCGCGCTCGCCCTCATCTATCGCACCCTCTATCAGGGCGAGGATGTCAGGCACGCCGAGGCGGGCGTCTTCCTGAACGAGCTGGTCGGCCATCTGGTGTCCTCGGAATCCCTGCGCGGGCCGATGGTGAAAAGCTCGGTCGAGGCCGATACGCTGGACATCGACCCCGACAAACTGGCCCCCATGGCGCTGTGGCTGGTCGAGGCAATTTCCAACGCCCAGAAACACGCCTTTGCCGGACGCGGGGGTGAGCTGAAGGTGCGTTTCCACGTCCAAGGCGACACCAGTGTCATCGAGGTCGAGGATGATGGCCCCGGCATGGATGGTGAATCCACCGGTGTGGGTCTGACGCTGATGACAGCCTTTGCCAAACAGTTGCGCGGCACGGCCTCGACCGGACCCGGCCCCAACGGCGGCACATTGGCGCGACTGGAGTTCGAGACGCCGCGTCTGATCGAGCATGGGCCGGGCATCCCCGCTTTGTAACGGAACCTGCCCATAGGGGCTGCGTTAACTTTGCTGCGACCGTTTCCAAAACTGGCAACCACAAAGGATAACGATATGCGTAAGATTCTTGTACTCGCCGTGGCCGCAGCAACGCTCGCAACGGCAGCCTGCAATACCGTCCAAGGCGTAGGCCGCGATGCCCAAGCCGCCGGTGCAGCCGTCGAAGATGCTGCCCGCGACGCAAAATAAGCCGACCCCATTGTCGCTTGAGAAGGCTTCCTCCCCGCTGGAGGAAGCCTTTTTGCTGTCGGAAGACACCTCTGAAAGCCACTACACCTGTAAAAAGCCACTAACTTCGGCCATAAGGCGCGCATGAAGTTCCTCGATCAGGCCAAAATCTACATTCGCTCGGGCAACGGCGGCGCAGGCTCCGTGTCGTTCCGACGCGAGAAATTCATTCCCAACGGCGGTCCGGACGGCGGCGACGGCGGCCGTGGTGGCGATGTGTGGATCGAGGCCGTGGACGGCCTGAACACCCTGATCGACTACCGCTACCAACAGCATTTCAAAGCCCAGACCGGCCACCACGGCCAAGGCCGCCAGATGCACGGCGGCAAGGGCGCGGACATTGAACTGCGCGTTCCGGTCGGCACCCAGGTCCTGTCGGAAGACAAGGAAACCGTCATTGTCGACATGGACAAGGCGGGCAAACGCTATCGCCTTCTGGCGGGCGGCAACGGCGGCTGGGGCAACACCCGCTTCAAGGGTCCGGTCAACCAGGCCCCGACCCACGCCAACCCCGGTCAACCGGGAGAGGAAATGTGGATCTGGCTGCGTCTGAAGCTGATCGCCGACATCGGTCTGGCCGGTCTGCCGAACGCGGGCAAGTCGACCTTCCTGTCGGCTGTGTCCTCGGCCAAGCCCAAGGTTGCGGACTATCCGTTCACGACGCTGGTGCCGAACCTCGGCGTGGTGGACCTGTCGCCAACGGAGCGTTTCGTCATCGCCGACATCCCCGGCCTGATCGAAGGGGCCAGCGAGGGTGCGGGCCTTGGCACACGCTTCCTCGGCCACGTCGAACGCTCGGCCAGCCTGATCCACCTGATCGACGGCACGCAGGAAGATGTTGTGGGTGCCTACAACATCATCCGTGGCGAGCTGGAAGCCTATGGCGACGGTCTGGCGGACAAGGCCGAAATCCTTGCGCTGAACAAGATCGACTCCCTCACCGAGGAAGAGCGCAACGAAAAGGCCGACGCCCTCGAAGCGGTGGCCGGACGCCGTCCGATGCTGGTTTCGGGCGTGTCGGGCGAAGGCGTGACCGAGCTGCTGCGCGCGGCCTATTCCGAGGTGCGCAAGCTGCGCGGTGACCGCGACGTGATCGCCGAGGAAGAAGACGATACCGTCTATGAAACGCCGGGTGGCTGGTCACCGCTCTAATAGCGCCCCCCTCCCCCCGAACTTCGCAAACCCCGTCCCGTCAGCCGACCGGACGGGGTTTTGTTTTTTGCCGTGATGACGGCGGCCCCGCCGCCCCCTATTGTGCCCCTATGACCGAAGCGACCACCGACACCCCCGCCGCACCAGAAGCGTCTTCCACGGACAAGCCCGTGCGGCTTTGGATGATCGATGCCTCGGCCTATATTTTCCGGGCCTATCACGCCCTGCCGCCCCTGACCCGCAAGTCGGACGGCCTGCCGGTGGGCGCGGTGCAGGGCTACTGCAACATGCTGTGGAAGCTGTTGAAGGACACCAAGGGCGAGGACGGCCCGACGCACCTGGTCGCCATTTTCGACCATTCGGAAAAGACGTTCCGCAACGACCTCTACGATGGCTACAAGGCCCACCGTCCGCCCGCGCCCGAGGATCTGGTGCCGCAGTTCCCGCTGGTACGCGAGGCGACCAAGGCCTTTGGTGTGCCGTGTGTCGAACTGGCGGGCTATGAGGCCGACGACCTGATCGCCACCTATGCCTGCAAGGTCCGCGATGCGGGCGGCGAGGCCGTGATCGTGTCGTCCGACAAGGACCTGATGCAGCTGATCGGCGACGGCGTGGTCATGTGGGACCCGATGAAGGACCGGGTACTGGCTGAAGACGCCGTGATGGAGAAGTTCGGCGTTACCCCTGACAAGGTGGTCGAGGTTCAGGCCTTGATCGGCGACAGCGTCGACAATGTTCCGGGTGCCCCCGGCATCGGCCCCAAGACCGCAGCCCAACTGATCACCGAATACGGCGATCTCGACACTCTTCTGGCCCGTGCGGGCGAGATCAAACAGCCCAAGCGCCGCGAAACCCTGATCAACTTTGCCGACCAGATCCGCATGTCGCGCGAACTGGTGAAGCTGACGTGCGATGCGCCCGCACCCGAGCCGATCGAGGACTTTGTCCTGCGCGATCCTGATCCGGCGGTCCTTGGTGAATTCCTCGAAACCATGGAGTTCCGTTCGCTGCTACGCCGTGTGGGCGATGGCAAGACGACGGACAATGGCACATCGGCCTTTGCACCCAAGCGCGCCGCGTCGATGGCGGCACCGGTCGCCACGCCGCGCTATGGCGATGCCAGCGTAACCGCCGCCGAAGCCCAGACTTTCGACCGCAGCGCCTACGAGTGCGTGACCACCATCGAGGCGCTTGAAGCCTGGATTTCGCGCGCGGAATCGGTGGGTGTCATCGGCTTTGACACCGAGACGGATCGCCTGTCCTCGACCCATGGCGAGCTGGTGGGCCTGTCGCTGGCCATCGGTCCGAACCAGGCCTGCTATGTGCCGCTGGCCCACGAGAACGAGCCCTCGGCAACGGGCGGCGGACTGTTCGGAGACGAGCCGTCCGAGGCCGCGCCTGTCATCCAGATCAACCGCGACGAGGCGTTGAAGGCGCTCAAGCCGCTGCTGGAGAACCCCAAGGTTCTCAAGGTCATGCAGAACGGCAAATACGACATCACCGTCATGGCCAATCAGGGCATTACGGTTGCCCCGATCGATGACACCCTGCTGCTGTCCTATGTGCTAGGCGGCGGTCTGCACGCGCACGGCATGGTCGAACAGGCCAAGCGCTTGCTGGGCCATGAGTGCATCCCGTTCAAACAGGTGGCCGGTACCGGCAAGAGCCAGAAGTCGTTCAAACACGTCGATCTGAAGGCGGCGACCGAATACGCCGCTGAGGACGCCGATGTGACCCTTCGTTTGTGGCAAATCCTGAAGCCGCAATTGGCCGAACAGGGCCTGCTGACCGTCTATGAGACGCTGGAGCGCCCGATGCCGGCAGTGCTGTCGGACATGGAACTGGCGGGCATCCGTATCGACCCTGCCCTGCTGCGCCGTCTGTCCAGCAGCTTTGGCCTGCGCATGGACGAGCTGGAAAAGAAGGCCCACGAGGTTGCTGGCCGTCCCTTCAACATCGGCAGCCCCAAACAAATCGGCGAGATTCTGTTCGGGGATATGAACCTGCCCGGTGGCAAGAAGACCGCGTCGGGCCAGTGGGGTACCGATGCCTCGGTGCTGGAAGACCTGGCGCTGACGCACGAACTGCCGCGCCTGATCCTGGACTGGCGCCAGCTGTCAAAGCTCAAGAGCACCTATACCGACGCCCTTCTGGAAGCGATGGATCCCAGGACCGAGCGCGTCCACACCAGCTATCAGCTGGCCGCCGCCTCGACGGGCCGCCTCGCCTCGTCTGATCCGAACCTGCAGAACATTCCGATCCGCACCGAGACGGGCCGCGAAATCCGTCAGGCCTTCATCGCGCGCGACGGCCATGTGCTGATTTCCGCCGACTACAGCCAGATCGAACTGCGCCTGCTGGCCCACATCGGCGACATTCCAGAACTGAAGAAGGCCTTCAAGGCAGGGCTGGATATCCACGCGGCCACGGCATCGGAAATGTTCGGTGTACCGATCGAGGGCATGCCCTCCGAGACGCGCCGCCGCGCCAAGGCGATCAATTTCGGCATCGTCTATGGCATTTCGGCCTTTGGTCTGGCCAACCAGCTGGGCATCGATCAGGGCGAGGCCGGTGCCTATATCAAGACCTATTTCGAACGCTTCCCCGGCATCCGCGACTATATGGACCGCATCAAGGAAGCGGTGAAACGCGACGGCTACGTCTCGACCATCTTCGGCCGCCGCATCCACATTCCGGCCATCCATTCCAAGTCGGGTGCCGAGCGCCAGTTCGGCGAGCGGGCCGCCATCAATGCCCCCATTCAGGGCGCCGCCGCCGACATCATCCGCCGCGCCATGATCCGCATGCCCAAGGCGCTTGAGCATGCGGGCCTGAAAACCCGCATGCTGCTGCAGGTGCACGACGAATTGGTGTTCGAAGCCCCCGAGGCCGAGGCCGAACGCGCGCTGAAGATCATCAAGTCGGTGATGGAAAAGGCCGCAGAACCGGTCGTCGCCCTCAGCGTTCCCCTAGAGGTGGAAGCCAAGGCTGCCGCCAACTGGGATCAGGCGCACTGATCCCAAGGCAGAGATGAAAATCAGGGGCGTCCGGATTATCCGGACGCCCCCTTTATGAAAGACGGCAGCACGCTGATGCAGGACATGGTAAAGCAGATGGTGCCGGACGGCGTCGTT
>NZ_CAMZFB010000039.1 GCF_947305955.1 uncultured Brevundimonas sp.
AGGGCGCGGTTGACCTCGGCGGACTGGCTGGACGCGTGGGCGATCTCCCAGCTGTCGTTCAGGCCGAACCATTCGCCCGTCAGCCCCATGGGCACGAGGATGGCGGGCAGCACCAGTGACGCCGCCGCAGCCCATGCCAATCGCACATCCCGATAGGTCGAAACACGGCGCGAGATGACACAGAAAATCTCGCCGCTGGTGCCATTTGCGGCTGCGGCAATGGCATCGGCGATGCGCTGGTGATCTTCGGTAGTGAAATCCATTACCATCCTCCCGATGCGCCGCCGCCGCCGAAGCTGCCGCCACCGCCACTGAAGCCGCCGCCGCCAAAGCCGCCACCGCGACCGCCGCCGCCGCCACGTCCGCCGCCGCTGCTGCTGGCGATAGCTGCGATGATCTCGGCCGTCGTCCAAAGCACAGCGCCCGCGCCATTGGCGGCACCGTGCATGCTACGTCCGCGGCCGCCCGATGCGGCACCCACAACGGCACCCAGCACCACAATCAGGCCAAACAGGATAAAGAAGCCGCCGAGCAGCATCGCGCCCGTATCTCCGCTGCGCTGGCTTTCCTCGACCATCTGTGCGGCACGCGCCTTGGCTTCCTCGGGATCGAGGGTCAGTTGGCTGGCGATAGCATCAACACCACGGTCGATACCGCCGTAGTAGTCGCCCTCGCGGAAGGACGGCAGGATGTCGTTGCGGATGACGAGCGACGAATAGGCGTCGGTCAGAATGCCCTCGAGGCCATAGCCGACCTCGATCCGCACCACGCGGTCGTTGGGCGCGACGATCAGGAGGGCGCCGTTGTTGGCTTCCTTCTGGCCGATGCCCCAATGGCGGCCCAACTGATAGCCGTAGTCGGCAATGTCATAGCCGTTCAGGCTGTCGACCGTGACCACCACAAGTTGGTCCGTCGTCTGGGCTTCCAGCGTCGACAGCTTGGTCGTTAGGGCTTGTTCCTGAGCGGGGTCGAGGATGTTGGCACCATCAACCACACGACCCGAAAGGGCAGGGAACTGCGGGACGCCTTGGGCCATAGTGGACATCGGCAAAGCCGTGCCCAGCCACAGACCCATTACGAACAGAAGGGCAATGGCCCTTTTCACGCTGAGCCAGCCTTTAGTTGGCGGCGGCCGGAGCCGCAGCAGGCGGAGCAGAACCCGGAGCCACAGCCGGAGCGTTACCGCCCGGTTGGGCCGCAGCCGACGGGTTCAGACCATCAAAGTTCACGCTCGGGGCGCTTTGGGCTTCGGCGGTTGCGGTGAACAGCTGCATCGGCTTGTTGCCGCTTTGCAGGGTCTTGGCCCAGATGATGCTGGGGAAGGTGCGAAGGGTGGTGTTGTAGTCACGCACGGCTTCGTTGTAGTCGCGGCGCGCCACAGCGATACGGTTCTCGGTGCCTTCCAGCTGCGATTGCAGGGCAACGAAATTCTGGTTCGACTGAAGCTGCGGATAGCCTTCGACCGTCACCAGCAGACGCGACAGGGCACCCGACAGTTCGCCTTGGGCTTGCTGGAACTGCTGGAAGGACGCCGGATCATCGGCATTCACATTGATGCTGGTGGCCTTGGCGCGGGCTTCGATCACCTGCGTCAAGGTGGTGCGCTCCTGAATGGCGGCACCCTGAACCGTGGCAACCAGATTCGGGATCAGGTCTGCACGACGTTGATACTGGCTTTGGACATCGGCCCATGCCGCCTGCGCACGTTCATGCTTGGTGGGAATGGTGTTGTAGCCGCAGCCGGTCACGGCAGGGGCCAGAACGACAACAGCGGCCACGGCGGCCATACGGGGGGACATACCAGCCATCAGCTTCCTCCTGTTCGGTCACGGTGACCGATCCTCAATCTATAGGATTGGGGTGTTATGGGGGGCTAGCGCAAGACCCCAGCCCCCGATCGATGCAGATTAACGCGCCAACAGATCGTCTGGCTGCACGCCAATCGTGCGGCAGGCGGCGGTGTAGGTGTTCACCAGAAGGCAGGCGATGGTCATCGGACCGACACCGCCTGGAACAGGCGTGATCTTGCCCGCGACAGCGGCGGCTTCGTCAAACGCCACATCGCCGACGACGCGGGTCTTGCCCTCTGCGGCCTTGACCGGATCCTTGGACGGCACGCGGTTGATGCCGACGTCGATGACCGTCGCGCCCGGCTTCACCCAGTCGCCCTTGATCATTTCCGGACGACCGACAGCGGCCACCAGTATGTCGGCGGTGCGGCAAAGGGCCGGCAGGTCCTTGGTGCGCGAGTGGGCGATGGTGACGGTGCAGCTTTCGCCCAGCAGCAGCTGGGCCATCGGCTTGCCCACGATGTTCGAGCGGCCAACGATCACGGCATTCAGGCCCGACAGATCGCCCAGCTGATCCTTGAGCAGCATCAGGCAGCCCAGCGGGGTGCAAGGCACCAGGCCATCCTGACCCACGGCCAGCCGACCCGCGTTGACGACGTGGAAGCCATCCACGTCCTTGTCCGGCGAAATGGCGTCCAGCACGGCATTGGCATCGATGTGCTGTGGCAGGGGGAGCTGGACCAGAATGCCGTGGATGCCGTCGTCGGCGTTCAGCTGATCGATCAGGGCCAGCAGTTGTTCCTGAGTCGTATCTTCCGGCAGGCGGTGCGTGTCCGAACGCATGCCGGCCTTCAGCGTCGTTTCGCCCTTGTTGCGGACGTAGAGCTGGCTGGCAGGGTCTTCGCCCACGATCACCACGGCCAGACCCGGTTTGACGTTGTGGCTCTGGACCAGTCGTTCCACGGCGGCCCCTACACGGGTGACGAGTGTGCTGGCAAAGGCCTTGCCATCGATGATTGTGGCCGTGCCGGTCTCGGTCGCCATAGGTGTCTACTCCGCTCAGGACGAGGAACTGTTTGCGATGTGGGCGATTTACAGGCGCCATGGTTCGGCGTCTATGATGCGCCTGACAAATCCGGAGGGACATTCCCAATGCGTTCAACCCTGCTTATCGCGGCCAGCGCCCTTGCAATCATCGGTGGCGCGTCGCTAGCCCACGCCCAGACTGACGGGGGCACGATTTCGGTCGGCGGCAGGGCAGAGGGGCGGACCGACGATGACGGGCGGGATTATCGCCTGTCTCTGCGTCGCGGCGAGGGAATCGAAGTCTTTGTCGGCAGCGACGACGTCGACACCTTTGTGCATCTTTATAAAGCCGATGACACGGACGAAGCGCTGGCGTCCGACGACGACAGCGGCGGCGACCTGAACGCCCGCCTGCGCTTCGTTGCCGAGGAAGACGGCGAATATATCCTCCGCGCCAGTGCCTTTTCCGCCGGTCAGTTTGAGATGACTGTGAACCGCTGGCGTCCGATTCCGATGCGTGCCTCGAACATCTCCGTGGGGCGTTCCGATAATGGCCGTCTGAACAACCGCAGTTCTCAGGGCGATGACGGCCAGATCTATCAGGCGTATCGCCTGAACATGCGCGCGGGACAGCGTGTAGAGATATCCGTCCGTTCGGAAGGCTTCGACCCGATGGTCTTTGTCGGCCACGACCGTCCGGTCTTTAGCTCTCTCGCCGAGAACGATGACGCCCCGGGGCAAGGTCTGAACTCGCGCCTGCTGTTCACCGCCCCGACCGATGGCAGCTATCTGATCAAGGTGTCTTCGCCCGGTGGCCAAGGCACCGGCCGCTACACCATCGCGCTGCGCGAAGCCGAGCCGTTAGCCGCACCAACACCTTTCACGGTGGGGGAGACCGTAAACGGGGAGATCACCGATGAAACCCAGATCGGCATGTCGAGCAAGCCGTCGGATCGCTACTCGCTGTCGGTGGTGGCCGGTCGCGCCTACCAGATCGATATGGAATCGAGTGACATGGACAGCTATCTGTCGCTGTTCGATGCCGCCGGTAAGCTGGTACAATCGGACGATGACGGTGGTGGCAATCTGGACGCCAGCCTCACCTTCGTCGCCAAGGAAGACGCCACCTATGTCATCGAGGCGTCCGCTCTGAGCGAAGGCCGGACCGGCCCTTATTCGCTGAGCGTGGAAGAGGTTGCCGCACCGCCTGCGCCGACCCCCATCGCCATGGGAGCAACCGTCGAGGGCGAACTGACTGACGACGACGCGCGCAAGGGCGGCAGTGGCCGTTACGACGCCTATAGCTTCTCGGCCACCGAGGGACAGCGCCTGCAAATTACGCTGGAATCGTCCGACTTTGATGCCCTGCTGGAACTGGGCAAGGCGGGCGATGACTTCGACGCTATGGTCACCGACGACGACGGGGCAGGGCGCGGCACGGACTCGCGCATTCTGTTCGATGTGCCCGAGACGGGTGAATATGTGATCCGTGCCAGCAGCTATCAGTCGGACGAGCGCGGCGGCTATGAGCTGCGCCTGACGGATCGTGGTCCCAAGCCCGAGCGCGGCAGCGTCATGGTCGGCTCGACCGTGCGCGGTAGCCTGAGCGACAGGGACAACACCTCCGAAGGCGGCATTGGCAGCGGTGCCTTCTATGACGAATACACCTTCCACGCCTCCAAGGACGAGAAGCTGCGTTTCATCCTTGTGGCACCGACGTTTGACGCCGTGGTGATGGTGCGCAGCGCCAGCGCCGAGGGTTCTAGCTGGGGCAAGCAGGACGATGACGGCCTGTCCGACACCCACTCGCGTCTGATCTGGTCCGCGCCGAACGATGGCGAATACGTTGTTCGCGTGACCAGCTTCCAGGCCAACTCGACTGGCGACTATTCCCTGATCGTCGAGCCGCAACCGTAAGGCTGTCGGACCTATCCAACTGTACCGCGTGAGTGCATGACTGACCCCTTTTCCGTGTCGCGTAAGGACCAGCATCTCGATGTCGTTCTATCGGGAAAGGGGCGGCATGCACTGACGACGGGCTTTGAGGACTGGCGCTTCATCCACGAGGCGCTGCCGGACATCGATCACGACAAGATCGATTTGGGCGTCGATTTCCTTGGACGGCGTCTGCTGGCCCCGTTCCTGATCAGCGCCATGACGGGCGGCCCGGAACGGGCCGAGGCCATCAACATCCATCTGGCCGAGGCGGCCCAGCATTTGGGGCTGGCCTTGGCTGTCGGCTCGCAGCGGGGCGCGTTGGACGCCGATGGCGAGTTGCCCGGCTTTGGGCGCAGTCTGCGCCATCGGGCGCCGGATACGCCGATCCTCGCCAATATCGGTGCCGCGCAACTGACGCGCGGTTTTGGGCGGGACGAGGCCCTTCGTATCATCGACATGATCGATGCCGACGCCCTTGTCGTGCATCTGAACCCCTTACAGGAAGCCTGTCAGCCGGAAGGGGACAGGGACTGGTGGGGCGTGGCGGCGGCGCTGAATGCGCTGGTCCACGAACTGGACGTGCCAGTGATCGTCAAGGAAACGGGGGCGGGTATTTCCGCCCTTACCGCCCAGCGTCTGGTGGCGATGGGCGTTGCCGCGATTGATGTGGCAGGCAGCGGCGGCACCAACTGGGCTCTGGTCGAGGGGCAACGCTCGGAAAAGCTGGAAGACCAGTTACACGCAGCCGCCTTTGCCGACTGGGGCATCCCCACGGCACGTGCGATTGCCGAGGCGCGCAATGCACTGCCGTCCACCGTCTTGATCGGTTCAGGCGGCATCCGCGACGGCGTGGATGCCGCCAAGGCTATACGCTTGGGGGCCGATGTTGTGGGTGTGGCTGCGGGCGTTCTGAACGCCGCGACGCAATCAACCGAGGCGGTGATCGCGCATTTCCAGCTGATGACGCGCCAGCTGAAGACGGTCTGTTTCTGTGTGAATGCGCCCAGTCTGGCGCATTTGAAGCGGGTGCCTCTGGTACCGGTCCGCTAGGCGATTTAGTTCGCGGGGACCTTGGTGACCTTTACGTCCTTATCCGGCTCGGACTGGGGGACCTGTTTGATGGCAGGGCCGGTTCCGTCCTCATAGGCCCAGGACTCGTCGTTCCATGATGTGCCGAGGTCCTCGTCCACCGTCTCGAACTCTTGTGCCCGCTGCATGGTGGCGGCGTGGTCATAGCCATCGGCCAACTCGCCAACCGAGAGCTGGCCCTGGGTCGGCACGATTTCCGGTTCCTTGGGAGCGACCACATCCACGCGCAGGCCATCACCGTCGACCGTGTGCTGGGTGGAGTTGTCAGAGCAGGCAGCCAGTGTGCCGGCCAGAACCATCGCCAAAACAGACAGGGACAGATTGCGCATAGGAATTCACACAAGGGGTCAAGCGACATGCCGGAATAATCCGGCCCGTTCTTGTACGCCAAACCTGCCCCCGAAAGGAACGGCTAAATCGATCAGGCCGACAGGGCCTGAGCCAAGGCGTCGCGCACGGCCACCTCGGTAAAGGGCTTCTGGATCGTCGGATGGCCGCGCCATTGGTCCGGCAAGCCGCCTTCGCCATAACCGGTTGAGAAGACGAAAGGTATCCCGCGCTCTTTCAGACATTCCGCGACAGGGAAAACATATTGCCCCGCGACATTCACATCCAGCAGGGCGGCATCGATGTCCTGTGCCTTGGCGACATTGACGCCTTCCTCGACCGAGCCAGCGGGACCGACAATCTGGCATTCCAGATCTTCGAGAATGGTTTCGAGCAGCATGGCGACGAGCGACTCGTCTTCCACGATCAAAACGCGACGGCCAGCGAGTGCATCCGACATATGCGAGCGTATCCTGTAATTTGAGTGAGGCGACGCTACGAACCCGTTATGGCGCGCTCCCCCACAAAGCGTGCCATCAGTGAATCGGGACTGTGACTAGATACGGCAACGCCTGAAGATGAAAAGGGTGCCGCCGAAATTCGAGAAAATTTCGCCAAACACCCAATTCATTGAATTTTATAGGAAACTATTTTTGCTTCCGCATCGGAAAACAACGCCTCAGCGGCCCACCCGCAGGGCATAGACGTCGTGCAGGCATTCCTCGGTCGTGCAGGCGTTCCGTTTTTGCAGCCATGCACGCTGGCGGGCGAGGGCGTTGGGATCATTGCGTTCCGCGCGATAGACAGCGGCCATCTGGCGATCAAGCCGTGACAGTGACTCATTGCCGCAAATCAGATGCTCCACGCGGGTCGAGGCGCGGGCGCAGTCAAAGCTGGGTTGGAACTGGGATGCCCTGCGGGCCGACTGGCCTCTGACGGTGGTGGGCTGCGAGGCGGTGGCTGCAGCGGGAGCAGAGGCGGCGGGTTGTGCGGGTGCTGCGGTGCTAGGCGCGGCGGCAGCCGTGGTGCCGGTTCTCCACTTCGTCAGATCCTGACGGCTCAGCGCAGTGACAATCGGATCGGTGCCTGTGGCCTGATAGACGGGGCCGGAGTTATCAGCGGCTGGCTGAACCGAATACTGGATATCGGCCTGCAGTTTGTCCCGGCCAAACAAGGGCTGTGCGCTGGCGGGCAGGGCGATGCTGAGCCGACCCGCGCACGAGGTGCGTTTCAGTGCCTCGTCCACGCCCTGAAGCACAGGCCCCGAAATGGTCGCCGTCGTCTCCATCGCCAGATCGTTCAGAAGCACGGGATCGACATTGGCCACGTCGCCAGCGGCGCGGAAAACCAGTTGCTTGACCTGCTGGGCCGTCTGGTCAGCCGTGCAAAGCTCGGCACCGACCGCGGTATCGCCCCCAGCGGCGGGGGCATCCTTGGAGGCCTGCTGATTACAACCCACCAGCGCGAGGGCCAGCAACGACGCAGCAACTCTTTTCATATCGCGGTTCCCTAATGCTCCAAAGCATGGGTACCCGTAAGAGTTGAGACGTCAAGCCAATCCGCAGACCACTGTCGTGCCGAAACAAAGCTTTGCAATGTCAGGGAAGAAGAGATGGTGGACGCGACAGGGATTGAACCTGTGACCCCCTCGGTGTGAACGGAGTTCTCTGCGCCCAAAACATTGAAAAGTATAGGCGTGGCCGTGCCTTAATTCAGCATTTGGCCGTGAACAGATCAGGAATATCGGTTCAATCCGGTTCAATCGAACCAGAGAGCAACTAGGGTTTTGTTCTGCTTTTGTGCTATGCGGCCCCATGGCTGAGCCGAAACGGCCAAAGACTGTCAGGCCGATGGCCGCGTTGGACGATCTGTGGTGGGAACGTGCGAAAGGTGGAGGAGCGCATTAGGGCGGGCCTCTCCTCCGTGCAGCCGCCTCTGCTCCGATTGAACGGGCAGGGCGGGTCTGGGTTCCTATGCGGCGATGGTCTGCATCTGGTCGGGAGACATGCGCTCCCAAGTGCGCTCGACCTCGCCGTGAGCATTGCGCTGGACCGTGACTTTGCCTTGAAGGTAGCCTTCAGGAACGCCGGAGGCGAAGTGCCCTGGCGCATACCCCTTGCGGGCTGCGTGGGCTTTCAGGCGCTTCAAGTGGTCATTCAGGCCGCTTTGTGCGATCCCCAGCGCCTTTGCCGCTGCTCTCTGGCTACCATGTTCAAGAACCGCAGCAAGGCATTCGCGCTGCTTGTCCGTGGTCGCATAGTTCGCAAGTTCTTCGGTCAGGCCGTGGCTCTGCATCAGCGGCTCCGGTTCTACGGATTGGGGGTGCAGCCGCTAAGGGCTGCGGTCGTGACGGCCTCGCGGGCGATGCGCTGTTCGCGCCCTGCCAGCAAAAGCTTCACGGCTTCGAAGATGTCCGGTGCGGCTTGCACGGCCTCTGCGGTGTCCGCGTATTCCGGCGCGGGGCCGATGTTCACCGTGCACGGGACTGGCACCGGAACCTTCACCTCGACATACTCGGTCTTGGTGATGACGGTCGGGGCGCACGCGGTCAGGGGCAGTGCGACCAGAAGAGCGGCGATCCTCATTGGACGGTCTCCATAATCAGCCGGAATGCCGCATCGCATGCCGTTTCACCCTCGCGCTTTTGCTCTGCGAGGATGCGGTGAACCTCGCGCTCTGCGGCTCGGGCGCGGGTTTGAGCCTCTTTCACGCGGGCCTCGGCTTCGGCCTTGGCGACCTCTCCTGCAGCGGCGAGCGCTTCGATCTGGGCCGACTGGTTCCTGAGCGCCGTCTGCGCGTGGGCGCGGTCGAGCTGGCAGGCCGCGTGCTGGGCACGCTCTTCCTTCAGTTCGCCATCCACCCGCACGAAGTCGCGGTGAGACAGGCCCCACCCATAGGACGAGAACACTGCCAGAGGCACGGCCACCAAACAGATGACGGTGGCGATGATGGTCAGGCGGCTTGGGAATATTGATCCGATGTTCATTGGGCCAGCTCGAAATGCGGGAGGTCACGGTTCTTGGTCCAGTCGCCACCCCACGAGATGCGCACGCCCAGTTCCTGCGCCGCCTGCTTCATGGCCTTGGCGATGGCGTGGAACTTCTTGTCGTCGTCCCAGTCCACCGGATACGGGACAACATCGATTGCGTGGCCGTAGCCATCGGCCATGGCGCGGTGATTGGAGGACAGCGGGTCGGCCAGCCACGTCACCTTAGCCTCCTTTGGCTTGGCGTACTTGGCCGGAACACCCTTCGACGCACAGGTGGCCACGGTGCGGCCCTTGCCCCATGTCTCCCACATCCGCTCTTTCGTTCGCACGCCCTCAGTGACGACGAAATCCTGCGAGGTGATTTGTATGGCGCGATGGGCGACCCTGACCAGATTGGGATGCACGCCTTGGAGGCTCGTCAGCGAGCGCTGCGAGAAACGGTAAGCCATTGGTGTGGCCTCCTGTTCGTGGTATGTTCTAGGTATGAGATTGCTTGTCTGCGGTGGCCGAGACTTCAGCGACTGGCGCTTGCTCCAGCGAGTGCTAGAGGACTTCCACGCCAAGCAGCCCATCACGCTCCTGATTGCCGGAGGCGCGACGGGTGCTGACGATTTGGCTGTGCGATGGGCGCATTACCGGAAGCTTCCGGCGTGCGTGTTTCCCGCAAACTGGAAGCACCTCGGTAAAGCCGCAGGTCCAACGCGCAACAAGTGGATGCTGGACTTTGGCAAGCCTGACGTGGTTATCGCGTTTCCGGGCGGACGAGGGACCGACGTGATGGTTCAGCTCGCTCAGGAGGCGGGAGTGAAGGTGCTATCGGTTTAGTCACTGTCGTCCAGATCAAGCTCTGCGGACATGTCGCCCTTGCTGAGCTTGATGCCGCTGACCTTCCCCCACGCGAGGGTAATCATCACCACCACCACCACGGCCCATGCAGCGAGGCCCATCTGCGCAACGGCAGTGATACGGGCCAGCCACACAGCCTCTAGGTCGGGGAACCGGCCATACGTCAGCCAAGCCGCCGCGACCGCGACGAACAGGGTCGCCATGATGCCGCCGCCGAGCATCAGCACGAAGCGGACCAGCGGAATGGCCTTGAGCGATCCGGTCAGGAAATTGGCAAGCTTGCTCATTTCAGCAGGTCCGCAAAGACGGCCTTGAGCGCCGCGCCGATACCGCCAGCCAAGAGCAGGAGGCCGACCACCAGACCCCAGCCCTTGTTTTTGACGCCGACGAGCATCTTGACCTCGCCTCGCAGCCCGTCATCCGGCCCTTCGCCGACAGTGGCCGTGAGATGCTTTAGCTGGGTTTCAATGCTGGCCAACTGAGCGGCGATTTGCGCGTTGGTGGTACGCTCGGTCATGTGTTTGCTCCACGGCGGCGCGTCCTAACGGCCAACCAGAAAAGTCCCGCTTCATGCGCTGAGACGCCCGTTGCGCGAAGGGCTCCCATGAACAGCCAATCGATCTGCCATTTGGGCCAGTCGGTGTCTGTCAGGAGGTAGTCGTGAAGGATGGAGGCGGGCAGATATTTCGGGTGCCAGCGGCCCCACTTGCTCGGCATCCACCAGCGCCGGGACATGCCGTCGGTCGCGTATCCAGCGGGGATGGTGACGAGCGGGGTGCCTCCAAAAGAAACGGCGAGAGGTTCGTTCAGAACCGCCCGCCGCTTGCCCTCGATGGTGAGGCTCGGTGACTTGTCGAAGCCGATCATTCTTCAGCTACCGGATCGAACGGCCAGCCGTTGACGATATCGACCGTGGTCGGGTCTTCAGCTGCGCGAACTGCCGCCTTGAGGTTCGCTCCATAGTAGAGCAGGACTGCGCCGCGCTCGATGGCGGCAGTAAGTACCTCGACAACTTGTGCTGCCGTCGTCTGGATGTTCCAGTTATCCTCGGCGCGGATCGGTATAACCGTCTCGGGCTGACCGCCGATGATGGCCGTCAGTGCCGCTGCGTGAACCGCCAGCCAACGCTGAACGTCATGGCTTCGCATTTGAAGCCGACGCACCCCAGCGGCTTCTTCTTCGTTGGCATCGTTGACGGCTACCGTCTCGCCGAAGTCATAGGCGAAGTCGGCTGCGGTCTTCGCATCGCGCAACTTGTCGATACGTTTGCAGATACCCTCGACCGAGTTGTCCTCGCCGGGCGCGACCGAATGGACCGCCGTGCGGGCGAATGACCGGACACGCTCAAGGCGGGCCGGCAGTTCGCCGTCAACCTCTTCGAACGCCTCGTTGATGGCCGTCAGATGGGTGTAAAGCGTTTCTTCGAGCGCCATCAGATGACCTCCAGATAAAGCGTTGCGCGAAGGTTGATGAAGTTGGCCGCGCCCGAGGTCCGGCGAACGCGGATGCCGTAAGTGACGTTGCCGGATTTTCCGGCCATCTGACCAATCGGGAAGGTGTTGATCTGCCCGCCCGTCAGGTCGTTGACCGCGCCGCCGTTGATGCCGTTGACGGTCATGGTCGTGGACGCGATGACGGTCGTGCCCGCACTGTTCTGCTCGAACACCTCGACCGCAAACGTGCCGGTGACACCGCCTGTCATCTGCGACCCGCCGTCATAGCTAATGACCGCCGAGATCTTCACACGCGGCGACAGCTTCACGCTCAGGCTGCCCGACGTCATCGTAACGTTGGTGGTGCCGCTCGACGAACCCAGCGCCGTCACGCTCAGGGTCGCCACACCATCTGCAACCGCATTGTTGAAGACGTACGGCGATGTGGTCATGAAGCCGAAATAGCCATTGGCTGGCGTCATAGCGCTTAGCGCAATGCCGGTCGGCCCGTACCAGTCAATGAGGTTGCCCGCAGCGCCGAAGGGCGCACCCTTCGCGATCACCCGAATGTTCGACCCAATGGTGGTCTGTTCGGTGTCCGTCGCGTCGTCAACGACCGTATTGTCGCCGAGATAGAGCTGGTCATAGTCCAGCGCGACCGCAGAGCCTAGCGAACCCGACACCAGCTTCAGGCGGGCAGGCTTGCCCCCTGTCGCCGCCGCAACGACTTCATAGTAAGCAAGCGCCTGCTTCGTCTCCACATCGATGAGCGCAAGGCCTTGCTCGCGCACCGATGCCGAAAGCTCGCCGATCTGGCGACCATTGGCCGGAGCCGTATAGGCGGGCAGGGTCGTTGCCGTGGCAGCGAGGCGCGCGAATGTCGGGCGGCGCAGGGCCATATCGGCCACGCCGAGCGAGCCATCCCATCCCAGAGTGGCCGCACCTTCGACCCAGACAAAGCCTTCGCCCGGGACCGTCCCGATGATACCACGGCGCTGCCATTCATCCTCGCCGTATGCGGTGACGGCAGTTCCTAGAGATGTGATGTTATCTCCATCGACATCGCACCACAGCAAGCTGAACGACCATCTGGCATCGCCCGTTCGCGTTCGGGCGTCGACGGCAAAGCCGACCCTTTCACCTGTTGCGACCGGCCAGCAAACTCGGCTGCCGCCCGTAATGGCAACCGTGTCGGGGCCACCATACAGACCGACGATGCAGTAGTAGGTGTTCGTGCCGTCCCAATCGCCGCCAGCCTTAAGCACGCGGATTTCGGAACCATCAGACGTGACGGTCGGTAGTGGACCCGAATAGCCCCACAGCGGCGCAAACCCCACAGTGCCGTTTGACAGGTCTGCGTTTGCGTATTCGTTGACGGGCGGGACCAGCTTGGCCTCGACAACACCAATCGCCGTAGATCGTGCGGTTGACTCATCAACGACAGCCGTCTCGACGGTCGCGATCTTGGCAAGGAGCGAGGCCTCGCCGTCACGGGCGTTCTCGACCTCCAGCGCAACGGCGCTAATGGCTGACGCGTTCGTACTGTCGCCATCGATGCGGGCCTGATTAACCTGCGCGATACGTGCGTTGAGGTTGGACTGACCACCCCGTGCCGCCGCCACCTCCGAACTCACGCTACCCAGCAACAGCTCGGCCGCCGAGAGGTCGCCGTTCAGTGTCTCGGTGACGCCGAACAGGTCCTCGATGTCGCCTTCGAGGGCCACGATGGACGGCGCAGTCGGGATGACGTCGCCAGCCGTCAGGGCGGGGGCTGTGTATGGCCCCTGGATCATTCGCGCTGACTGGTGGCCGTTGGCCGCAAAATAGCTGATGGCGACGTAATAGACCTCGCCGGGGTTCAGGCCGGTGATACGGATGGCCTCGGATTGCGCGGGGCCATGATAGACCTGACGCCACGGCCCTTCATCATCCGGCCCGACCTCGACCAGCATGGCCACCATGCCGTCAGGCAGTTCACCGACCACTTCAAGGCCGGGCTGGCTGATGCCGCCTGAGGTCGGGGCTTGTGGTGTGATGGTCCACTCGCCCTCTTCCGGCGCAGGCGGGATCGGGTCGATGGCCGTCAGGCTCGGTGCGGCTGGCGGGTCCCCTTCCTGCCCCAGCGCCCAATCGTGCTTGCCGTCGCTTTCCGAGCGCACTTCCAGCGTGACGACGCAGGACTGCGGGTCGAAATTGCGGCGCGTGACGACGAACTTCTGGCCGTTCAGGCCTGCCTCGGGCAGGTTTGCCGTGAGGGCATCGCCGACCTTCAGGCCGAGCAGGTGCGGTTTGCACGGAATGGTGCCCGTCAGGCTCTCGCGGCTGTTCGCCAGATCATAGGCGGCCAGCTGGGCGACCTGTTGCGCCGAACGGACATAGTTGTAGGCCACCTCGCGCGAGCGCTTCTCGCCGCCGTCCTCGGTGACATAGACGCTGGATGTAACAGGCCCTGCGGCCAGCTGTTCCCACTTGTGAGGCTCGGAACGGAAGCGCGGGATAATGGTGTTGAAGCGGTCTCGGCGGCTGACCATCGTGGCGAGCTGGACCGACCCCACAACCTCTTCCGCAGTCAAGGTGTGGATCGACGCGACAGGCGTATTGGTGCGGATCGAGATTTGAGCGCCACGGTTGATGGGTTCGGCGCTGCCTGCCTGAAGCATGGCGACCAGCACTTGCCACTTGTCGTCGGCCGTCGTCCATTCGCCCGAGATAACCCACTCGTTCTCGTCCGCGATGTTCGCGCCAGAGACAAAGGCGGCGATGTCGATGGCGTCATCCGGCGCACCGACACCCGCGATGTGCTTGGTGCGGTCAATCGAGCCATCGGTGTTCAGCTTGAAGTGACCGCGCACCCATGCCAGTGCGTGCAGATGCGGGTTCTCGGTGTAGGCCCACGTGCGCCAGTCATCGCGGCGCTGGGAGCCCGAGCCGCCCGGATAGGTGCTGTCTTTGCGCGGGTCCCACAGCTTCATGCCGTGGATGGTCCACAGCGGGCGCGGCACACCGCCCTCATACGATGCGTTTTTGCTGTTGTTCCGCATCGTCCAGAAGGCATGGGCGAACTGCGGCAGCTTGTGCGCCGAGGTCCACTCGGTCATGCCCGGAGAGCCTTGCGGCTGTCCGGTCGGCGGGCCGAGGGCCGCATCACCCGGCAAGCCGAGGCGATACGTCATCCACATCTTGTCTTTGTACGGCTCGACGTTCGCTGCCAACCCTTGCGAGCCGGGGAAGGTCACAACCGTATCGTTGGCCTTGAACTGCTCAATCGACTGGATCGGGCCAAGCGAAAGCACGGTCACGTAGGACAGGAACAGGTTGCCCTTGCCCCAGACGTTGGCATGCACCTGACGACCGCCGACACCAGAACGCCCCATCACGCCACCAATCGGCGCGGCAGGGTCGGCCTTGAACGCGATGGGAGAGCCGCCAGCACCCGTCTTGGGCTGCATCAGGGCCATTGTGGCCGCGCTGGCAGCCATCGAGAGGCCGCCAAATATCACGGCCTTGGTGGCGAAGTTGGCGACAGCGATTTGCGTGGCAAAAGATGCGCTTGGCATTAGGGCGGCGGTTACGCCCACAAAAGCCGAGTTTATTGCCGTTACAACCGCTGTCACAGCCGCGCTTATAGGGTCAGCCATTACAATGACCTCCAAGCAGCTTCAAACATGGCGGGCACGCCCACTTGGAACTTGCCGTCGAAGTATCCGAAGGCTCGCCCATTTCCGACGCAGACCATTAGCGCACCCCCGAAGTGCTCAGCGGGCAGGGCGAGAATGTCCCCCGGCAACGCCGCAGCAGGGGCGATCTCGGGCAGTTCCAGCAGGCGCACCGCCTCGATGACGTCCTTCACGCCCATGCGCTTCAGAGCGCGGGCTGCGCCGACCTTCGAAGAGTACGCGCCAGCCTTCAGGATCGGGGTTTTGACGCCATGCTTACGAATGGCGAAATAGGCCATGCGAGCACAGTCGTCTTTGCCGTAAGCGAGCGGCTTGCCGTTAAATCGCGCTATGGTCGCCTCGACGGCTTCCACGCGCTTCACCATGGTATGGGTCATAGGGGTGCTCGGTCCGGTATCGGTCGAGTTGTGGGGAGTTGGCCGCCGCCGATGGGCACGCCGCCCCATTCGGCAGGCGCGCCGCCGATGTTGTCGCTGACCACGCGAGGGCGGGCCGCGTTGTAGTTCCACGGCAAGTCGCGCTGGATGCTGGTCACGTATTCGGTGCCGTAGGCGTCGGGGAACAGGCCGTTGACGAAGAAGAAGTTCAGGCGGTTGCCCTCATTGGCCGCGAATAGCCGCTCCCACGCCGACGCCACGTCGAAGGTGATGACGGTGCGGTTTTCCTCGGCCGTGACCTCAATGGTGTCCAGCTCGCCATTGAACAGCAGTTCCGGCTCGCCGATCAGTAATCCGGTCGCGGGGTTTACGCCGGCAAACCACACCTTCGCGGATGCCCCCTGATTGGTCGGATCGGTCAGGTCGGCAAGAGCGGGCAAAGAGGCCGGTAGAAAGGTGAACTGAAGGCGCGGAGCTTCGGTGCCAAGGCTTTCCCCGACACCTTCGATCTGATCCAGCACGCCATAGACACTGTCTTCCGGCTGGTAGGTCTTGCTGTTGAAAACGATCTGGGCCGCGCCATCGGTTACACGGATGGTGTGGTCGGGAAGCACGATTTCCAGCAACAGGCACACCAATGGGGCCGCACCTATCAGTGCAGCCTCAAAAGACGAGTTCAATGCCATGATTTTACTCGCGTTCTTCGATGGTGAACTTGATGCCCGTCCACATGGCGTTATCGACGGTCCAACTGGTGTCGTTGCCGCCCAGCCAGCCCTCGATAACCGGCGCGGCGAAGTTGACGGCCGAGTTATCAGCTGGAGATCGGCGGATCATGGGATTGAACTTCAGGCCCGCCATCACGCCCGACGCGGCCGTCTTGTCCTCGGCGACCTGATAAAGGTAGCTGCGGCTGGAGGCCGTCAGATTGAACCACTGGCCCGCGTGCGCCTTGTACGTCGACGACAGGCCATCGATGTTGATGGAGGTGCCGAGCTGGCTGCCACCGTTGACCAGCGGCGTGCCGGGTGAACCGACATCGAAGAAGGGCTGCGGAATCTTGATCGATACCGTGTCGCCCTCTCCCGCCGTCAGGGCGGCGATCCACTTCATCGCCTGCACATAGGCCATCGGCGGCATTTCGAAGTCGATGGCCCAGCGCGAGCCGAGACGCTGGATGCGCGTCACCGGCCCTCCGAACGTCGGCGTAAGGTCACGCCTGCGCGAAATCAGGCGCGGCGTCATAGACGTCGGGATAACGTCTGTCGGAAGTGCGATTGTCATTATCCGAAGCTCTGTCTGGCGCGGCGCTGGGCGGCGACTTGTTCACGGCGGTTCATCGCCACGGCCGTCGTGGCTGCCTGAACGGCCATGGGGGCAGCGACTTCGCGGGCCGTGCTGGCGACATAGGCATTCAGGCCCTCACGGTCGGCCGTCACGCGAACCTCGAGGCGTTGGGCCGCCACAGACCCGACCGCTGACACCGCACTTGTGGCAAGGCTTGCGCTGTTGTCGTTGGTTGCTTGCGCCTCGCTGATGCTGCCGCCCTTCGAGCCACCAGCGATCTTCAGGCCGATAGCTGCCAGAGCCGCGATGGTAGCCGCACCGGCCGCAAGATTCAGAGGGAAGGGCAGGGACTTGATCGCATTGACATAGGCGACAATCGCTCCCGACTTGGCCTGCGCGGCGTTGTCGGCGATCTTGGAAGCCGTTTCCTTCTTGCTCCAAAGGATCGACTGCATCATGCCGAACATCTGCTGTGCGCGGTAAACCTGTTCGATAGCCAGCAGGAAGCGGTAGCCGTCTGAGCCCTCACGGAAGTAGCCGCGGGCCGCTGACAGCATGTCGCCATAGGCCTTGGACGTGGCCATGCCGCGCTCGCGTTCCAGCAGGATTTCGCGCTCCATCGTCAGGGTGCCGTTGCGGGTCATCTCCTGACGGCGCTCTTCGATCTCGGCCAGCTTGGCCTGCAGACCGGTGAGCCCTGTCAGCATCCCGCCGATAGCGCCGCCTGCTTCACCGAACACGTCGCGCAGGCCACCGGCGATGTCGCGCATGGCGTCATCGTTAAGGCGGGCAAGGTCCAGCGTCAGGCGCAGGCTGTCGTTATAGCGGTCCTGCTCCTGTCGCAGGCGCTCCTGGGCGCGGGCCAGATCACCGGCACGCTCGATAGCGCGGGCGTAACCTTCGTCGGCTTCTGTAAGCCCCTCGGCCCGCAGGCGCTGTTCTTCGGCCAGACGGGCGATGGCTACCGCCCGTTCCTCATTGGTCGCCGAGATCAGGCGCGCTTCCAGCTCGATCAGCGCGATCTGGTCATCCATGGCCTTGGTGTTGGCGACCTCGGCCTTCATCTTGTCGATGAGCGCAGCTCCCGCACGCTCGACCTCTTCGCGCAGGGCTGCAGTCGGAGCCAGAGCGGCTTTCTGGGCGATCTCCCACTGCTTGGCCGCAATGGCGTTCATGCCCAGCGTTGCCGCCTGCTCCTTCAGGCTGTCGATGTAGCGCTTGATCTCTTCGGCCAGGCGCTCTTCTTCGGATTTGCCCTTGCGGCCCCTCCGCTCACGACGGCGCTCGGGGTCTCCAGCCTCTCGACGGATACGGTCCTGTGCTGTCTCACGGATACTGTCGCGCAGGCCATCGATTTGGCGATCAACATAGGCAACACCTTCGATAACCCCTTCAACGAAGGCCTGCCCCATATCTTCGCCAGCTTGCCGTGCGCTTCCTGAATAGGGATTGGCAATCCGGTCGATATTGACCGGCTTGATTTCCGTTGCGCTAGCGGCACCTGTGATATTGCCCGAGGCAGCCATCAGCACGCGGATTTGCGGCAGGAAGCGGTTATACATCGCCGCGGCCTTGTTCATCATGGCCTCGATTGCGCCAATCACGGCATTGGCTGCCGAAATAGCCAGATCACCCATGACCTTCGGCAGGTCGCCCCAGATGGCCTTGATGGCGCGAAATGAGCCGAGGAAGGTGCCGACAATGATCTTGTTGGCATTCACGAGAATGTCGGCCGTCCAGTCCATGGCCTTGCTGAACCATTCGCTGATCTTCGACACGGCAGGCTCGATCACCTCGTAGATCGACTTTCCGATGTATTTCAGCGTCCCGACAACAACGTCGCCCATGGTGACGCCCTTGTTCTCGACCTTTTCGAGCTGCTTTTCCGTCAGCCCCATGCCCTTGGTCAGGTCGCCGAACTCCTTGTTCATCGAGCGAGCCGCAAGACCGATTGTCGCCGCCATCACCGCAGCAGTAGCAGCAATAGCTGCGATGATGGGCAACAAGGGTGCGAGAGCTGCCCATATAGCCGCCCCCATTGCTCTAGCGACCGCGCCCACTGTCGTCCCGGAACGCATGGCCGCTACCTGCAGGCCGTCAAAAAGCTGAGGTCCCTGCTGCAAGGCCACCATCAGAGGGTTCATCCCCATGGCGAGCGTGACGCCCACATCCGCGCCTTGTCGCGTCAGGTTGAGCATATCATGAGCGGTCAGCTTAACAGCCCCTTGCACCTTGCTCTGCTGTTGTTGGTATCTGCGCCACGCTAAGACGTGATCGTCCACTTGCGGGACAGATGACCGCAGGTGAGCGTGGTAAGCCGCGATGTGGCTATCGGCTTGGCCGATCTCGCGTGTCGCGTTAACGATCGCGACAGAGGCGGAGTTAGCCGCCTCTGTCGCCACCTTGAATGAGTGCGAATATCGGATATGCGCAGCCGAGGCCGCATCAACAGCGTGGCGCTCCTTCTCTACTGCAACAGCGACTTCAACCGCCGCCTGTTCTGCCTGCTTTTGGGCCATCACAAATGCAGTCAGATTTTTCAGAGTCTGATCAATCGATTGCAGAACTCTCGTAACGCCGTCTGCAGCAAGACGCGCAGCCCTAGCGAGCGCCTCCAACCCCGCATCGGCCTTGCCTGCCGAACCGGTCATCCCGTCAAGGCGCTTTTCAGCGACCGCAACCTGGTCGCTTTCTACGCGGATACCCAAAACAGCCAGATCAGCCATGCTGAGCCTCCTTCTTCGCCTTTAGAGTTCTGAGCAGGTCGCCAACGCCCTTGGTGTCTTTGGTCGAAATGGCGTCAGTCGATTTGCTGGGGGTGGCTTTTCGCATCACGGCCAGATCCATTTTGCGGATCGTGGCGACCTCCCAGGGGCCAAGACCGGCCAGCGTGAGATCGTTGTAGGCGGCGATTTCGGTGAAGGTGATGGGGCCGACCACCCCCATGCCGACCTGTCTGGTTCCCATGAGGTCCAGAAAGGCCTGCCAGACCATTTCGCCGCCTTCTGGCACTTCGAGGTCGGTCTGGCCCTTGGCCTTGCTGAATACGGCCTCAGCGAAAAGGGTTAGCTCTTCGGTGAGGCGTTCAAGAAATTTGCACGGTCGTCGATGAAGGTGCGGACCTGATCGCGCAGCCAAGGAAAGCGGCGATAGAGCATCGCGGCATTGTCCTCGCTGAACGGCAGAGGCTCGCCCTCAAGCACGATGCCGTCCCAGCCGACCGTCGCGGCCGCGAGGCGCTTGATCTCGTTCGTCATGGCCAGTTCGGCCGTCACTTGCATCTGGTTGCGATTACGCAAGATGGCATTGGCGTGCTGGTTGCTGATCGCAGTCAGCTTGGCGCTGTCGGCTCCCAGCAGGGTGAGGGTCACCGGCTTGTCATCGGTGTACAGCGGCGCACCGTCAGGGCCGACAATGTGATGCTGAACGCCATCGTCAGCCAGCTTGCAGGTGTCGAGTTGGGCGAAGTCCATGACTTGCTCCTAAAAGAAGCCGGGGCGCGACCCCGGCCTTGAGTTGATGGGAGGTTGGTGATTACGAGCCCGATACGGCCGTCGACGGCACTTCGATAATCGGGCTGTCGATCAGCAGAGAGAAGGCGCGCTTGACGATCTCGTTTGCCGACAGGTCCGACAGAGGCACGCCGCCAACCAGCGCGTGGAAATAGAAGGTTGAGTCGGTGTCGTTGGAATCCGCACCGTCTGCCAGCACCACCTTGAAGGCATAGGGGAACTCGGTGGCTTCAGCGGCCACTACAGCGCGTTGGCCTTGATCCAGCGGGTCATTGGCGACCGTGATGGTCATATCGCCCGCGTTGCGGACACCCTTGCGCTTACGCACGCGAGCGTCGCCCAGCGAGGTGAACTCGATCACCGAGGCGGTGTCGCCAAAGCCGCCGATGGTCTCGACGTTCTTGATTTCCTTATAGGCCAGTGCGGCATAGGCCGAAGCGGTCGAGGCAGCAGTGGTCGGGCCGATATAGACCTTGGCCCCGGTCGTAGGTGCAATAGCCATGGGATGGCTCCTTCAGATGTGTGATGAAGCCGGTGCCCATCCCGGCTTTGGGCGTTTCGTCAGGCCGAGGCCCACGAAATGGTGACGGGAACCAGCGTCGAGCTGTCCTCGTAGATCGGCGTGGCCATGACGGGCTCGGCGGTCACGGTGACCTTACGGCCCTGGCTGACCATCTCGGTGCCTTTGGCAAAATGCGCCATCACGGCATCGGCCACGGTAATCGGCTGGATAGTGGGCTTGCCCTTGGGCCAGACAACCGTGACTTGCAGCAGTCCCTGATCCATGCGCCCCGCGGTCGCGCCCTCCCACTTGGCCGCGTTGTGGAACACCTCGGCCCGCAGATATTTGCCATCGGACGGCGGGGCGAACGACAGGCCCGGATAGGCCACCGGCAGGACCGGAGACAGCACCAAAGACCCCACTCGTGAGAGCAGGGCGTCTGTGACCTTTTGCATGGGTTAGCCTCCTGCGCGGCTCTGCGCCTCGCGGCACACTTCGGCGACGATTTGCGGCCATTGCTGAGCGGCTAGAGCCACGAAGCGGCGGCCGGTTCGACCATGGGTGCCGTATTCCTGATGTCGGGCGTAGTTGGCGCTGTAAGCGATGGTGATGGTGTCGGAAGCCTCAGCCTCCGCAAGGACCAGTTGAATGCCGACGGGGTTCCAGCTGTGCTTGGCGTCGCTGTCCGGCCTATCCCTTAGAGGCGGTACCCCGTAGCCGATCTGGGCGACCAGAGAGGCCCGCAGGAAGCCCGTATCGACCGGCATATTACCGCCAGCCCCGACGGGCGTCTGCATGGCCTCCACAACCCGCTGAACGCTTTCGTTGCGGACAGCCGCGATGCGCTCTTTCGTCTTGGCGACCCATGCGGTGATTTGCGCGGCGCCTGACGAAGCCATAGCGTCACCTCAGATTGGCAAGGAAGTCGATACGATGCTCGACCCAACACCGGCAGTTGATGCGTTCCGCAGCCGGGGCCGAGGGATCGCCCGGAAACAGCAACTCAGCACCCGAAGGCGTCTTGAACTTCTCGTTAAGCCCCACACTGTCGGAGTGCAGGAAGCGGTGGCTCTCGCGCACCCGCGTATCGACCGCACAGCGCCAGACGCGGCGGACTTGATTGGCCTTAACCTTGCCCGCGTCGATAGCCTGCAAAAGCGCCTCGTGCTGGGCCTGATGCAGCGCGGTCATAGCCTCGGTGCGGCTCAGCGTTTCAGCCCTCAGCGCCAACAGACGGCGCTCATAGGCAATCGTGGCCTTGCGGATGGTTTCTGGGGGGACCGGTTCACCGTTGGCCAAGGCCTTCTCGATGGACCGGTCAAATCTCTTGTCGCGTCGTGCGCGGTTTAGGTAGCTGTTGAGCGAGGCAGGGTCGCCCGCCTCAAGCTCTGCCTGTGCATTGACCACATAGCCCGCCTGAGCATTGGTCAAGCCCAGCACGCCACCGACGCGCTTGCCGGTGGAACGATCGGTCGCTCCAACAAGGCGGGTGACGGTCGAGGTCGGGTTGGCACCGCGCTCCATGGCGCCCGTCAGCACCGTTCGGACAGCCTCGCGCTGGTCTTGCACGATCTGCTGCACCAGTTCAGACGAATGATCTCGCAGCCATGCCTCGGCACGGGGGTTTCGGGCGCTGAATACGATGTCGGCCGCAATGGCTTCTGCAGCCTTACCGCCTGCGATGTAGGTGGCCCGAAGGCTCTCCAGCATGTCCTCATAGGCCGCTTCGGACACCCGCAGGGCTTCCAGCACGGCTTCGAGGTCATTGGCCTGAATGGCGACCATCAGGCGCTGTCTGTCAGCAGCAGAGCGCATGGCATCGACCGAGCGCAAGAATGCGTCGGCTACCTCGCGCCCGTACCGCTCCAGCAAGGCCTCATAGACCTTCTGGCGCGTTCCTTGGGCCATCGTCAGTCCTTCAGGATTTCAACCGCTTGCTGCGCTGCGCTGTGGCAGTTGTCGATGTAGGCATCCGCAATATCGCGGGCCTTGTCACGCAGGGCATCGACCTCTTCGCGCCCCGCTCCGCGCAACACAGCCGCCTGCACGGCCTGACCGGTAGAGATCAGTTCCATCAAGGCGGCAGAGGCGAGCGCGTTGGGGCTGCTCATAGACGGGCTTGCACTTCCCACATAATCACAACACCGCCCGGTGAAAGCGGCTTGACGCTGACAATAGCATGACTTTCGCCCGCAATCACAATCTGGTCTTGCGTGGTGGGGGTTTGAGCCATGTGCGAGACCAGAACGCGCTTGTCTCCGCTTTGGATGCGCGTGCCGTCGATCTCGAAGTTTCGATAGGCCTGCACGACGATCTGGCAGTCATGGTCGGCCGTGGTTTCGGTCGGGTTGTAGCCGGTGCCCGCCGTGACCTTACGGAGCACTGCAGCCTGTCCATAGCGGGCGATCATCGACGTTGCAGTCGCCTGTGCCCTTTGGTGAAAGCTCATGAGCGCATAGACGAGCCGAACAGGGCCGTTCCCGCATTGTCAGGGTGATAGAGGCCAGCCAGCAGGTCCTTCACCTTCAGCAGCACCGGCCGCACATCGGCAGGGTCATTGCCGCCATCGGCGTAGGTCACCGAGATCGGGCCGACCGTCTCTTGTTTGACGCGCTGGGCGGGGATCATCTGCGGATCCATGCTGCCCGGCTGTTCAAGCTCCTGGGCGGCAATGATGATGCAGGCGTGTTTCACCTCGACGGGGATTTCATCGTCTGCGATGGGCTCGCCTTCGCGGTCGGTGACACCGGTACGAGGCCACGCCTGTGTCTGGTCGCGGCCACCGGTGCGTTTGCCTATCCAGTTATAAGCACCGGACAGGTGCGAGGTCGCACGACGCAGCGCGGCCTCTTTGGCATCAGGCGGGCTGTCGGGAGCCGTGGCCCATGCCGTCAGCCCTTGGGCCGCAGCATAGGCGTTCGCCTCTTCCAGCGTAGCAAAGCTGTCTGCGGTTGCAGGGTCAACGGATAGGGCCATGACTGCCTCAGTCGAAGGTTTCTTGGATGGTCTTCGCCAGCTCTTCGCTCAGCGGCGGCGCGGTGATTTCCGGCTCCGGGGCCTTGTCCAGCTGCTCGACCTCAACGCCGAGCGCCTCGTAGGCTTCGCGGATGTTGGGCCAGTCACCGACGATGTAGACCTTGCTCACGCCATGGCGCGGCGTAGTGAAAAAGCGGGGGTTCGAGTAGGCGCGGCCCGTAACGAAGTCGCTGTCCTGCTGCGAGTAGATAATCTCAAAGCCCTTTGCGGCGGGCAGGTCTTGCTTTTCGGGGGCCTTTGCGGCCTTGACCTTGTGGGCGCGTGCCATGTGTTTCTCTCTGCTGGAAGGGTGGGGGGGGGAGGCCGAAACCTCCCCCCATGGTCATCAGGCCTTGCCGATGGCGATGACGCCCGCGGTGTGCTTGACGCTGGTGGCGATGCGATCCCAGTTGGAACCGGTCGCAATCTCGGCGTCGGTCGGGGACTTGCCGCCGTTGGCGGTGTCCCAAGCATAGCCCTTCAGGCCGAGGCCGAAGGTGTAGTCCACTTGCAGGGTGGTCTCGATGCGCTGCTTGCCGTTGCGGGTGTCGATGTTCGAGATGATGTCGCCACCATCGTGAACAATCGCAGCACCCTCGGCCAGCGACAGCACGCGGTCCTTGCCAGCGGTTGCCGGAGAGGTCACCGGTGCGGTGTAAAGCGCCGGAGCGTCGGTGACGATGACCGCCTTGCCCAGCACGTCCAGAACGCGGACGGAGCCTGCGTTGTAGAGGCCTTGAGCATTGGCGAGGTTCTGGCCGATCAGCTTGTGATACATCGCACCGGTCATGACCTGAGCCACAAGGTTGCTCGACGCGTCACCGAACAGCGCGTGGCTGTTGTTCAGGGCCGACTGAGTGATCTCGTTCTTGCCAGCCGACAGGGCCGACACATCGAACTTGCTGTCAGCAGCCACCGACAGAGCGGCCACCAGGGCGGCAATCGCGGTGTTGAGCTGATCCTTCAGCATGGCCTCGGCGAAGTTGCGCGAGATGACCTCGACACCCTCGGCGGTCGGCTTGTTCAGCCACGTCAGCTGCGACGGCTCGAACACAACCGGGCCAAAGCCACCGGCGACCTTGACCGAGTTGTGTTGCAGCTGGGTCAGGTCGGTCGGCGATGCCGACGAGTTGGTGGCGTAGCGGTCGACGCGGCGTTGCGCTGCGTGCAGCGAGGCGAAGAAGCTCTCTTGCAGGAAGTCACCGCCAAAGCCATCGGTCGTCAGGCGGATCGCGCCGTTCGAGGCTTCGTTGAACTTCTCGACCATCTGAGCAAGCGTCTCGATGATGGCCGGTTGGTAGGTGTCATTGAACACCTTCATGTGCGACAGGGACATGGGTCCTTATCCTTATGTTGTTGGTTTGTCTCGGGGTTTTGGGAGGGCTATCCCGGCCCTGATTGCCCGCCTCGATCCCCGAGACGCGGCTGCGGCACTGTCCTAGGAGGACTGGCCGAGTTTCTGGGCGAAGTAGGCTCGGCGCTCTTCTCGCGTTCCGCCCACGTCAGCCTTGTTCTTGCCTCCAGACACATCGACTTGCTTGCCGGTGCCGGAGTGACCCGAACCATCGAAGGCGCGGGCAAAGGTTTCAGATTGGCGCATCTCAGCGACCAGTTGGTCGAGGGTCATGGCCCCGCCTTGGTTGTCGCCAATGCGCTCATTTCCATTGGCGTCCACAACACGCACGGCAAACTCGCCGGTTTCGGTCTCGATGACCTTGGTGTGCTGCAGGACGTGCGGCAGGAGCAGCTCGACCGAGCCCTTGGCGTTGGCCAGCGCCGCGGTCGCTTGGGCTTGACGGACCAGTTTATCCACCGTGGCTTCAAGCTTGCTATTGCGCTCTTTCAGCGGGGCAATCTCTTTGCCGTGGGCCTCAACCAGCTGGGCTTTCGCGGCCTCAAACTTGGTGTTGGCAATCTTGTCAGCTTCCTTGGTCGGGTCGAGCTTCTTCAGCTCTTCCAGTTCGGCCAAGGCTGCGCGGGCGCGGTCAGGGTCGAGGTCCTTGTATTTGACCACATCGGCCTCAAGCTGCTTACGAGAGCCGCGTTCGGTCTCCAGCGCCTTCTTCAGCCCGCCCACGTCCTCCAGCGAGTAACCACCCACCGGCTCGACGTTGAGGATGAACTTGCCATCCTTCTCGGCATAAAAACCACGGACGGCCTCAGGGGCGTCGTCCAGCTTATCCAACACGGCCTTGAGGCTCATGCTTGCTCCTTCCCGGATTATGTGCGCTTCCCGCGCTAGGTCAGGCTTCAGGATCACCCCTCAGCCATTCAGTCGTTGGCTCGCCCAGAAGCTCGGCAGTCCAGCCGCTCATGGATTTCGCCCGCCCTCGCATGTGATGCAGGGATTGAAGCCAGCCGCGCTTGTGGGGCTCTGCGCCTGCCCACGCGATGGCATCGAAAAAGTGAGAACAGGGAGCCATCGGCACCCCGCAAAGAACCGCCCGATCAGCGCCCATCTCAGTGAGTGCGACCTTCAAGGCGAAGTGGCCGGAAGAGCCTGTGTCCTCTTGCCCGTCAAAGCGATACGGCACAAAGCCCGTAAAGCATGGCAGGTCGCCGAACTCGCGCTCGGCCTCCTCGTGACCATAGACGTTGAGCGGTCGAGGCAGCCCGGCACAAGTACGCCGCTCCAGCCACATAGCCAAACGGTCGGCATGAAGCGACACCGCCGCATCCAGCCTTCCCGGCCAGACCGAGGCCGCGTCGTTGCAGGCCACCACCACGTCATAGGAGCCAAGCTGCAAGGCCCGCTCCACATCCCGCCAGAGCCCTTCACCGCCCCCTAAAACGAGGGCCGTCTTCATTGGGCACCCGCGGCGGCCTTCAGGTCGTCCTCGGTGTCCTCGTCGGGCGCTTCGCTCGCCAGCAGCACCTCTTCTGTGTCGGCGTCGAAGTCGGCACCCAGCACGCCACGGCGCTTGCATTCAGCCCAATAGGTCTTGCGGCTGATGTCACCCTTGGCCCGCATGGCCGTCAGCGCATTGATGCTGTTCTCGTCGCCAATCGTCAGGTCGATGTCGTCAAGGTTCCACACCAGTTCCGGCTCGACGGCTTCGCTAAGCCACATGGCCGTGAACTTCAGGCACTGCTCGAGCATATCCTTCAGCGACAGCGCCCACGCCTGAATGACCGAGGTAGCCTTCTGGCTGGAGTAAGCCGCCGCCACAGCCGTGATACCCGTCGTGGCGATCAAGGGCTGTCGGCCAAGCTCGCGCATCTGGCCTTCGATAGTCTCGACCTGCTTGGCGAGGAAGGTCAGGCTAGTGCCGTTCGGCTCGATGATGCTCCAGTCGCCCGACGTGCCCGTCTCGCCATGCGGCGGGGCGTAGAGCACGGCTTGCGGTCCCACAGGGGCGGCAATCGGTTTGCCGTCAGCACCGATAGGCGGGTTGATGCCCTTGCCCACCAGCATCGGGTAGCCCGTCAGATCGGAGATGCTCTTCAGCTTCGCTTCGGCCTGATAGTGCTCCACCTGAAGCTCTGCCACCGGCTTGAACGGCGGGATGATCTCCCAGCCGCCATCTTTGCGCTCTCCAGTGATGAAGGGCACCAGCGAGATGACACCAATCGTGATTGGGCCACTGTCGATCTCTGTCCACGTTGCCTTGCGAGCGCGACCAGCAGCAGACTTTTCCATCAGTCGGAAGATGGCAGGGCCATAGCCGATATGTTTGCCGTCGCCGTCCGTCAGGGGCTCACGCTCAAGGACACGGATGCGCTCGACAGCCACTTCGTTGTAGCCGTCGCGGCGCACGCCGTCCTCTCGGATGCGGGCATGAACGACCTGCTCTTCACCGTCCACCGTGTCGGTATAGACGGCCAGCATACGCTCAGCAGGGATGCGCACCCAATACGGGCGAAGGCGCTGGGCCTTTTCCTCAGCCACAGACAGAGGCTTGCCATCGGTGCGGGGCTGCGCGCGAGAATAGTCCACCCACACCCAGTCAATGCCCTTAGCGAGGCCCGCCGAGAACACAGCCTTGGCGAACACGTCCAGACGGTTGCCGCGAGCGTCGATGTTCTCAGCCAGCGCCCTGATGGTCTCGCTCGTGCCGTCCTTAAGGGTAATCTCCTCGGCGAACGGCTTGCTCGCCAGCGTCTCGATCATGTCGCCGAAGATGTTGGTGAACTTGGCGTGCTTGCGGCGGATCTCGTAACGCTCAAGGCTTTCGCCGTCGAACCGCGGAAGATACGTCTCGCCGCCCTTACGCATGGCCTCGGTGCCGCCCATGATGGCTGCAACCGTGTCCCAATAGGGCTTCATCGCGTCATAGGCAGAGGACGTGGTGTCAGGTGCGGACAAATGCCCCTCCTAGTATCTGCCGAACAGCGCGACGGGCGCTCCTCCCTTGATGAGAGGCGCGAGCGCATAGCGAACCGCGTCGGGCGCGTGGTTGTTGGCGTCTTCGAGGTCGGGCAGAATGTCACCCGCCTTGTTGACCTTGTGGCTGTAGAGCCGAAAATCCCGCACCGTGTTCTTGCAGCGCGGGTGAATGACGATCTCGCGGAAGCCGCGCAGAAAGCGGACACCCTCCATCACGCTATTGGGCCACTTCTTCACCGGCTCCATGAGCGGCAGTCCGTGGCGCTTGGCGTAGCTGATTGTCTTGGGCTCCGAACTGTCGGCCCGCGTGACGTATTTGGCGAAGTCGGGGATGCGGGCCGTGATGAACGCCGCCATCCCGTCGATCTCTACCTCGGTGCCGTAGGCCTCGTGCTCGATGAACACCCGTTCGTCATGCACCCAGACACGAACAGCAGCCAGAGGATCGGGCCTAAAGCCGAAGTCTGTGCCTTGGTATGGCCCATCCCAGCCCTCGGCTGGCGTGAAGTCCTCGACCCGCACCTTGCCGTTGAAGACGTGGCGCTCGGAGTTGACCAGATAGGCCCCCTCCCAGACGTGTGCATAGGTCGCCGGATCAAGTCGTTGCTCCTCGCGGGCTCGCAGCTTCTCCATGCCTTGCGGGAAAAACGGGTTGTCCGACCAGTTGACCTCTTCGACCAGAGCATTGCTCGGCGGGCGCTGGCGAAAGCGAGCATCTACCGGACTGCCTTCGTCCCGTGGGTTCCAGATCGGCCATAGCTCGGCGCGGGGCTGACGAAACACCGTCGCCTCCAAGGCCAGCCAGCTTTCCTCCGGCACGTCCTCGGACTCTTCGACGATGGTCAGGTCGATCTTGGCGAGCGACTTGATGGACTGGGTGTTGCGCCGCAGCCCGCGAAAGATGAACTCGGTCCCGTTCGCGCCGCGCAGGTAGTCTCGG
Source organism: uncultured Brevundimonas sp. (assembly GCF_947305955.1). Classification (GTDB taxonomy): domain Bacteria; phylum Pseudomonadota; class Alphaproteobacteria; order Caulobacterales; family Caulobacteraceae; genus Brevundimonas. The sequence continues at coordinate 29,076 of NZ_CAMZFB010000039.1, forward strand.
CCAACGTCGTAATGGCTCTCCAGCCACGGCACCGCTGATATGGCCGCCTTCAACTCCGCGTGGAAGCTCTCAGGGATGCTGGCTTGAAACTCTCGCACGCAAAGCACGCGCAGCGGTTCAGCATACCCCCAGATTGCCGCCATCTGCGCAGCTGCAAACGACTTGCCAGAACCACGCCCGCCGTAGCTCGCCCGATACTGGATGCGCTCACCGTTCGGGAGCAGTGCCCCTCTAGGCTTGCTGTAGAGCCTCGCCAGCTTCGGCGGCAGCTTGATCCTTGCTGTCGTCATCCGTTGCTGCCTCGATAATGATGCGCGAGGGCTTGGGCACCATCGAACCGTCCGAGGACGAGTGATCCAGAGACTGCTTGGCTTTGCCGAAGCCCCTGTCGAACAGCTCCTTGATCGCTGCCACCCTCGCTGCCTCGCTCTCGGCGCTCGTTGCCAGCCGAGCCAGTTCCGTCATGGCCTTCTCAGCGTGGACCTGTGCCAGCGCCCTGATGTCTGCCGTCGCCTTGTTGGGCGTGCCCTTCCTGCGACCG
>NZ_CAMZFB010000040.1 GCF_947305955.1 uncultured Brevundimonas sp.
TGCCACGTGCAACGGAAAGGACGGCTCCCGCAAAACAGGTGCCGCCCAATAGGGTCGCCGATATGCGCCAATGCCCGCTGCGGGCCTTTTCGGTCTGTTTGCCTAACCGGACCAATACCCACAGCGCGACGGCCGCAAGGCCCAGCCCAATCAGCAGCATGCCGTAATTAGGCCGCTTCGATCAGCGGTGCGCCGTTGTCTTCCAGACCCATGTCTGCCATCAGTCCGCGCAGTTCCTGACGGGCCGAAATGTGCGACATGGTGATCGACACCGGCTTCACCTCGTCCGACAGGTCGGCCACGGTCAGGCCGAAGGGGAAGAGTTCGCGGTAGATCACGCGCTCGCGCAGGCCCGGACCGACGCGGAAGCCGACGCGCTTGGCCAGCTTGCCCATACGCTCTTCCAGACGGTCGCGGTTGCGGGCGTGCACGCCTTGCAGGCGGTTGGTCACGACCAGCCAGTCGATGGTGGCCTGACGGCCCTGTTCGATGGCGCGCTGCTTGCGGGCTTCCCAGACGCTTTCCGAATAAATCGACGGCTTTTGCAGTTCGAGCGTGACCGGATCGACCTGACCCAGAAGGTCGAAATCGACGAAGCTGTCGTTCATCGGGGTGACGATCTGGTCGGCTCGGGCGTGTGCGGCGCGCGAAAGGGTGGTGTCACCGCCGGGGGTGTCGATCAGGATGACCTCGGCGTGCGGGACGGCGTCGTTGAAGGCTTCCTCGAACTTGGCCAGTTGTTCGGCCGGTTCGGCCTTGGCCAGTGCCTTGCCGTCGCCCATGTCGGGGACATAGGGCTGGGGCAGGTCGTGGCCGTTCGCGGCCAGCCAGATCTTACGGTTGGCAAAGAAACGCTCCATCGAACGCTGGCGAAGGTCCAGATCGATGATAGCGACCTTCTTGCCCGCGTGGAGCAGGCCCGTGGCAATATGGATGGCGAGGGTGGATTTACCCGCTCCGCCTTTTTCATTGCCGATGACGATGACCAGAGGCTGCGCCATGTTGAGAACCCACTTTCAGGACGGGCGCGACTCAAAAGCGAGGGCCCTGCTGTTAAGCGGGAGGATCGTGGCAACTGCCCAAATCGTCAATGAAAGCTTAATGGAAGATTGTGGAAGGCGTCGCTGTAGCCGCAGATCGGGCACACCACGGATCGGCAGAAGCCACTGTTGCACAAAGGGTTTGTGCCCTGTCCTGACGGGCGATCACCCGTAGCCGGACCAGTTGGCGACCGTTGACGTCCGCTGGTTCATATTGTGGCGAAAGCCCCTCGACCGAGGTGCCATTGGGGCCGTTCAGAATGCGCTGCCACGCGGCGCGGGCGGCGTCCTCGCTGCTGAATGCGCCCAGTTGGATGGTGCGGAACTCCAGCGGTGACGCGGTGCGCGAAGTGGGGGCCGACGGGGCTGCGGGGGTAGGGGCAGCGGGTGCTGTCGTGCTGCTCACCAGAACGGGGACGGGGCGTGTGGTGCCCTCGGCGACCTCGATTTCCGGTACTTTCAGCGGCCCGTTACGCTGGTCCCACAGTTGGTGTGGAGACAGCAGTTCGACCCTGAGGGGCGAATTATTCGGTGTCTCGCGGGCGGGAAGAAGCGGAAGCGAAACGGGCGATCCGCCCTGTGCGCTGCCTTGGGGTTGCAGCGGGATGGTCGCGACATTCTCGGCCATCTGCTGATAGCGGGATCCACCGTCCTGTGCTGCCGTGCCATCGCAGGCCGCCAGTGCCAAGGCGGTGAACAAAAACGCGGAGAGGGGACGCATGGATACAGTTCGCATGATCCCACTCTCGTCACGTAACCTTGCGACGTGGTTAACGCCGCATACAGCTTTTAGATGACGGCACCGATGCAGCCGCTGTCGTCACCGACCGTAAGCTCGGCTTCGGTCAGGGCCAGCGTCCACCCGTGGTGGGTTTTCAGGCCCCAGCGACGGGCACCCGAGCCGTGATCGGCATCGCCACCAGCAGTCACCGTCACGCGGCGACCGGTCGGCAGGGCCGGCGGGTCGATCTTGCCCACGGCTAGAGCCGTCGGGTTGTCGCGACCACCCAGACCCTCGAAGACGCTGAGCATCGACCATTCCTTACGCAGGCCAATCCACCACGGTTCGTCGCCATTGATGGCCAGAACCGAAACGCCATTGCCCTCTGCGGCGTGCTTCAGGGCGGTCTCTGCGCTGTACACCACGCGGATGTCGGCGGCGGCACCGAAGCGGGTGCGGGCGGCGTCCATGGCGCGGGCACCGTCAACGGGGGCATAGACCTGAACTTGCAGACGGCCTTGGCGGGCAAGGCCCCAACCCACGATCTCGCGCCAAAGGGCAGAGACGGCCTGTTTGTTTTCCGGCTGGGCCTTTTCGGTCAGGCGCGACAGCACGGCCTGTTCGCGGTCGGGGCGCAGCTTGGTGTGCGGGCCGGTCGGGGCATCCTTGGCCTTGCCGACCTGTGCGGCGATGGCCAGACGGCGCTCGAACAGCTCGAGGATCTGATCGTCAATGCTGTCGATTTCAGCGCGGAGGGCCGACAGGGCCTGTTGCTCGGCAGTCAACTCGGTCACCTCGACGGGCAGGGATTTTTGCAGGGTAGCGGTCATGGCAATAGCTTTGAAATTCGGTGTTTCGATGGGGAGAAAGCGCGCATCGGCGCAGTGCCGCTCTTGGGGGAGGCGGTCGCCGGCGAAGCTGTCAGGAGACGGAGTGTCCCAACGCCTCAGCCGGCGTATCGAAAGCCGTAATAGCTAAAGCCATAATAGAAACCGGCCACTTCGAACGAAGCGGTTGCAAGGTCGAATTGTGCGTTCAGAGACGACATTTTCGGGTCCGGTTTCTGGATCAGGATTGATCCGACGGGTTCTTAAACACGCAAACTTTGTGCGTGGTCAACCCTTTGGTGGTCCTAAAAGGACAAAACGCGTGCGGTTGTCGCTGTAATCCTGAAGATCGTTGCGCAAAATCTCCAGACCATAAACCTCTGCCGCACGGGCGGGGGCGACGGCGGCGCGGTGAATATCACCTGCTTCGGAGACATCGCGGGCGGCACCTGCGGTATCGAAAACCACCACGGGTTCGATCCGCAGCGCCTTCAGGTTTTCGGTGCATTGCTGAAGCGCGATGGGGTGGCTTTCCGCCGTGCGGATGTCCGAAAGCCTTGCACCGGGCAGGGCCAACAGGGCGTGACGGATAGGCCGCCACGCTTCTGACAAAGGCTCAAGCCCCGCTTCACGCACGAGGGTGGCAGCCGGTTCAACCGTGCCGACCGTGGTGTTTTCCAGCGGGATCAGCGCCAGATCGCAGTCGCCGCTGACGACGGCTGCGATGGTTTCCTCGAACGTCTCATAGGCGACGGGGATGTCCCACGGGCGCAGGTCGAGGCAGGCTTCATGGCTGAACGCACCCGGCGCACCCTGGTAAGAGATGCGCGCGGGGCGGACGTCTTCGGTCGTGTCGGTCATGCGGCTTCGGACTGGGCCTTGCGACCGTCTTTGAGACGTTCAGCGACGAGGAAGGCCAGTTCCAGAGCCTGATCCGCGTTGAGGCGCGGGTCGCAATGGGTGTGGTAACGGCTAGACAGATCGTCTTCGGTGACGGGCTGGGCACCGCCGAGGCATTCGGTGACGTTCTGGCCGGTCATTTCGAGGTGGACACCGCCGGGGTGGACGCCCTCGGCCTCGGCCACGTCGATGAAGCTGCGAACCTCGCCCATCACGCGGTCGAAGGGACGCGTCTTATAGCCGTTGGCGGCCTTGAGCGTATTGCCGTGCATCGGGTCGATCGACCAGATCACGCGCTTGCCCTCGGCCTTGACCGCACGCATCAGCGCAGGCAGGCGCTCGCCGACCTTGTCGTGGCCAAAGCGGCCAATCAGGGTCAGGCGGCCCGGAATATTGTTCGGGTTCAGCGCGTCGATCAGCGGCAGAAGGTCGTCCGGCGTCATGGTCGGGCCGCACTTCACACCGATCGGGTTGGAGATACCCTTCATGAACTCTACGTGCGCACCGTCCAGCTGACGGGTGCGCTCGCCGATCCACAGCATGTGGGCCGAGGTGTCGAACCACTCGCCCGAGCCGCTGTCCACGCGGGTCAGGGCTTGTTCGAGGTTCAGCAGCAGGGCTTCGTGGCTGGTGAACACCTCGACGCGCGACAGATCAGGGTGGGTTTGCGGCGTAACGCCAACCGCTTCCATGAAGGCCAGCGCTTCGGTGATTTTTTCGGCCAGCTCGCGATAGGCCGCGCCCGCGCCATTGTCGGCGAAGCCCAGCGTCCAGCGGTGGATGTTGTACAGGTCGGCATAGCCGCCGCCCGCAAACGCGCGCAGCAGGTTCAGCGTCGCCGACGACTGGTGATAGGCCTTCAGCAGGCGGTTCGGGTCGGGCAGACGCTCTTCCGGCGTGAAGCCCATGCCGTTGATGATGTCACCACGATAGGACGGCAGTTCAACGCCACCGATTTCCTCGACGGGCGAGGAGCGCGGCTTTGCGAACTGGCCCGCGATACGGCCCACCTTCACCACAGGCTTGCGACCGGCAAAGGTCAGCACAACGGCCATCTGAAGGATCAGGCGGAAGGTGTCGCGAATATTGTCCGCCGAGAATTCCTTGAAGCTCTCGGCACAGTCACCCCCCTGCAGCAGGAAGGCGTTACCGGCCTCGACCTGTGCAAGTTGCTGGGTAAGGCGACGCGCTTCGCCCGCAAAAACGAGGGGCGGCATCGCCCGCAGCTCGTCTTCTACGCGGGCCAGTTCGGCCGCGTCGGGATAGTCCGCCGGCATGTGCAGGGCGGGCATTTGTCTCCAGGAATCTGGGGTCCAGCGCTTAGTCATTTCTATAGAATAAGGGTTTCGGCGAGTTAGAACAATGAAAATGCGCGCAATTGTGCGATGCCGAACAAAAAGAGCCGCCCGACAGGGGGCGGCTCCGGGTTCTGCGGTGGATTATAGCCGAGCTTACACGTCCAGGACGTCTTGGGCGAACTGGGCGTTTTCCTGAATGAACTGGTAGCGCGCCTCGGCCTTGCGACCCATCAGGCGTTCGACCAGATCCTCGATCTCTTCCTCGCTGGCGGGCAGGGAGACGCGGGCCAGGGTCCGCTTCTTCGGGTCCATGGTCGTCTCTTTCAGCTGGGACGCCATCATCTCGCCCAGACCCTTGAAGCGGCCGATCTCGAACTTCTTGCCCTTGAATACCGTGGCCAGCAGCTCGTCGCGGTGGGCCTCGTCGCGGGCATATTCCGACAGCGGACCCGCCTGAATGCGGTACAGCGGCGGCAGTGCCAGATACAGACGGCCCTGACGGATCAGGTCCGGCATCGAGCGATAGAAGAAGGTGATCAGCAGCGCCGCAATGTGCGCGCCGTCCACGTCGGCGTCGGTCATGATGACAACGCGCTCATAGCGCAGGTCATCGACGCTGAAGCGCGTACCGGCCTGAACGCCCAGTGCCAGCATCAGGTCGGTCAGTTCGACGTTGGCGCGCAGCTTGTCCGCCGTGGCCGAAGCCACGTTCAGGATTTTGCCGCGCAGGGGCAGGATGGCTTGCGTCGTGCGGTCGCGGGCCTGTTTGGCCGAGCCACCTGCGGAGTCACCTTCCACGATGAACAGTTCGGTGCCTTCGGCGGCCTGACGCGAGCAGTCGGCCAGCTTGCCGGGCAGGCGCAGCTTGCGGGTGGCGGCGGCGCGCTGGACTTCCTTGTCCTTACGACGGCGCAGACGGTCCTCGGCACGGTCGATGACAAAGTTCAGCAGGGCGTTGGCCTGTTTCGGGCTTTCGGTCAGCCACAGGTCGAACGGGTCGCGAAGCAGTTGCTCGGCCAGTTTGTGACCTTCCGGCGAGGACAGACGGTCTTTCGTCTGGCCCTGGAATTCCGGATTGCGGATGAAGATCGAGATCAGGGCGCCGGCATTGGCGATCACATCTTCGGCGGTGATCTGGGCGGCGCGTTTTTCATTGATCAGCTCGCCATAGGCCTTCAGGCCCTTGACCAGTGCCGCGCGGAAGCCCGCCTCGTGGGTGCCGCCGTCGGGCGTCGAAACCGTATTACAGTAGGAGGCAACGAAGCTGTCGCTGTCACCGAAACCGATGGGCGACCATGTGACGGCCCATTCCAGCGCACCGGCCTCGCCCTTGCGCTCGACACGTCCAGCAAAGACGGGGGTGACGGTTTCCAGTTCGCCCACGCGCTCGGCCAGAGCATCGGCCAGACCACCGGGGAAGTGCAGGGTGGCCGAGGCTGGCGTCTGGTCGGTGATACGTTCCGGCGCGCAGGTCCATTTGATTTCCACGCCACGGAACAGATAGGCCTTGGCACGGGCCATGCGGAACAGGCGGGCGGGTTTGAACGTCGCACCGGCGCCGAAGATTTCCTCATCCGGCTTGAAGCGGATGCGTGTGCCCTTTTTCTTCGAGGGGCCGACCTGTTCGATCGGTCCGAGAACGATGCCGCGGCTGAAATTCTGCCGCCATTCAAAGCCGTCGCGCCAGACCGTGACCTCAAGGCGTTCGGACAGGGCGTTCACCACCGAAACACCCACGCCGTGCAGACCGCCCGACGTCTCATAGGCCTTGCCCGAGAACTTGCCGCCCGAGTGCAGCACCGTCATGACGACTTCCAGCGCCGACTTGCCCGGATGTTTCGGGTGCGGATCGACCGGAATACCGCGACCGTCGTCCTGAACCGACAGATAGCCGTCGGCGTCCAGATCAACCTTGATCAGCTTGGCGTGCTTGGCGACGGCTTCGTCCATCGCGTTGTCGAGCACTTCGGCGAACAGGTGGTGAAGCGCGCGCTCGTCCGTGCCGCCGATGTACATGCCGGGGCGTTTGCGGACGGGCTCAAGACCTTCCAGAACCTCGATCGACTCTGCCGAATAGCCGGTTGCCTGTGCGGCGCTGGCCGCGCCAGCAGACGCCGGAGCAGCAACGGGAGCCTTGGCGGCCGGAGCGGCGGGCGTGGGGGCAGGCGGTGCTGCCTTTACCTCGACCGGAGCTTCTTTCTTCGGCTCGGGCTTGGGCTCGGGCTGGTCGTCATTCAACTGGGAAAAGAGGTCCATCAGGTCAGTCTGCGGCGATTCGGATCGAGGTCACCTAGGACGATAAGCCATGGGGTGCAAGCGGGGGTGGATTAATGGTCCACAACGGGGGACAGGCCACGTTGACACCTGACGCACTACACCTGTGAACCTTTCAGGGTGGCGGGGCGTTCGGCGCGGTATGTCGGACAGAATGCGCCAGATTTTCCAAGCGGGGTGGGATTACGTCCGCCGCAAATGCCTTGATCCTTGGGGGCTTGCCGTTTTGGGCCCGCTGGGCGTCACCGTCCTGCTGAACGCCATCGTCAGGCCGATGATGGCCGAGCGTTTGGGTGGCGAGATGATCCGCAGGGGCGCAGCGGTGCGCGGCTCGGACCGCTGGTGGGTGTTCGATGCGGCGACGAAGGCCGAGCATCCCTATCAGACGGCCTTCCTGGAGGCGTCGGACGGCGTGATGGCAATGTGGGGCTTTGTGGGCGTAGCCATCGTTATCTGCGGCTTGTGGCTCTATTCGCGGTTTAAGACCTATTGAGCGGAGCCTTGTCGAAGGCGCGTGCCAACGCAGCGACGGTCAGGACCCATGGCAGGTTCTGTGCGGTCATCACCACGCTTTCCGACAGGCTGAGCATGATGAAGATGCCCAGATAGGCGAGGGACCACCAACCCTCGCGGGCACCGTATCCACCCATTCGAAGCAGGTGGATGAGGACGCTCAAAGCCGTGACGGTCCCCGCGAGTAGTGCGCCCGTCCAGCCCAGTTCTAGCAGTATGTCGAGCCAGCCGTGGTGGGCCGACGGCACGTCCCAGCCCGTACTGTGGCGTATCCAATTGGCGGGTACCGAATCCTTGCCCCAGAAGGCGTTGTAGCCATAGCCGAGGGCGGGATGCTGTTCCGAGGCTCTGCCGACGGCGGCCCATATATCGGTACGGCCTGTCAGGGTCGGGTCCTTGCCCAGCAGGGCCAGAATGGCGGCGGAATCCGTCGTCCATAACCACCAGCCAAGGCCCGCTACGACCACGCCGCACCAGATGGTGATGATCGTCAGCACAGGCCCGCCACGGCGCATGACCGCCAGCGCCAGCACGGTTCCTAGTCCCAGCATCAGGCACACCAGCGAGGTTTTGGACGCCGTCGCCAAGGCCAAGCCTGAGCAGAGGACCAGAATACCGACCGCCAGCTTGGGCCGGTTCGATCCCGCCGCCAGCCATGAGGCAGACCCGACGGCGCAGGCGACCATGACCAGTCCCATCTGGTTCTTCTCGTACCAGATGCCCCGCCACAGCCCGTCATTGACGCCATGGTGCACGCCGATGTGCGGAAGAAGGACGACGAACAGCACCGACAGAACGCCCATCCATAGTCCCGCCATCGCCAGAAGGCGGGGCAGGGCGACGCCGCGGTACCGCGCACCCAGATAGGTGGCAAAGGCGGTGTTGACGCACAGGGCGATCACGCGCCGCTGGGTGGTTTCGGGATCGATAGACCAGTATTTCGAGGCGAAGGCCAAAAGCGCCATCAGCACGACCAACCCGACCGCGGGCCACACCCTGAGCAGATCGCGCCATCGCAACAGGCACAGGCCCGCCGTGACGGCATAACTGGGCAGCCAGAACAGGCGAAGGGCGGTGTTCTCGACCTGATCGGGGGCCAGTACGGGACCGATCAGCGCCCCCGTCAGCATCATCAGCACATAGAAGGCCGCGCACTGTTCCCAGACGGGAACGGCGTCGGCCTCGTTATGCGATGATGGCTTGGCGGCTTGGATCACGCCCAAGCCTTATCGAACGGCGGTAAACAAGAAAAGCCAAGCTTGCGTCGGGCTCTCCGAGTTTGTGGATCAGGCCTTCTCGACGAAGGTGTCGATGACCTTCTTCTCGCCCGCCTTGTCGAAGGCGACGATCAGCTTGTTGCCCTCGGTGGATTTCACCGAGCCATAGCCGAACTTCTGGTGGAAGACGCGGTCGCCGCGCTTGAAGCCCGCGCCCGATTTGGGATCAGCAGAGGCGATCAGCTTGCCTTCGCCCTCGATGACCGCGCGGCGGGCATAGGCGGGCTGGCTCGATGCGCTGGCGGCATTGGCCTGACCGCGCTTCCAGCCGGGCGAGCCATAGCTGCCGGAGAAGGTCGGGGCGTCATCCCAACGGCTGCGGGCGTCCTTCATGCCTTGGGACGCGCCGTAATAGCCGGTGTCGGACGCCACCTCGACGTGCTCGATCGGCAGTTCGTCGACAAATCGGCTGGGCAGCTGGGTTGTCCAGCGGCCATAGACCATACGGTTGGCGGCAAAGCTGATACGGGCATCGCGCTTGGCGCGGGTCACGCCGACATAGGCCAGACGGCGCTCTTCCTCGAGACCCTTCAGGCCCTTTTCGTCGATGCTGCGCTGGCTGGGGAATACGCCTTCTTCCCAGCCAGGCAGGAAGACCAGCGGGAACTCCAGACCCTTGGCCCCGTGCAGGGTCATGATCTGGACGGCACCGTCGCTGCTCTCCTCGTCCGCATTGCGTTCAAGGTCCATGACCAGCGAGACGTGTTCCAGATAGGACTGGAGATTGTCGAACTGCTGCATCGACTGCACCAGTTCCTTGAGGTTCTCCAGACGGGTCGCGCCGCTGGTCCGGTCGGCCTTCTGCATGTCGGTATAGCCGCTCTCTTCCAGAACGGTCTCCATCACCTGCCAGTGCGGGGTGCCCATCTTCAGCAGGTCACGCCAACGGTCGAGGTCACGCACAAAGTTGGTCAGCGGCGTGCGCGTGCGGCCCGGCAGCTCGTCTGTCTGCATCAGATGGCGCACGGCCTGCATGGCAGAAACGCCATTCTCGCGGCCGATGTGCAGGATCTTCTGGACCGAGGTGTCTCCGACGCCGCGCTTGGGAACATTGACGATGCGCTCAAACGCCAGATCGTCATTTTCGGATTGCAGTAGGCGCAAGTACGCGTGGGCATCGCGGATTTCGGCGCGTTCGAAGAAGCGCGGGCCGCCAATCACCTTGTAAGGGATGGCCAGCATGACGAAGCGCTCTTCAAACGCCCGCATCTGGAACGAGGCTCGCACCAGCACGGCGATGTCGCGATAGGGGATGCCGCGACGCCGCGCGTCCTCGACCTCCTCGACGATCATGCGGGCTTCGGCGTCGCCGTCCCAGAAGCCGCGCACGCGGACCTTGTCGCCGCTCTCGTCCTCGGTCCAGAGCTGTTTGCCGAGACGCTCCTTGTTGGCCGCTATCAGCGCACCGGCGGCACCCAGAATATGCACCGTCGAGCGATAGTTCTGCTCCAGACGGATGACCTTGGCACCGGGAAAATCCTTTTCGAAGCGCAGGATGTTGTCCACCTCTGCGCCGCGCCAGCCATAGATAGACTGGTCGTCATCACCGACGCAGCAGACATTGCCCGTCGAGGACGTCAGCAGGCGCAGCCAGAGGTATTGGGCGACGTTGGTGTCCTGATACTCGTCGACGAGGATGTATTTGAAGCGGCGGCGGTATTCCTCGGCCAGATCGGCATTCTGGCTGAGGATCGTCAGATTGTGCAGCAGCAGGTCGCCGAAATCGCAGGCATTCAGCGTCCGCAGGCGGTTCTGGTAGGCGGTGTAGAGCGCCTTGCCGCGCCCCTCCGCGAAATCCTCGCTGGGCGGCAGCTTTTCGGGCGTCCAGCCACGGTTCTTCCAGTGGTCGATGGCGGCGGCCAGCGATTTGGGCGTGTGCTTCTTGGTATCGACGTTTGCCGCTTCCAGAAGCTGCTTCAGCAGCCGCTCCTGATCATCGGTGTCTAGGATGGTGAAGGACGATTGCAGGCCCACCAGTTCGGCATGGCGGCGCAAGATCTGCGCGGCGACCGAGTGGAAGGTGCCGAGCCAGCGCAGACCTTCGGCCTGATCCCCGATCAGATGGCCGATCCGCTCGCGCATCTCGCGCGCGGCCTTGTTGGTGAAGGTGACGACCAGCATCTCCCACGGACGCGCGCGGCCCGTCGCCAGAATGTGGGCAAGGCGCGTGGTCAGCACCCGTGTCTTGCCCGTGCCCGCACCGGCCAGAACCAGAACCGGCCCTTCGGTCGTTTCCACCGCCTCGCGCTGTTCGGGGTTCAGACCCGACAGATAGTCTTTCACAGCGCCTTGCGGCAGCTGCGGGCGGGCGAGGTCGGAGATACGGACGGGGGGCTGATCGGTCACAGTTCACTCGGTCGGCGGAATCGTGAGTGAAACATAAGCGGAACATGGGCCAAAGTCAGGCCCGCAAAACGGATAATCCGTAATCAGTCCAAATCCGCTTCGGCAAAGCTCTGGTCACCGCTGGCCCATTGCAGCGCCAAAATGCGGCAGGCGGACGCCAGCGGGCGGCGTCCACGCCATGCGTCGATGCGTATCAGCAGCTCGGCCTTGGTCAGGTTCAGGTGTTCGCCAATCGCATCCAGAACGGCCCAGAACTCCGGCTCCAGGGCAACGGATGTCGCGTGGCCGGACAGCAGAACCGAGCGTTTGGACAGATTACTCAACGGATTGCGGGACCCTGATCATGGTGATGGAAGCAGAGGCGGGTTGGCCGAGGGTCAACACGCCATGATGCGTATCGGTTGTGAAGCGCAGTTTGCCTTCGCTGTCACGGATTTCGGCGCGGGCGGCGTAACGATGGGTCGAATTTCGCAAATCGCCCGGATCGCTGACCTCTAGCGTCACCCTGTAGGGCGGGGGCAGTCCATCCAGCGATAGCCGTTGTTCGGCAACGATCGCGGCGGGGGCGTCCTGACGGCTGACATCGGAGATGGTGGCCACCAAGGTCGAGCCAGCAGGCAGAACCACGCGCTCGCGATAGGTGGCCGTGATCTCTACGGGAATGACAGTTTCGATATGATCGGGGAGGCCGCGCTCCAAAGGCGTGCAGGCAACCAATGCCAACATGGAGATCGCGGGGATAATCGCCAGTTTCATCGAAACCTCCACCTGAAGGGCTTGGTCTTCCATAGAGTGCCGCACCATCACGGCTGGCGGCATGACGACACAACGCATTCATGCCTTTAACGTGCCGGATTTGTAATCTGCGCTGTTTGGAAATGGGTGTAATGAACTCGCCCCTTAAATCCCGTTCGGGCGCTCCTCCCATGTCGACAGTCCAGCCGTTACCGCAGGAAACCAAGGTCCAGACCCTGTGGGCTGCCTATGGCAGTGTGGCCATCTGCGCCCTTGTCTGGGGCACGACATGGTATGCGATCACCTTCCAGCTGGGCGCGGCAGATGCGGCGGTATCGGTTGTTCTGCGCTTTGGGATTGCGGCCATCGGTCTAGCCATTGTTTCCATGCTGGCCAAGCAAAGCCTGAAGCTGAACCGCAAACAGCATTTGGCTTCCATGGGGCAGGGGGCGTTCGCCTTCGCCGTCTCCTATTATTTCGTCTATGCCGCCGAAGAGCGCGTGGCCTCGGCTGTGGTGGCCATCATCTTTGCCGCCCTGACGTTCGTGAACCTTGGCCTGTTCCGCATTCTGTCGGGCCAGAAGGCCAGCCTTGGCGCATGGGGCGGGGCGCTGTTGGGCGTTCTGGGTGTCGCGGTGCTGTCGTGGGGCGAACTGGTAGGCGGCAATCTTGGCGATCGGGCTCTGGTCGGCATTGTATTCGGCTTCATCGCCGTGCTGGCCTCGGCGACGGGAAACTGGTTCGCGTGGCGGGGCCAGCTGGCAGGTGCGCCAGTGCTGCCCGCGACGGCATGGGCCATGGCCTATGGCACGGCGCTGCTGGCGATCTATGCGGTCGTTTCCGGTCGTAGTTGGCATGTGGAATGGAGCGGCAGCTACATCCTGTCTCTGCTCTATCTGTCGCTGGTCGGATCGGTGCTGACGTTCGGGCTTTATTTCAGCCTCGCCCGCAGCAAGGGCTATGCGCTGGCGGCCTATATTTCGGCCCTGACGCCGCCGATTGCCATGCTGGTTTCGGTGGTGTTCGAGGGGGCGCGCTTTGGCCTGATGGCGCTGGCCGGATTGGCCCTAGTGCTGGCGGGCCAGATTTTCATCGCCCGCGCACCAAAGGCCTGAATCACTCGTCCGGTGTCAGCTTGTGGCCGTCCACATGGCTGATGATCTGGGCGCGTTCTTTGTCCGTTTTCAGCTTTTCGGCCTTTGAACGCCCGTAGGCGAGGCGGTTGGCCTCGGCCTTCGCCTTGTCCTGCTGTTTGGCGACCTGCTTGCGAAAGCGGTTCAGGTTGATGATCTCAGCCATTGTCTTCGTCTTCGGGCGCAGGGGATTCTGCAGGGCCTTGGCCCGTGGCATTGTTGTTGTCAGAGGGCTGTTCTTCAACCTTTAGCGGCTCGGGGATTTGTTCCTCGCTCACGCGGTTGGTCGGGACGAAGTCCTTGGACGGATCGTCTTCGTCCAGCCTGCGCCACGCGGTGCCGTCGCGACCGCGCTGGCGAGCCAGCTCAAACAGGGCGGTCATGGATTCCTGATCAAAGGCGAGGGCAGAGGCCTGTACGTTGTCAGGGATGGCGGTGAAGGACATCTCCAGCCCGTTGCGCCGTGCAAAGCCCGCCGTCACCGCCAGATGGGTGCGCAGGGAGGCCTTGCTCATACTGTCATAGGTGCGGGCCAGTATGCCGGACAGGCGGCCCGGCGTGGTGCCGGTGTTGCGGCCTGATTGTCCGTTGACCACGACATACATGGCCCCGCCAGCCATGGATGCCCCATTGGGTGCGGTCCACAGCATCAGCCCTTCCGGTACGGCCAGATAGGGCACGTTCACCCCGCCATCGACGTGCATCTCCATGACGATCTGTCCGTCTTCGGTCAGGCCCGGCAGAAGCACAGGCGGGAATACGCCGGGGATGGATGCCGATGCCACCAGTACATTCTTGAACAGCTCGCGGGCCTCTTCATCGCCGCGCGTGGCGATCACGCCCATGTCCCAGATCACCGATTCCTGCGAATCCAGATTGGTTGTCACGACCAGCAGGCGACGCCCCTTGGCGTGTTCGGCAGCGATGGCAGCCATCAGCTCGGGCGTAACGTAAGAATCCACCAGATCGAAAAGACGGCGCGAAGAGAACAGGCTGGGGTTGAAGGCCGCCGCAAAGCTACGCGCGCTGATCAGTTTGTCCGTTTGGCCGCTGGTATAGGCTTCGCGTAGCTGCTCGTCCCACTCGGAACCGAGGAAGGCGAACGGAGCCGCCAAGGCACCTGTCGACACGCCGGTGACCACATCAAACACGGGGCGCGTGCCGGATTCGGTCCAGCCATAGAGCAGACCGCCACCATAGGCACCGTTGGCACCGCCACCGGACAGGGCCAGCATATTGGTGACGCGGTGGTTGGCCATAAGGTTGCCGAAGTCGCCGAGGAAGTCGGTGACGCGGGCATCGACGCTGGCGCGGGCCTGTGCGGCGGTAATCGGCGACTTCGGATCGTTCAGTCGCAGTGGGCCTTCAGGGCGGTCAAGCGTGCCGCACGCCGCCAAACTTGCGGCCATCGATATGACAGTCAGTGGGCGAAGGATCGCGCGCATGGGTGTTCCAAGGTTATCGCTGATTAGAAAAGACCTTAGAGCCAAGCGTTGCCAATCGCTATCCGTTCCCCAAATATGAAAACAGTGGTCGCAAATGTGCGATTGCCGCTGTTTGCAAAGGACGCTTGATTGCCCCTCATTCGACTGATCCTGAACCTGTTGTGGTTCTTCACCGGTGGTTTTGCGACGGGTGTCGCGTGGTTGTTTGGCGGGTTTCTGCTGCTGCTGACGGTGGTTGGCGCACCGTGGGCGTTCAGTGCATGGCGAATTGCGTCCTATAGCTTCTGGCCGTTCGGTCGCGAGATCGTCTGGCGCGAGCAGGATGCCACGATTGTTGGCGTCGGCTGCTTTGGCATCGGCATGAACATCATCTGGCTGGTTCTGGCCGGTTGGTATCTGGCCATCGGGCATGTGCTGGTGGCCGTGCCCCAGTTCATCAGCATCATCGGCATCCCGTTCGGGCTGAAGAATCTGGAGCTGGCCAAGCTGTCGCTGGCACCGGTGGGCCGCACCATCCGCGCCAAGGCCTAAGCCCGCTTACGCGGGCGGGCTGTCCTTCTGGAGCGCACGGGCCAGCGCCGGCCGCTGGTTGATGCGCTCCAGATAGCTGTCATACGGCTCGCCTGCGGGCATGGCCCCGCGGAACCACTGCAACAGGCTGCCAAACAGGATATCCAGCGCCGAGAAGTTGCCGAGTATATAGCCGCCGTTCTGGATCGCTGCGCTCCAGCGGCGGTCCAACTCTGCATAGGCTTGCTGTTGGATGGGCGACCACGTTTCGGGCGGGCCTGCGGACAGCACGGTTTCCAGCACGCCGGAATACAGACCCAACCAAGAGATATATTCCGCACGGCGCGGGTGCGTCGGCGTAGGGGCCAGATTGGCGATGCGGAAACGGTCGGTCAGGAAGGGGAAGAGCAGGGTGGATTCGATCAGCAACTGCCCTCCGACTTCGATGGCAGGCACCTGTTTCAGCGGGTGGGGATTGGCGTCATCCGCCTGACCCGAGCCGTCCATGCGGCGGATCGAGACGTAGTTGATCCGATAGTCTGCGCCCAATTCCTCCAGAAGCCACAACAAGCGGGTCGAGCGCGATTGCGGCGAATGGTGGACAATAATGGACATGGGCTTCCTCACTAATTTTGTACTTGTTTTGACCTAACCTATCGCTGTTCGAAGGATGGCGCGAGACAAGAAAAAGCCCCGCCGGAATGAACCGACGGGGCTTCTTCATGGAATGGTCTGTCGAAGCTTACTTCGGCGAGATCATGTTTTCCGGACGGACGTACTGGTCGAACTCTTCGTTCGTCAGATAGCCACCGCCAACGGCTTCCTCACGCAGGGTGGTGCCGTTCTTGTGTGCGGTCTTGGCGATCTTGGCGCAGGCGTCGTAGCCCAGCTTGCCGTTCAGGGCCGTGACCAGCATCAGCGAGTTTTCGAGGCCACGCTTGATGTTGTCTTCACGCGGCTCGATGCCGACGACGCAGTTGTCGGTGAAGCTGATGGCAGCATCGGCAACCAGACGCACCGACTGCAGGAAGTTGTAGGCCATCACCGGGTTGAACACGTTCAGTTCAAAGTGGCCTTGCGAACCGGCGAAGGTCAGGGTGGCGTGGTTGCCGAAGACCTGAGCGCAGACTTGGGTCAGGGCTTCGCACTGGGTCGGGTTGACCTTGCCCGGCATGATCGACGAGCCCGGCTCGTTTTCCGGCAGGGCCAGCTCGCCCAGACCCGAACGCGGGCCCGAACCGAGGAAGCGGATGTCGTTGGCGATCTTGAACAGCGAAGCGGCAACCGTGTTGATCGCGCCGTGCGAGAAGACCATTGCGTCGTGGGCGGCCAGAGCTTCGAACTTGTTCGGAGCGGTGGTGAACGGCAGGCCAGTGATCGAGGCGATGTTCTCGGCGACCTTTTCAGCGAAACCGACCGGAGCGTTCAGGCCGGTGCCGACGGCGGTACCGCCTTGGGCCAGTTCCATCAGCTTCGGCAGGGTTTGCTCGATGCGCTCGATGCCGTTGGCGACCTGTTGTGCATAGCCCGAGAACTCTTGGCCCAGCGTCAGCGGGGTGGCGTCCTGGGTGTGGGTGCGGCCGATCTTGATGATGTGGTTCCAGGCCTTGGCCTTGGTGTCCAGCGCGGCGTGCAGGTGCTTCAGGGCCGGGATCAGGTCGTTGACGACCTGCTCGGCGCAAGCGACGTGCATTGCGGTCGGGTAGGTGTCGTTCGACGACTGGCTCATGTTGACGTGGTCGTTCGGGTGAACCGGCTTCTTCGAGCCCATTTCACCGCCCAGGATCTCGATGGCGCGGTTCGAGATGACCTCGTTGGCATTCATGTTCGACTGGGTGCCCGAACCGGTCTGCCACACGACCAGCGGGAAGTGGTCGTTCAGCTTGCCTTCGATGACTTCGTTGGCAGCCTTGATGATGGCGTCGGCCAGTGCCGGATCCAGCTTGCCCAGATCGCGGTTGGTTTCAGCGGCGGCGCGCTTGACGATGCCGAGGGCGCGGACGACCGGCAGCGGCTGCTTTTCCCAGCCAATCTTGAAGTTACCCAGCGAGCGTTGGGCTTGGGCACCCCAATAGCGGTCGGCGGCGACCTCGATAGGGCCAAAAGTATCGGTTTCGGTACGGACGTTGCTCATCACGAACTCTCAGACGTGGCGGGAAGTTGGTTGGGGGTGTAGCACTTGCCGCCGTCAGGGCAAGGGAACTGACCCAAGGAAAAGGTATGAGCGCGTGACGCAAGGCTGGATCGGAACCGGAAAGGTACGTGCGCGGGAGCAGGGCGACGCGGTCGAGATCGTGATTGATGGCCTGACAACGCAGGCAAAATACTACAAGCCACTTGTGTACGAGTTCATGCGTAAGGAGTGGCAGTCGCGCCCGACGTGGGGTGACCACGTGGTGGAGATTTTAATGGAACACGTCGGTGAGCCGCCGTGGATGGACCTCGACAATCTCGCCAAGGCCCTCCTTGATTCCATCAAGGGCTATCTGTTCCACGACGACAGTCAGGTCGCACGCCTGCTGGTCGAGCGTTTTGAGGGCGAGCGCGAGCGGATCGTGATCCGCTGCTATCCGCGTCAGTAGAGCGGCGGCGTCCGCCCTCACGCGTCATTGCCGCGATGCGAAGCGCAGGGTCGGCAGGCGGATTTGCATTTCGGCGCCGATGAACATCTGGGGCTCGGACGGCAGGGTGATCTCTGCGGCGCTTTCACGGGTGGCCACACAGCGGCGTGTGCGGTTGGCAGCGTCCAGAAAGTCCGTGGCGTCAGGCAGGCTTTCCAGAAAACAGGCGTCGAACCACGGATAGGTTTCGCCCTCGCCACAGCCGAAGGAGCTGCGGTCGCGTCTGGCGGCCGTCAGGATCATCCT
This sequence comes from uncultured Brevundimonas sp., assembly GCF_947305955.1. Taxonomy (GTDB): domain Bacteria; phylum Pseudomonadota; class Alphaproteobacteria; order Caulobacterales; family Caulobacteraceae; genus Brevundimonas. Next base: position 17,887 of record NZ_CAMZFB010000040.1, read on the forward strand.
GTTCGGGGCGCGAAGAGCGTCAACGAAAGACCCTGAATAACAGGCTGACAGGACCAGTACGGTCGGCTTGCCCTCGCACCATCGCCGCAGAAACACCGCCATATCTGTCGGTGACAGCCCGCGCGTGTCGCCAAAGGTCAGATTGCCGGGCGAGCCGTGCGACGTGAAGTAGAACAGGCACCCCCGCGCACCTTGCGTCAGCGTGGCCTCGATCGTCTTAACCGCGTCGGTCGGGCTGAGCTTGTCCGGCTTGGCGGGATTGAGGGTGACCGAGGCATGCAGGGACTGCGGCAGTCCCGCGTTCAGTATCGAACGGGAAAGATCGCGGCGGGCATTGTCAAAGGCTTCGATGGGCTTGCCCGAGCCATCTCGCCAATCACCCGCCACGACGACCGACGCCCAGCCGTCGAAGCGGGTTTGCGCCGCCGCGTCAGTTCCGACGCCGGCAGGGAAGACCACGGCCAGCACCACCAGTGCCAGCTTTTTGAGTTTCGAAGACCAGCCCCGCATGCAGCGCCCCCTTGATCGGTCGTCGATAAGTTTTCGGCCGGACGCGCAGGCATCCGGCCGAACAATATTATCTGCAAAACAGATCAGGAAAAGCGGCGTTATTCCGCGTTGTTCTGGATCATCGTCTGGATGTCCGCGGGCTTACGCAAGCTTGCGCCCTGAGACGTATAGGTCGTCAGCTTGCCCTTCTCCCAAAGCCCTGCTTCCAAAGTGGTTTTGGACGGATCGAGGATCAGATAGGCCCCTTCCATCCCGCCCTCATGCGGCTTGTTGCCGGAGGTGAACAGCAAATCGCCGTCGCGGGTCAGTGGCGACTGGACGCCCAGATTGGTGACAAAGGTATCGTATTTGTCGCCCAACAGCGTCTTGAGCGGCTCGACAATGGGGCTGTTCGTCAGCAGGCCGGATTCGTTCGGATATTTGCCGATGTGGTTCTGCAGTCCGGCCCAAGGGCCAGTGACGGGGGCAGCGGTATCGACAGAAGGAGCCGTTTCGGCAGGCACCTGTTCCGACGGAGCGGATGCGGGGTTATCCGTTCCTGCAGGCTTACAGGCGGAAAGTGCCGCAACCGCAAGAACGGCGACGGCGGCACTCGTAATGGTGGAGGTAAAACGCATGGGGCACTCCTTGGAACGGGAATGCTGAAACGTCCGCGATCAGGCGGAAGTTGCGTTTATTTCTTGCGGAACTGGTCCAGCGAAACGACCTTGGCTTCGCCATCATCGCCGGATGCGGCGGGAGCCGGAGCGGCTTCCGGATCGCGAACAGGCGTGGGCAGGGGGGCGATTTCGGCCTCGACGACTTCCGGCTCGTCGAACTGCAGCATGAATTGGACGCTGGGGTCGTAGAAGCGGACGATGGCGCTGAACGGCACGTTCAGCACCTTGGGCGCACCGCCGAACTTCAGCATGACGCTGAAGTGTTTGTCGGTGACTTCGAGGTCCCAATACTGGTGCTGCAGGACGATGGTCATTTCGTCCGGATATTTGCTGGCCACGTCATTGGGCAGAACCACGCCCGGAGCGCGGGTCTTGAACGTCAGGTAAAAGTGGTGCGCGCCGGGAATGCCCTCGGGCGATGCCGCACGTTCGAGCGCCGCGCGGATCACGCCTCGCAGCGCATCCTGAGCCAGCTGCTCGTATTGCATCTCGTCGATCGGGGGGTGCTGATCAGTCATAGCCGGCCTCAAAACTCGCGTTGCGAAGTGTTAGCGATGTGTGAGCCGCGATGAAAGATGCAGACGGCCTTGGGACGCGCTTTTCACCAAATAAGTTTTGAAGGGAAAGTGGTGGGTTTCTGTTGCCAGGCACCCACCGGGCCCCGCCTAAGGATCTGAACCCCTAGGAGTTTAGTCGGATGTCACCGAACCGCATTACGCGGCGAGGCGGACTTCCTCAGCGAAGTTATCGTTCGCATTTAGTTTAAGTAGCCCGATAACGGTGGGCCAATTCGGGCGAAAGCAACCTCTTTACACGTCCGTCGATGCTAGTCGGCCCCATGCTGCCTTCGCCGATAACGCGAGGAAGGAAATGGTGGAGCCGCCGGGAATCGCACCCGGGTCCGGTCCGCTTATTACAAGCGCGTTTATCGCCATAGTCCGAGCAAGCCCGAACACATTGAATATAGGGGGAGTTCGGGCAGGCTACAAGGGATGATCGCTTGAGGCCGTGCGGAGCCTTACGGGCGATGGCGCGGCCATTCGGCTTGCTGGTTGCGGAACCATGTCAGCTGGCGTTTGGCATAGTTGCGCGTGGCCTGTTTCATGGCCGTGATGGCTGTATCGCGGTCCATTTCGCCCGCCAGCCATGCGGCGATCTCACGGACGCCCACGGCCTTCATCGCGGGAAGGCCGCTATCCAGATTGCGGGCCATCAGGGCGCGGACTTCCTCGACCGCGCCGGTGTCGATCATGATGTCCACGCGGCGGTCGCAGTTATCGTAAAGCGCCTGGCGGTCAGGCTCGACGATAATGCCGCGCCACTGGTCGGGGGACAGCAGGGGGCGGGTATCGGCCTTCCATTCGGTCAGTGAACGGCCGCTGGCGCGGTGGACCGACAGGGCGCGGACCAGTCTTTGACGGTCGGACGGGAAGATGGCGGCCTCTGCGGTCGGGTCCACTTCACGCAGGATGGCGCGGAAAGCTGCCTCACCGATGGTTTCGTATTCGGCCTGAACGGCGTCGCGCGTTTCCAGTGGAACTTCAGGGATTTCGGCCAATCCCTTCACAAGCGCGTTGAAATACAGTCCCGTGCCGCCAACCACGATGGCGTGACGGCCCTGTGCCTTGGCGTCTGCGATTTCGGCCAGAGCGGCCTCACTCCATTTTCCGACGGACCAGGCTTCGGCAGCATCGACCACGCCGTAAAGGCGGTGTGGGGCCTGCGCCTCGTCCTCACGCGGGGGGCGGGCGCTCAAGACATCGAGGTCGGCATACAGCTGTTGGCTGTCGGCGTTGATGATGATGCCATCCGTCGCCAAGGCCATGTCCAGCGCCAGACGCGACTTGCCCGAGGCGGTCGGGCCCGCGATCAGGGTGATATCCGGCAATGAATCGGTCTTGGACAATGGTTCAGGCTCGCGGTTCTGTTCGCACGGCGATAGAAGGCACAAACCGACGCGGCAAGTCCCGTTGATGTTTCGCTGGAGTTTCCCCTTGATCGATCGCGCCTCCGTCATCGCTGTTCTGGACACCATCACCGACCCGAAGTCGGGGCAGGGGCTGTTCGCATCCGGCATGGTCAAGGGCCTGATCGCCGATCAGGGACGCGCGGGCTTTGTGCTTGAGGTCTCGGCGGCGGACGCCCCCGCCTATGCCCGCGTGCGAGACGAGGCCGAGGCCAAGCTGAAAGCCATGGAGGGCATGGAGCGTGTTTCGGTGGTGCTGACCGCCGAAGCGGTCACCAAGCCCGCCCGTCGCACTGCCAGCCTGTCTAACGCCGCCGTCGAACAGACCAAGCCCAAGGCTCCGGTGCCGACCGAGCGTCCCGCCCATGTGAAGCGCGTTCTGGCCGTGGCCAGCGGCAAGGGCGGCGTGGGCAAGTCCACCGTATCGGTCAATCTGGCTGTGTCGCTGGCCAAGCAGGGCCTGTCGGTGGGCATTCTGGATGCGGACGTCTATGGCCCGTCCATGCCGACCATGTTGGGTATCTCCGGTAAGCCGGACTACGTCGATGGGGCGATCGTTCCGCTGGAAGCGCACGGGCTTAAGGCCATGTCGGTCGGCGTGCTGACACAGGCCAATGACGCCATGGTGTGGCGTGGCCCGATGGCGTCGCAGGCGATCAACCAAATGCTGACCCAGACCCGTTGGGGCACCGCCGAACAGCCGCTGGACGTGCTGGTCGTGGACCTGCCGCCGGGTACGGGTGACGTGCAGTTGACCCTGATCCAGAAAACCCCGCTGGACGGTGCGGTGATTGTTTCCACGCCGCAGGAAGTGGCGCTGGCCGATGCGCGCCGTGCCCACACCCTGTTCGAAAAGGTCGGCGTCCCCACGCTGGGCCTGATCGAGAATATGAGCGGCGACATTTTTGGTCGCGGCGGCGCAAAGGCGGAGGCCGAGCGTCTGAATGTGCCATTCTTGGGCGAATTGCCGCTGAGCGCGTCGGTCCGTGCGGGCGGTGATGCGGGCCTTCCGGTTGTGCTGGCTGAACCCTTCGGTGATGTGGCCGAGCATTTTGTCCACATTGCTCAAAAGGTTGCTGAAGGTCTTGGCCTTTCGGCATAGGTCTAGGGGTGGCGCGACAGGTCTGGCACCGGACTTGCTGGCAAAGGACGATGTCCTTGCCACTGTGGGCAGGCTTTCACGTCACTGGAGTTCGAAATGGGCGAGTTGAAAGTGCTACGTTCGACGATGAGTAGCGTTGAAGCTGACATTACCAAGGTCACCAAGTCCGCGGGCAAATCGGCACGCGCGACCAAAACCTTGCGCGACGAGTTTGCCATGTCGGCGCTGGACCACGCGACCAGCGTTTATTCCAAGATGACGGTCGCAGAGATGGACCGCGTCATGGGCCGCAAGAACTATTCGAAGGACGAGGCGGTCGCGCGTCTGGCCTATCGCATGGCCGACGCCATGCTGGCTGCGCGGGAAGTTTAAAATCGCAACTGACCTTTTCGTCGAATGAATGCTACCCATCTTCTTGGTATTCGAACCAAGGAGATTATGGGTGAGTCTCGACCTTCTGTTTCAGCCGTTCACGATCAAGAACCTGACCCTGCCGAACAGGCTGGTGATGGCCCCGATGACCCGCTCGTTCTCGCCGGGTGGCATCCCGACCGATGAGGTGGCGGCCTATTACCGCCGCCGCGCCGAGGCCGATGTCGGTTTGATCGTGACCGAGGGCACGACGGTGAACCGTCCTGCGGCGCGCAACGACGCCAATGTGCCGGTCTTCTATGGCGATGCCATTCCCGCGTGGAAAAAGGTCGTGGAGGAGGTCCATGCCGTCGGCGGCAAGATCGCGCCGCAGATCTGGCACGTCGGCTCGGCCCGTGGTCAGGGCGCGGACTGGGAGCCGTTTGGTAAGGTGGATGCGCCGTCGGGCCTCGTCGCGCCCGAAAAGCAGAAGTACGAGCCGATGTCCGATGAGGACATCGCCGACACGTTGGCCGCATTCGAGCAATCGGCTCGCCATGCCCGCGAGATCGGCTTTGATGCCGTCGAAATCCACGGTGCCCACGGCTATCTGATCGACCAGTTCCAGTGGGACGGCACCAATATTCGCACCGACCAATGGGGTGGGCCGACCCTGCCGGAACGCAGCCGCTTTGCCGTCGAGGTGATCAAGGCCGTCCGTCGCGGTATCGGCGAGGATATCCCGCTGATCATGCGCCTGTCGCAGTGGAAGCAGCAGGATTACACCGTCCAGATGGCCAAGACGCCCGATGAAATGTCCGCATGGCTCCAGCCGATGAGCGAGGCGGGCGTCGATGTCTTCCACTGCTCGCAGCGCCGTTTCTGGGAGCCGGAGTTTAAAGGCTCTGACCTGAACTTTGCGGGCTGGGCCAAGAAGCTGACGGGCAAGGCGACGATCACCGTCGGGTCAGTGGGCTTGAACGGGGAGTTTCTGGCCAGCCTGACCAAGGGGGCGGGCGCACAAAAGACAGATCTGTCCGAACTGCTGCGCCGTCTGGAACGCGAAGAGTTCGACCTTGTGGCTGTTGGACGTGCCCTGCTGGCCGACCCGCAGTGGGGCAGCAAGGTGAAGGCCGGACAGTTTGAGCAGACGGTCGATTTCGACCGCAAGCACATGCTGGAACTGTACTGAGAACTGAAAAAGGGCGGCCCATTGGGTCGCCCTTTTGATTTATGCCCGATCCAGAGTGCGGAAGGTGAAGGCGTGGTCGTCCTTTTCACCCGCCTGATGCGGCTCGTTCAGGGTTTCGACCCAGTCCGCCTCGTTAAAGGCAGGGAAATGGACATCGCCGTCTGGCTCGGCCTCGACCTCGGTGATGTAGAGGCGCTTGGCCTTGGGCAGGGCGGCTTCAAAGATGGCGGCACCGCCGATGATGCAGACCTCGTCCACACCATCTTCCATGGCCTGTTCGCGGGCCATGGACAGGGCTTCGGCCATGGTGGTCACGACCACGCATCCCTTGGCCTTACTGCTCTCGTGATAGGATTCGTCCTTGGTCAGGACCAGATTCAGCCGTCCGGGAAGCGGGCGAAGTGGCAGGCTTTCCCATGTCTTGCGGCCCATAATGCAGGGCTTGCCGATTGTGACGGCCTTGAACCTCTGAAGGTCCGATCTCAGTCGCCATGGCAGATCGCCATCCCGACCAATAACGCCATTGCGGCCACGCGCGACGACAAGTGCGATAGAGGGTAGGGGCAAATGGAACTCTCCTGACGGAATCAGGGGCGGGAAATCCCGCCCCTGTCCGTAAGGTTAGGCTTCCGGTTCCAGCAGATTCAAGCGGAACAGAGCGCCACCGATCGCAGCGCCGATCAGCGGAGCGACGATGAACAGCCACAGTTGGCTCAGGGCCTGACCACCAACCAGTACGGCGGGGCCAAAGCTGCGGGCAGGGTTCACCGACACGCCGGTCACCTGAATGCCCACAATGTGGATGACAGCCAGGGTGATACCGATGGCAACACCCGCAAACGCACCGTGGCCCTTGGCTCCCGTCACGCCAAGGATGACGATCAGGAAGATGGCGGTAAACACGATCTCGAAGATCATGCCGGCTTGCATGCTGTAGCCACCCGGGGAGCCGGCCTCAAAGCCGTTCTGACCCAGTTGGGTAAAGCCGGTCTTGGCAATCATGCCCAGAATGGCCGCACCCAAAAGAGCACCGATGAACTGGGCGATCCAATAGACCACCATGTCCTTGGCCGACATGCGACCGGCAATGAATGCACCGAAGCTAACCGCCGGATTGACGTGACAGCCCGAGACCGGACCAATGCCATAGGCCATGGCGACGATGGCGAAACCGAACGCAAGGGCGATGCCCAGCTGGCCGACAATATCGAACCCGCCCAGAACCGCTGCACCACAACCGAACAGAACCAGTACTGCTGTGCCGACGAGCTCGGCAGCAAACTTCCTGATCATGAATAGCCTCCCATAGGCCCGTGCCGCCGGACGCTCCGGCGGAATCGGTCAGTGGACCTTGGGACGGACAGTCGACTTTGACTATCCACTGTTTCGTGAGTTTACGTTTGTGGCTTAAGCCAGCTTAGCCACTTGCGTTCCATCGCCTGTTCGATGTCGATACCCGACATCTGGCAGTAGATCAGAAGCATACCCAGAACATCGGCGGCTTCGTCTGCTTGAGCTTGCGGGTTGGGCGTGCCGCGTGCGCGGCTGCTGAGGCGCAGGTGTTCTTGCGTCAACTCGCCCAGTTCTTCTTGAAGTTTCAGGATGGCCCAGTCGCGGTCGCGGTCGATGGAATGCTCACGCGCATACTTGTCAGAGATGCGCATGACCGCATCCTGTAGCTCTTTGATATTCATCACGTCTTTGGGGTTAGACCGAAACGGCGGCCTTGATGTGGGGGTGCGCCTCATAGCCGACGAGGGTGAAGTCGTCAGGGCCGAAAGCGAACAGATCCGTGTGCGGTGCGATCTGCATCGTCGGGAAGGGCAGGGGCGTACGCGTCAGCTGTTCGCGCGCCTGATCCAGATGGTTCAGATACAGGTGTGCATCGCCAAAGCTGTGCACGAACTCGCCCGGCTCAAGACCCACGACCTGCGCCACCATAAGGGTCAGTAGTGCATAGGAGGCGATGTTGAACGGCACGCCCAGGAACACGTCTGCCGAGCGCTGGTAGAGCTGGCAGCTCAGCTTTCCATCGGCGACGAAGAACTGGAACAGGCAGTGGCATGGCGGAAGCGCCATGTCGTCCACGTCCGCAGGGTTCCAAGCCGATACGACGTGACGGCGGCTGTTCGGATTGGTTTTGAGGTTGTGGACCAGTTTTTCGATCTGGTCGATCACACGACCGTCCGGAGCCGCCCACGAACGCCATTGCTTGCCATAGACGGGACCGAGTTCGCCTTCGGCATCGGCCCATTCATCCCAGATGCTGACCTTGTTTTCCTTGAGCCAGCGGATGTTCGTCTCGCCGCGCAGAAACCACAACAGTTCGACAATGATCGAACGCGTGTGCAGCTTCTTGGTGGTCAGAAGCGGAAAACCCTTCGACAGGTCAAAACGCATCTGGCGACCGAACACGCCCAGCGTTCCCGTGCCAGTACGATCGCCCCGCTCGATGCCGTTATCGAGGATATCGCGCAACAGGTTCAGGTACTGCCATTCCGGATGGTCAGCGGGTGCCGCAGCGATGCGGTCGGCGGGGTCGGCGATGGCTGCGTGCGCGTTCATGCAATCAGGATGCCTGTGATTCGCGCGAGATTGGAGATCACGATTCCATCACCTCACAGCTAAAAAATAGCCCGCCGCTAAATGGCGGCGGGCACTAGGTTTTTGCAAAAGGACAGGTGTGGATTGTTTAGGTCCCCGGCGCGAGGCGCTCGTTCTGGACCCAGCCGATGTTGTCGTTGTCGTCCATGACTTCCCACCACGGGCCTTCGCGTTTGCCTGTGGGATAAAGGCGCAGACCCTGGGGCAGGGCGCGTACGACAGCGCCATTGGCATTGGGCGAAGCCCGCAAGGTCGAGGCCTGCTGCACGGTATAGGTCTGGATCGGTGCTTCGGCGGCGGCATTCCCGCTCAGACCACCCAACTGGGTCACCATGTCGGTGTAGGCCTGAATGAAGGAAGCGGCGACGATCCGGCCGATTTCGGTATTTTCATAGGCTCCACCGCCCAGAGCACCGGCACCAAAGCCGCCTGCGCCGGCACCCCACGACACATTGCTGCGCGAGGCATAGCCTTCGGTCACAGCCACGGTCTCGGAGGTGCGGACGCTGGTCAACGACAGGACGGTGTTGGCTTCCATATTGCGGGTGCGGATACCGCCGAGGACGGCACCGGCGCGGCCGCCCAGAACGGCACCGGCGATACCGGCCACAGCACTGCCGCCCGAGTTGGCGTTCTGGCTGGCCACTTCACCGACCAGCACATAGTCGGCAGCCCGCATCTGGCCACCGCCGATGTTGGAGCCGCGCTGGAGGTTACCGCCGGACGCCAGTTCACGCTCGCGATCGGCCACCTGACTGCCGGTGCCGCGATCCACCAGGGTGAAGCAGCCCGAGCGCTGGATCACCACGCGCAACAGGGATTGGGGCGGGGAGAGCTGCAGCTCTCGCCAATAGGTGGACTGACCATCCGCAATCGTAATGGTGCCGAGATTGGTCGAGCAGCGCGGGATTTGCGCCATCTGCTGGTCTTGGGCCCTTTGGGCGCCGGAGCGGCGTTGTGCGTCAGCTTGGCTCGGCAGAGTTGCGATCATGCCGAATACTGCCAGCGCGGTGATGAGCTTGGGAGACAAGGCGCATCCTCATGTTGGTCATTAAAGGACCGTCGTTATCTCACGAGGAAAAGGCGAACACAAATTCGCCACAATCTACATCCGGTTAGATAGGCGGATATCAAAAAAAAAGGCCCGACCAATAAAGGTCGGGCCTCAGTTCTTCTTAATAGCTAAGCTTGATCTTTAATCGAGGTCCATCAGGCGATCTTCCTGGACCCAGCCGGT
>NZ_CAMZFB010000041.1 GCF_947305955.1 uncultured Brevundimonas sp.
GCCAAGAGACCACTGAGTTTTCAGGAAAGGAATTCGTGCGCGACAGTGGGGGCAACGAGGTCCCATTATGCCTCCATCTGGTTCCTAATGCCTGAGATCAACAGCTTTCAAGCGTTCGCGCAACCGCTTTGCCCACTCCTGACCCGCATCGCCGCCCCAGAGGTGCCACGCGATATAGCCCGCTGAGGGCTTGGTCGGGTGGCCCCAGAACTTGCCGCGTTTGTCGACGGCGTGGCGGGCGAACCAGGCGTTCATGACCTTGATGTCGCGGTCGCTGACGATCTCGCCCGCGATCAGGCGACGGGCGCGCTCCAGTCCCACCTCGGTCCCGCCGCGCCCGTACTGGCGGCGTAGCTCCAGCCCGTATTTGGCGGCCTCGACCACCGCGTCGGGCGGGGTGCGTTCCTCGTCGGTGATGGAGGGGTGATCGATGAACATCGACGGTTTTCCTTGACCTTGGCCCCGCGTCGGGAGACGAGCGCCTTTATGAACTATCGTCACAGCTTCCACGCCGGAAATTTCGCCGACCTTGTCAAACACGCGCTGGTGCTGTGGCTGGTGAAACAGATGCAGGCCAAGGGCCCGCTGCATGTGCTGGATACCCATGCGGGGGCAGGCCTGTACGATCTGTCGGGCGATGCGGTTCGATCCAAGGAAGCCGAGGCGGGCGTTGCGCGCCTGATGGACGCGGCCAACCGTCCGCCGCTGATCGAGGCGCTGGCCGCCGAGGTCGCCGCCTTCAATCCGCAGGGTGGAGTGCGTTACTATCCCGGCTCGCCGCTGCTGATCGCGCGGGCGCTGGAAAAGGGCGGGACCTATCGCGGATTCGAGCTGAACCCGCAGGTCAAACCCTTGCTAGACGAGGCGCTGGCGAAATATCCGAACGCCCATGGGTTCGAAGGCGACGGCTATGACATGGCGACGGTGGCCTCTCTGAAGGTTCAGGGGCCGCTGATCCTGATCGACGCGCCGTTCGAGCGCGGCGATGACTATATCCGCTCGGCCGAAACCGCCGCCCGCATCGTCAAGCGCGATCCCAAGGCCGTGGTGGCCATCTGGACCCCGCTGAAGGACATGGAAACCTTTGATGGCTTCATCCGCCGTCTGGAGGAGGCCAAGGCCCCCAAGGTGGTGGTGGCCGAGGCGCGTCTGCGCCCGCTGACCAACCCGATGAAGATGAACGGCTGCACCATGACGGTGGTGAATGCGCCGGACGGTACCGACGCCGCCGCACGCGAAATCTGTGAATGGGTGGCGGCCAGCCTGGGCGAGGAAAAGGCCAAGGCCGAGATCTGGAGCCTGTAAAGGCTTTAGGATTTCTGACGAAGGTGACAGCTTTCCTGCGGGTTTGGCCCATTGCCAACCGCCTGTCGGACAGTCAGTGTCAGCGGCTCCAGTGCGTACCAGACGAAGCCGCCGATGAAGCCTATCGCCATCCTAGAGACGGGTTATCCGCCCGAAGCCCTGCGCGACAGTTTTGATGACTATCCGGCCCGCTTCCGCGCCCTTCTGGGCGAGGACGCCAAGACGGTGCGTTTCGACGTGCAGCAGGGGCATCTGCCGGACAATCCGTCGGACTACGCGGGCTGCATCGTCACCGGATCGGCGGCGGGGGTCTATGAGGACCATTTCTGGATTCCGCTGCTGGTGGACTGGCTGCGGGCCGCGCGGGGAAAGACGCGCCTCTTGGGCATCTGCTTCGGGCATCAGGTGATCGCCCACGCCTTTGGCGGGCGGGTCGAAAAATCCGACAAGGGATGGGGCGTGGGACTGCATCGCTATGATGTGCTGACCCGCGAGGACTGGATGCACCCGCGTTCCGACAGCATCGCCATTCCCGTCTCGCATCAGGATCAGGTGGTCGCTATTCCCGATGACGCCCGCGTGGTTGCCCGTTGCGACTTTACGCCTTTTGCGGGTCTCGCCTATGGCGATGACGACGCCATCAGCTTCCAGTGCCACCCCGAGTTCCAGCCCGCCTATGCCGCGGCCCTGACCGAGTTGCGGCGCGGCACGCGCATCGCCGACGAATTGGTGGACGAGGCGCTGGAAAGCCTGAAACGCCCCAATGACCGCGCCGTGCTGACGGCATGGGTGCGGGCCTATCTGTTGCTGACACCACCGCCGGTCGAATATTACGGCTCGGGCATCTAACCGCTAAGGCTTGGGAAACCAGATTGGCCCATAAGGGTAGCCGACGCGGCAAAGGTTAGCGCGATCGTCGGGGGCGGGCTTGAGTATCTTCGCATTAGAGACGGTGTTTAAGCCGGTAGGCCATCGGGTCTGCCGGTCGATGGCTGCCGTCACCCTGTCTTGCTTGCTGGGTGCTGCGGCACCGGCCATGGCGGATGTGACCGTGGTCAGCAAGCCCTTGGCCACGGCGGGTGACCGGACGGAACATCTGCTGCGGGTGCTGGAAAGGCGGGCCGCTTCGACCAGTTTTGCCGATCTGGACGCCTTTGGTGAGGCGGCGCGCCAGCAGATGGACGGTATCGGGCTGCGCAAGCTGCATCACACCTTCACCATCTATCTGAACCAGGGCGAGTCCGAGCGGGCCAAGCGTTGGAACGCCCTGCTGGCCGAGAATGCCCGCAAGATGGGCAATCGCCGCTTCATTCAGGTGGCCCGACTGAATGACTTCATGATGGCCTATGATGCGGGCGAGGATGGTCAGCCTGCCAAGATGCGCCGCATCATGGAGGAGACCGGCGACTGGTATGTAAAGGTCACGGCGGCCCGCTATTACGCCTCGACCCAGTTTGACGCGCTGCATATCGGCGAGGGACTGAAGATCCTGTCCGAGGTTCAGGCCCAGATCCCCGAGGGCGACCCCGACGCGGTCCATGCCCATGCAGGGGTGTGGGAGATGATCGGGATCGGCCTGATGGACCTTCACGACATGAAGGGCGCGACCGAGGCCTTTACCCGATACGAACTGGAATACGGTCACGAGGATTGGCCCCGTCCGGACTTCGACAGCCTCTATAACCTTGTCACCATGGCGGTGCAGGTCGGCGATATCGAAAGCGCCGAGCGGTATTTCGCCGTGCATGACCGCCTGTCGCGCCGCACCGATCTCAAGGGTCTTCTGGCCTATAACGCCTTGATGTGCGCGCGGGTGGCGAACCTGTCCGACGACATGCCACGCGTGGTGCGCTGTCTGGCCGACCACGAGCGGTTGCTGGAAGACGATTCCTATCTTCGCCTGAGGGTCTGGCCGCTCAAAGTCATCGCCTTGTCGCGTCTGGGGCGTACGGCCGAGGCGGCCACCCTGCTCAAACGGTGGCAGGATCTGAATACCGCGCAACCGGGGACCTATCTGCACAATATCGGGCTGCGGGCGCAGGCCGAGCTATATTTCGCGACGGGTCGTACCGAGGACGCGATGCGCCTGATGCGGGTCTTTGTAGCCCGCGAACTGGCCAATGAGGCCCGTGCCTATGGCGAGGGGGTCCATCAGGTCACACAGGATATGCAGAGCCAGCTGACCCAGCGTCGCCAGCAGCTGACCATCCAGCAGGCCAATGTGCGGCTACAGTCGGCGGTCATTCGTGCGCAGGGCTGGATTGTGGGCGTGACGCTCTTCTTCCTCGCCATCGGCACGATCACCCTGATCTGGCTGTGGATCCAGTCACGTGAACTGAAGCGCGCCCGCCGCCGCGCCGAACAGGCCAGCACGGCCAAGACTCACTTCCTCGCCAATATGAGCCACGAAATCCGCACACCGCTGAATGGTGTGATCGCGATGGCGGATGCCTTGGCCCAGCGCAAGCTGGCGAAGAAGGACCACGAACTGGTCGATATTATCCGCAACTCGGCCTCTACTCTCGAGCGCCTGCTGAGCGATATTCTGGACAGTGCGCGGATCGAGTCCGGCGAGCTGAGCCTTGAGGCCGCACCCTTTGATATGCACGCTATGCTGAACGGGGTGGTTGCCCTGTGGGCGGCAAGGGCCGAAGCCAAGGGCGTGCCGATCCAGCTGGAGTGCGGCGAGGGAACCGACCGCACGGTCGTCGGCGATGTGGTGCGTCTGCGTCAGGTGCTGAACAACCTCGTATCCAATGCGCTGAAATTCACCGAGGAAGGTCAGGTCACGATCAGCGCACAGCTGGTGCAGGGCGACCGGGTCTGTTTCACCGTGAGCGATACGGGCGTCGGCTTTGACGAGCGGGGCCGCCAGCGGATTTTCGACCGCTTCCAGCAGGCCGATGAATCCATCACCCGTCGCTATGGCGGCTCGGGTCTGGGCCTGAACATCTCACAGGAACTGATCGGCCTGATGGGCGGTCGGATGGACTGTTCCAGCGTGCCGGGCGAGGGCGCGAAATTCTGGTTCGAGCTGGACCTGCCCTTGGTACCGGCCAAGGACGAGGTGAATGGGGACCGACCCGATGTGATGGAGTTGCACTCCATCGAGACGGGCAAGAGTCTGGGTCTGAAGGTGCTATTGGCCGATGATCACGCCGCCAATCGCAAGGTGGTCGAGGTGTTGCTGGCTCCGCTGGACGTCGAACTGGTCAGTGTGGTGGACGGCCGTGCGGCTGTGGCAGCGTTCGAGCGGGACTACTTCGATCTGGTGCTGATGGATATGCAGATGCCGGAGATGGATGGTCTGACCGCCACCCGCAAATTGCGCGAGATCGAAAAGCGCGATGGCCGTGTGCGCGCACCGGTCATCATGCTGACGGCCAACGCCATGCAGGAGCATATCGACGCCAGTTTGGAGGCGGGGGCCGACGCCCACCTGACCAAGCCACTGACGGTGAAATCGCTGATGGACTGTATCAATACCGCCATGGCCGACGCCCCGGTGTAGGACATAAAAAGACCCGCCGATCGAAACCGGCGGGTCTTTTATCTTTTTGGAGCGTTCCTTACGGCTACTTTACCAACATTCTGGCTTTGTGGCTCCGTGGCCTTACGGCCACTTCACACGCATTCCGGCTTTGTGGTTCCGTGGCCTTACGGCCACTTCACCACGGGTGGCATCGAGGACAGGATCGACTCCGTATTCCCGCCGGTCTTGAGGCCGAACATGGTGCCGCGGTCGTACAGCAGGTTGAACTCGACATAGCGGCCACGGCGGACCAGCTGTTCTTCGCGCTGTTCCTCGGTCCACGGCTCGTTCATGCGGCCAGCGACGATGTCGGTGTAGGCCTTCAGGAAGTTCTTGCCGACATCCTGGGTGAAGGCGAAGTCCTTCTCGAAATCACCGGTGTTGTGGTGGTCGTAGAAGATGCCGCCCGTGCCGCGCGGTTCGTTGCGGTGGGGCAGGAAGAAGTACTCGTCGCACCACTTCTTGTACTTGGGATAGTATTCCGGATCGTATTTGTCGCAGGCGTCCTTCATGGCCGCATGGAAGGCGATCGTGTCGGGATGGTCGTCACGACGGTCGGCGTTAAGGACCGGTGTCAGGTCGCCGCCGCCGCCGAACCAGCTTTCGGTGGTGGCGATGAAGCGGGTGTTCATGTGAACCGCCGGAACGTTCGGATTCACCGGATGGCAGATCAGGCTGATGCCGGTGGCGAAGAAGCGCGGGTCCTCGGCGGCACCGGGCACGTTCTTGGCATAGTCGGCCGGAAACTCGCCGAACACGGTCGAGCAGTGGACGCCGACCTTTTCGAACAGACGGCCCGACATCATGCCCATGACGCCACCGCCGCCAGCGGGGCGGTCCCACGGGGTGCGGACAAAACGGCCAGCCTTGTCGCCGTACAGTTCCGCAGGGGCGGCGTCTTCCAGCGCTTCGAAACCGGCGTGGATTTGGTCGCGTAGGGTCTCAAACCAGACGCGGGCGCGTTCGCGACGCTCGTTCATCAGCTCGGGAGTAATTTCGGTCATGAGGGCTTCAACCACGATGCAGGCTCGGTGAACAGTCCGAGGATGATCGCCAGATGACGTAGATCGACAGATTTGGCCTTGATCTGGATCAGACACGGTTCCCACGCGGGCTTTGCTGTGCAAGCGTGCGCTGCAGTGATTTTTATGGAGGGGGATACCCATGATGCGCAAACTTTTGATGGTCGCTGTGGCGGCAACCGCTCTGCTGCCTGCCGTGGCAGCTCAGGCCCAGACGGCCGCAGCTGGAGATAATGCGGCCACCGAGGCCCATGTCCGCCAGATTCTGCGTCGCACGCCGCTGATCGACGGCCACAACGACCTGCCGTGGGCCTTCCGTCAGGGGTTCGGCAATGATGTGCATGGCGTGGACCTGACGACCGACCTGTCGATGAGCACCCGTCTGCACACCGACATCCCGCGCCTGCGCGAAGGCGGCGTCGGTGCCCAGTTCTGGTCGGTCTATGTCTCGGCGAACATGAGCCAGCTTGAGGCGGCCAAGGCGACCTTCGAGCAGGTCGATACCGTCAAGCGCATCGTCTCGGGCTATCCGCAGACGTTCGAGATCGCGACGACTGCCGACGACATCGTCCGCATCCACCGCCAGGGCAAGATCGCCAGCCTGATCGGTATGGAAGGCGGCTATTCGATCGACGATTCCCTTGGCCTGCTGCGCGAGTTCCGCCGTGCGGGCGCACTCTATATGACGCTGACCCACTCCAAATCGACCAACTGGGCCGATGCGGGTACGGATGCGCCGAAGTGGGGTGGCCTGAACGCCTTTGGCGAGGAAGTCGTCAAGGAAATGAACCGCATCGGCATGATGGTGGACCTGAGCCACACCTCGGCCGAGACCATGCGCGATGCCCTGCGTGTCACCGAAGCGCCGGTCATCTTCTCGCACTCCTCGGCGCTGGGCGTTACGGCGCACCCGCGCAATGTGCCGGACGATGTGCTGGCTGCGATGAAGGACAATGGCGGTATCGTCATGGTGACCTTCGTGCCGGGCTTCATCAGTGAACAGGTCCGCGCATGGGGGGCGAACCGCGCCGCCGAACAGGCCCGCCTGAACAGCCTGCATCCGGGTGATCCGGATCGCGTGAAGCGCGAGCTGGAACAGTGGGTTGCGGCCAATCCGACCCCGCGCGCAACCATCGATGATGTGGTCGCCCACATCCAGTATGTCCGCGACAAGGCTGGCATCGACCATATCGGTCTGGGTGGTGACTTTGACGGCGTGGACAGCCTGCCGGTCGGTGTTGAGGCGGTGGATGCCTATCCGCGCATTATGGCCCGTCTGATCCAGAACGGCTGGACCGATTCCGACATCCGCAAGCTGTCGGGCGAGAACATGCTGCGCGTGATGCGTCAGGTTGAAGCCGTCGCCGCCCGCAAGCAGAACGAGCGTCCGAACCTGTCGCGCCTGCCGCGCGAGTGATGGGTCGAGGGGACAAGGACCGGATCGAATCTGTCGTTCGATGATGCTGGATCTGACGGGATATCCGCGCTGACTGATATCCCGACTGCCGGATAATGATTTTTTGTTCGGTCGCGAACCACAAAAAAGGGAGCCTGTTTTCAGGCTCCCTTTTCTTATTTGGCGGGGTTGAAATGACCGGTCTGGTGAAGCCCTTCCCAGAGGGTGATGCCTGCGGTGACCGACAGGTTCAGCGAGCGGGCATTGGGCTGGAGCGGGATGATGATCCGCTCGTCGGCGGCGGCGTGGACATAGTCCGGTGCCCCCGCACTTTCCTTGCCGAACAATAGGATATCATCGTCCTGAAAGGAAAATTCGGCCATCGATGTGGCCCCCTTGGTCGTCATCAACAGCAGACGGCCCGGCGGCTTGTCGCGCAGGAAATCGTCCCAGCTGGCATGACGGATCATGTGGGAGAGGGGGCCGTAGTCCAGAGCGGCACGCTTCATGGCACGGTCGTCAAAGGTGAGTCCGGTGGGCTCGATCACGTGCAATTCGACGCCGAAACAGGCGCTGAGACGGATACATGCCCCCACATTCTGCGGGATATCTGGTTGAAAAAGGGCGAGACGCATTCTAGAGGCCACAATACGCGCGGGAGAGGGTCTTGTCGTGTCTTTTGTTGCGACTGCTTCTCAAGTTGTATCTACAGCTTGTCTTGGGGTGGTCTAATCGAAGTCATGATGGCAAAGCTGTGTTCTTCCGCTAGTGACGGTTCATGCCGACTGCACGCCTCGCAGCAATGCGGGGGGCTGATCGGATTGCAGAGGTGAGACGCGTGGCCGAATCGGTCGTGAATCCTGAGGGCCCAGAAGGCCAGAACGGTGGTGGCGAAGCCACGCGCCGTGACTTCATCCATATCGCTGCCGGCGCTGCCGCAGCGGGCGCAGGCGTGATGATCGCCTGGCCGCTTATCAACCAGATGAGCCCGGCGGCTGACACCCTGGCTTTGGCATCGATCGAATTCGATCTGTCCAAGGTGCAGGAAGGCCAGCAAGTGGTCATCAAATGGCAAGGCAAGCCGGTGTTCGTGCGTTACCGCACCCCGGCCGAGCTGGAAAAGGTCAAGGCCGAGGGTGCCGTCGGCTCCCCGCCGCAGACCGATGCCGAGCGTACCAAGGAAGGCCACGAGAAGTATCTGGTGGTCGTTGGCTCCTGTACCCACCTGGGTTGCGTGCCGACCTTCAACGCTGGTGACTACGGTGGCTGGTTCTGCCCGTGCCACGGCTCGCACTACGATGCCTCGGGTCGTATCCGTAAGGGTCCGGCACCGCTCAACCTCGTCGTGCCGAACTACGAATATCTGTCCGATTCCCGCGTGAAGATCGGCTGAGGACTGAGACAGGACCCATGAGCAATCACGAATCCACTTACGTCCCCAAGACGAAGATCGAGCAGTGGCTGGATACCCGCCTGCCGATCGTCCGCTTTGGCATGGACTACGCCAATCTGCCGACCCCACGTAACCTCAACTACTGGTGGACCTTCGGCGGCATTCTGGCCATCTGCCTGATGACCCAGATCATCACCGGTATCGTTCTGGTGATGCACTACACCCCGCACATCGACCTAGCCTTCGCCTCGGTCGAGCGCATCATGCGCGACGTTCCGGGCGGCTGGATGATCCGTTACATCCATGCCAACGGCGCTTCGATGTTCTTCATCGCGGTTTACCTGCACATGCTGCGTGGCCTGTACTATGGCTCGTACAAGGCACCGCGCGAAATGATCTGGATCATTGGCTGCGTGATCTTCTTCCTGATGATCGCCACCGCCTTCCTCGGCTACGTGCTGCCGTGGGGCCAGATGTCGTTCTGGGGTGCTGAGGTTATCACCAACCTGATCGGTGCCATTCCGGTCATCGGCGAGCCGATCCTGATCTGGCTGCGCGGTGGTCCGGCGATCGATAACGCGACCCTGAACCGCTTCTTCTCGCTGCACTACCTGCTGCCGTTCGTTATCGCCGGCTGCGTCGTGCTGCACCTGTGGGCCCTGCACGCTGCCGGTCAGAACAACCCGGTCGGCATCCTGATCCCGAAGGACCGCGAGAAGAAAGACACCCTGCCGTTCCACCCGTACTTCACGGTCAAGGACGGTTTCGCGATCATCCTGTTCCTGATCCTGTTTGCCGTGTTCGTGTTCTACAACCCGAACGCCCTGGGCCACGCCGACAACTACATTCCGGCCAACCCGCTGCAGACCCCGGCCCACATCGTGCCGGAGTGGTACATGCTGCCGTTCTACGCCATCCTGCGCGCTGTTCCGGACAAGTTCGGTGGCGTGGTTGCGATGTTCGCAGCTATCGGCATCCTGTTCGTCCTGCCGTGGATCGACCGCTCGTCGGTGCGCTCGATGCGCTACCGTCCGACCATGAAGATCTTCTTCGTGATCTTCCTGTTCGTCTGCTTCGGTCTGGGCTGGTGCGGTGCTCAGCTGCCTGACGCTCCGGTGATCCCGGGCATGCCGAGCTTCACCCTGTTCGACGGCAAGCTGAACTCCTACCTGTGGCTGACCCGTCTGTTCACGCTCTACTACTTCGCCTTCCTCGGCCCGATCATGTTCTTCGTGGGCCTGAAGGAGAAGCCGCTGCCGATTCCGGCGACGATTTCGGAGCCTGTGCTCCCGACGACCGAAGCTGAGAAGGCCTGAGCCCGATGAGCAAAGAGAATAAGATCGTGTCTTTCCGTAAGATCCTCGTCTCGGCCATTGCGGCTGCGGGTATCGTGGCTGTGGCATCGCCGGCGCTGGCCGCCGGTGGTGCCAAGCACCCGCGCGATGGTGGCTTCAGCTTCAACGGCCCGTTCGGCACCTTTGACCAAGGTCAGCTGCAACGCGGCTACAAGGTTTATCGCGAAGTCTGCGCGTCCTGCCACGGCATGGACATGCTCCACTTCCGTAACCTGGGCGACAAGCACGGCCCGTTCTGGAATCCGAAATACCCGAACCCGAACGACAACCCTGTCGTGAAGGCTCTGGCCAAGGAAATTCAGGTCGCCGACATTGACTCCGAGACCGGCGAAGCCATCATGCGCGACGCCACCACGGCCGACCGCTTCCCGAACCCGTATCCGAACGCCACGGCGGCGGCTGCGGCCAACGGTGGTGCGGCTCCGCCCGATCTGTCGGTGATGGCCAAGGCCCGTCACGACGGCGCCAACTACATCTACTCGCTGCTGTCGGGTTATGTGGCTCCGCCCAAGGGTCTGAAGATGGCTCCGGGTCAGAACTACAACCCGTACATGGCTGGCGACCTGACCCCGTTCTGGGAAGGCGAAGGCCATGCACCTCCGGGCGGCTTCATCGCCATGCCGGCTCCGCTGCAAGCCGGTCAGGTGACCTATGACGATGGCACCGAGGCCACCGTCGACCAGATGTCGAAGGACGTTGCGGCCTTCATCATGTGGGCATCGGAGCCCAAGATGGTGGAACGCAAGCAAACCGGTTTCGGCGTGATGATCTTCCTGATCCTCTTCGCCGGTATCACCTATGCTTCGTACCGTCGCATCTGGAAGGGCGTGGCTCACTAAGCCCCGCACATCCTGAAAAGATCAGCCCCGTTGGTTCGCAAACCAGCGGGGTTTTTCTTTGCCCTGTGGGAGAACTGCCCCTAACCTAGCCGCTTCCTGTACCAGTGGAGGCTAGGGCATATGCGCCTGTTCACGACCGTTGCGACTTTGGCTTTGACCACGGCTCTTATGTCAGGGGCGGCTGCTGCCCAGTCTGCTTTCGACACGAACCGGATTTCCGAGGACATCCGCATCCTGTCGGATGACAGCTTCGAGGGCCGCGGTATCGCGACGCCTGCCGAACAAAAGGTCATCGATTTCGTGTCCGAGCGTTTCGCCTCTGCCGGCTTTGCGCCCGGTGGCGAGAACGGCGGCTGGACGCAGGCCGTGACCCTGAACCGCATCGCATCGTCGAATGTGCAGGCCGCGCTGAAGCAGGGCGGCACGACCACGGCCCTGACGCAGGGCAGCGAGGTGACCATCAGCTCGCGCCTGCCGAGCAATGGCGTTGACCTGAAGGATGTGCCGCTGGTGTTCGTTGGCTATGGCGTCAACGCGCCGGAGCGCAACTGGAACGACTTCAAGGTCGATGTGCGCGGCAAGATCATCGTCGTGCTGGTCAATGATCCGGACTTCGAGGAGCCGGAGCTGAACACCTTTGGCGGCAAGGCCATGACCTACTATGGCCGCTGGACCTACAAATATGAGGAAGCCGCCCGTCAGGGCGCGGCCGGCGTGCTGATCGTCCACGAGACGGCCCCTGCCGCCTATGGCTGGGCGACGGTCGTGAACTCATGGTCGGTGCCACAGTTCGATATCGTGCGTGAAAATCCCGCTGCCGAGCGCGTGCCGGTCGAGGCATGGATCCAGCGCGAAACCGCCGAGCAGATCTTCGCCGCCGCGGGTGTGGACTTCGAAGAGCAGAAGCGTCTGGCCCGCAGCGCCGACTTCCAGCCCGTAGATCTGAAGGCCACCATGGACATCAGCTTCGATGTCGCGTCGGAACAGATCGTCACCCACAATATCGTGGCCCGTCTGGAAGGCTCGACCCATCCGGATGAGACCATCCTGTACGGCGGTCACTGGGACCACATCGGCGTGGCCGCAGACGAGGGCGTCGATGGCGACCGTATCTTCAACGGTGCCGTGGACAACGCTTCGGGCACGGCAGCACTGATCGAGCTGGCCCGTTTGTATGGCCAAGGGCCGAAGCCGCAACGCTCCATCGTCATGGTGGCGTTTACGGGTGAGGAATCGGGCCTGCTGGGTTCGGAATACTATGCCGCCAATCCGCTCTATCCGCTGGAAACCACGGTCGCGGGCTTTAACATCGACGCCGCCAACGTCTATGGCCGCAAGGACAAGCTGAACATCACCGGCTTTGGCCATTCGCAATTGGATGAGCGCCTGACCCAGGTGGCAACCGCACAGGGCCGTGGCATTGTGCCGGATGCCGGTGCCGCCGCCGGTATCTACTTCCGTTCGGACCACTTCCCGTTGGTGCGCCGTGGCGTGCCGATGGCCTATGTGAACTCGGCGGGCGACTATGTGGACGCCCCGATCGAACCGCGCGTGGCCGCGGCAGCGGAATACAGCCGCATCGGCTACCATCAGGTGGCAGACGAATGGAGCGCCGACTGGGACCTGCGCGGCATGGCGCAGGACATGGAGGTCGTTTACGAGGTCGGCAAGGCGCTGGCCAACTCCCGCGACTGGGTGGAATGGAGCCCGACGTCGGAGTTTTCGACCGTGCGCAACCAATCGGCTGACAAGCGCCAGTAAGGGGTAGACGTCAGGGCTGCTGCCCCGGCGGCAGCCTTGGCTAAACTATTTGTAACGGCAACTCCGAGCGGGTTGCCGTTATTGTTTAGTCGCCGATGATTGATTGCGGCGAGGAGTTCGGATGTCCAAATTTTTGCTTCGTAGCGTCGCTGCCGCTGCATTGATCGTTTTTGCTGCCCCTTCATGGGCGCAAAACTTCTCTGCTGACGTCTTGTCCCAGAACATCCGGACCATCAGCGCGGATGACTTCGAGGGCCGCTATCCCGGCACCGAGGGCGAGCGCAAGACGCTGGAGTGGCTACAGGCCCAGTATGAAGCCATGGGGCTGGAACCGGGGGCACCGGACGGCCAGTGGCTGCAGCGCGTGGACCTCCAGACCCTGAGCGCCAACAGCCAGAACACCGCTTTGGTTCGTATCGGCGGCGCGGATGCGATCACGGTCGGCACTGCCGATGGGCTGGTCCTGCGCGCTATGAACGAGGCCGGTACGGCGGATGTCGATAACCTGCCGTTGGTGTTCGCGGGCTATGGCATTTCGGCCCCTGAACGCGGCTGGGACGACTATGGCGATGCCGATCTGACGGGAAAGATTGTGGTCGTGGTCAATGGCTCGCCGTCGTTCGGCTCGCCCTACCGCACCTTCTTCGCGCAGGACGACTACAAGGCGGACGAAGCCTTCCGCCGTGGGGCCAAGGGCCTGATCATCATCGCCAAGACCAATGCCGAGCGCTCGCTCGGCGGGCGTCAGCGCACCATCCGTCTCAGCCCCGGTACGCCGGAACTGGCGGTGCGCGGCTGGATGACGCCGGAACTGGCGCAGGGGTGGGGTATCTCTGCCGACGATCTGGAGCATCTGGACGATGCCGCCGCGACCGTGCGCGATCTGGGTGTGACGCTCTCGACCACCATCCGTGAAGAGGTGTCGACCCTGACGACGTATAACCTGATCGCGCGCCTGACCGGCACCGAGTTTCCGGACGAGACGGTGATCTTCAGCGCCCACTGGGACCACGTGGGCGTCGATAGCGATCACGCAGTCGGCGAAGACAACATCTTCAACGGCATGTGGGACAATGCCTCGGGTACCGTCGGCGTGGTCGAGATGGCTAAACAGTTTGCCGATAATGGCCCGTCCAAGCGGACTGTCATCTTCCTGCACGCCACGGCGGAGGAAATGGGCCTGCTGGGCACCTATGCCTATACGGCCAATCCGGTCTATCCGCTGGAAACCACGGTGGCAGATATCAACATCGACATGCTGCCGCTGTCGGGCCCGACCCGCGATGTGCCCATCTTTGGCTATGGCCAGAACACGCTGGAAGACATGCTGGACGTGCTGGCCAAGGCCGAGGGGCGCTATGTGTCCGATGATGGCCAGCCGGAGCAGGGCTTCTATTACCGCTCGGACCACTTCCCCTTCGCCCGTGCCGGGGTTCCGGCCCTGATGCCGTGGCATGGTGTGGACTGGATCGACGGCGGGATCGAAGCGGGCAAGGCCGCATGGCACGCACGCTTTGGCCGCGTCTATCACAAGCCGTCGGATGAATGGTCCGAGGACCTCGACTTCACCTCTGCGGTTGAAAATCTGACCCTGATCTATCGACTGGGTCGCGAACTGGCCGACAGCCGTGTTTGGCCGGAATGGAAGTCGACGTCGGAGTTCGGACAGGTCCGCGCCCGCTCGGACGCCGCCCGCGCCGACCGCCGCTGATCACGGCCTGAAACAAAGAAGCCCTCCGCCGGACTGGCGGAGGGCTTTTTCGTGCCTGCGATGCGGGCTTAGACGGCGGCCAGAGCCTGATCGAGATCGGCGATCAGGTCGTCGATATGTTCGATACCGACAGACAGGCGCACCGTGTCCTCGGTCACGCCCGCACGCTTCAGCTCTTCGGGGGAGAGCTGGCGGTGGGTGGTCGAGGCGGGGTGGCAGACCAGCGACTTGGCATCGCCGATGTTCACAAGACGGGTGAACAGTTTCACCGCGTCCTGGAAGCGGGCACCGGCCTCGCGGCCACCCTTGACGCCAAAGGTCAGCAGGCCCGACGCCTTGCCGCCAAAATACTTCTGGATCAGCGGGTTGGACGGGTGGTCCGAAAGGCCCGCATAGTTCACCCATTCCACCTTGGGGTGAACCTTGAGCCAATAGGCGATGGCGGTGGCGTTCTCGACGTGGCGGTCCATGCGAAGCGCCAGCGTTTCCAGCCCCTGAAGGATCAGGAAGCTGTTGAACGGCGAGATGGCCGCGCCGGTATTACGCAGCAGGACCGTCCGCACCCGCCCGATAAAGGCCGCCGGACCCAGCGCCTCGGTATAGACCACGCCGTGATAGCTGATTTCCGGCTCATTCAGGCGACGGAAGCGTTCCTTGTGCTCGGCCCACGGGAAGTTGCCGCTGTCCACGATGGCCCCGCCGATCGAGGTGCCGTGACCGCCGATGTATTTGGTCAGGGAGTGGATGACGATGTCCGCGCCATGTTCGATGGGGCGGGTCAGGTATGGCGTCGGCACGGTGTTGTCGACGATCAGAGGCAGGCCCGCGGCATGCGCGGCATCGGCCAGCGCCTTGAAGTCCACCACATTGCCCAGCGGATTGCCGATGGACTCGCAGAAGACGGCTTTGGTGCGTGCGTCGGTATTGGCAGCGACGGCGGCGGGATCATCGGCATCGATGAAGCGCACCTCGATGCCGTACTGGGGCAGGGTGTGGGCGAACAGGTTGTAGGTGCCGCCATACAGGGTGCTGATGGCGATGATGTTGTCGCCCGCCTCGGCGATGGTCAGGATGGCATAAGTGATGGCTGCCTGACCGGAGGCCACGGTCAGGGCCGCGATGCCGCCCTCCAGCGCCGCGATGCGCTGTTCCAGCACATCCGACGTCGGGTTCATGATGCGGGTGTAGATGTTGCCCGCCACCTTCAGGTCGAACAGGTCGGCCCCGTGCTGGGTGTCGTCAAAGGCGTAGCTGGTGGTTTGATAGATCGGCACCGCGACGGACTTGGTCGTCGGATCGGGCGAATATCCGGCGTGGATCGCCAGAGTGTCGAACTTCAAGGTCAAGAGGACCTCCCCATTGGTTTAGGCCCATAAACTAACAGGGCCGCCCGTTGGGCGACCCTGTAGAAAGTCTTGCTCGTTGTTCAGATAAACTAAAGTTCGCAGAACCTTAGTTGTTGAATAGGAAGTGCATCACATCGCCGTCCTTGACGATGTACTGCTTGCCTTCGGCGCGCATCTTGCCGGCTTCCTTGGCGGCGGTTTCACCCTTTAAAGCGACATAGTCGTCAAAGCCGATGGTCTCGGCGCGGATGAAGCCCTTTTCGAAGTCGGTGTGGATGACACCGGCGGCTTGCGGGGCAGTGGCACCGACCGGAATGGTCCATGCGCGCGCTTCCTTCGGACCCACGGTGAAATAGGTCTGCAGGCCCAGCAGCTTGTAGGCTTCGCGGATCAGGCGGTTCAGGCCCGGCTCTTCAAGGCCGAGGGTCTCGAGGAACTCGGCCGATTCCTCATCGTCCAGTACGGCGATTTCGGATTCGATCTGGGCCGAGATGACGACCGAGTTGGCGTTGTCCTTGGCGGCGCGTTCGGCGACCAGCTTGGACAGGTCGTTGCCCTTGTCTGCAGAGGCTTCTTCCACGTTGGCAACGTACAGCGCCGGAAGGGCGGTCAGCAGTTGCAGCATGTCCCAGGCCTTCTTGTCCTCCTTGGACACTTCGGCCAGACGCGCGGGCTTGCCTTCGCGCAGTTGTTCCAGAGCGGCGTCGATCAGCTTGAGGTTCAGCTGGGATTCCTTGTCGCCACCTTTGGCGCGCTTCTCGATCTGGACGCGGCGGCGCTCCAGGCTCTCGAGGTCGGCCAGCATCAGTTCGGTCTCGATGATTTCGAGGTCCGAGATCGGGTCGATGCGGTTCTCGACGTGGGTGATGTCGTCATCGACGAAGCAGCGGGCGACAAAGGCGATGGCGTCGCAGTCGCGGATGTTGGCGAGGAACTGGTTGCCCAGACCTTCGCCCTTGGATGCGCCGCGCACCAGACCGGCCACGTCCACGAAGGTGATGCGGGCCGGAATGATTTCCTTCGAGCCGGCGATTTCGGCCAGCTTGTTCAGACGGGGTTCCGGCACGGCCACGTCGCCGGTGTTCGGCTCGATGGTGCAGAACGGATAGTTTGCAGCTTGCGCCGCTGCCGTCTTGGTCAGGGCGTTGAACAGGGTGGACTTGCCCACGTTGGGCAGGCCGACGATCGCGACTTTAAGGGCCATGGTATTCCTCGTGAGCGCGTGCCTTTAGCCGTTCCGAGCCGATTTGTCAGTCCGCGCGATATATTGGGGCCTCTATAAGCGGAAAAGGGCGGTCTTTCGACCGCCCTTTGAAGGATTATTCCTCGCCGCCGACGACGGGCGGGGTGCGGATCTGGAAGTCGACGGTCACATCCTCGGCCTTGTCGAAGTCGAGGGTGATCTTGGCGGTCTGTCCGGCGACCAGCGGGGCCTTCAGACCCATCAGCATGATGTGGTTGCCATGGGGCTTCAGCTCGGTGCGCTGGCCCTTGGGCAGGGGCAGGCCGTCGGCGAGGTGGGCCATCTTCATCATGCCGTCCTCGTGCTTCATTTCATGGACTTGCGCCATGTCGGCTCCGTCGAAGCGGACGCCCTTGAGGCTGTCGCTCTCCGAGGCGGTCAAGATGACATAGCAGCCGCCTGCCTTGGCCCCGTTCGGAGTCGGACGGCACCATGCGTCCTCAACCGTGATGGTGCCCGCGACCGTGGTCGGGGTGGTGGGGGCGTCAACCGCTGCGGGGGCCGTCGGCTCTGCGGGCGCTTCGGTCGGGGCGGCCCCTTCTTTTTGGCCACACGCGGCCATGGTCAGGGCGGCTGCCGTCGCGAGGATGATCTTGAACTTCATGAACCTTGATCCTTCAGGGCTTACAAAACAGGGCGGTTGCGACCGATGCGTCTGGAGACGAGCGCATCGACCAACAGGGCGACCAGCAGGCTTGCGCCGGTCACAGGATAGAGGATTGCCAGTGGGGTGACGATAGCCAGAACGACGCGGTAGCGCGCGTCCGATTGGCTATGAGGCAGGGCGCTGGGCGCACCGCTGCGAAAGGGCGACAGGCGGGGTGGTCTGCGTTTCCACCACATGAAAGTGCCGCTGATCGCCAGCAGCCAGACGCCGATACATCCGCCCAGCATGACGAGGCGGTTCAGCCAGCCATATTGCTGGCCCTGGTGCACCATGATGCCCCATTCCATGGCCTTCGCCATCGGGCCAAAGTCGCCATAGCGGACGTCGGCTTTCACCGCGCCGCTGGCGGGATCGACATAGAGGATACGGGTGTCCTCGACATGGTCGGGCTGGGTCGACACCGTCCACGTTTGGTCGGCTTGCTGCGGAATGGAGATCATGACCGGACGGGCCATGTCCTGTTCCGTCAGGGTCTGGACCACGCGGGTCAAGGACGGGGGGGCATCGGCCGCGTGGTGGTGGGACAGGTTCGTTCCCTCCATCGTCCAGCCGACATCGTGCGGGCCGTGGTGGGGCGTGGTGTCTGTCCATTGGGCGGCAGCGGGCGCGGGCGGGCGGCCCAGCGCGGTCTTACGCATCACGCCCATAAACTGGTCTCCCCAGACAGCTGACCACGGCATCCCCGTGACCGCCAGAAAGATGATGACGCCCGCGGTATAGAAGCCCGCCACGGCATGGATATCGCGCCAGAAAGGGCGTCGACGGCTGTCTGTCTCGCTCAGAACAAATACCGCGCCCTGACGTTTGCGGGGCCACCACAGATAGAGCCCCGTGGCGCACAGGATGATCGCCCAACCCGCGACGATCTCGACGACAACATTGAACGCCACCCCCACGGGGCCACCGACGAGGCTGAGGGAGTGCAGGTCCTTAATGGTTTCGGTCAGTCCGTGATCGGGGACGATACCCGTCAGTGCAGCGGTATAGGGGTTGATGAAGGCACGTGCC
Source organism: uncultured Brevundimonas sp. (assembly GCF_947305955.1). Lineage (GTDB taxonomy): Bacteria > Pseudomonadota > Alphaproteobacteria > Caulobacterales > Caulobacteraceae > Brevundimonas. Next base: position 18,579 of record NZ_CAMZFB010000041.1, read on the forward strand.
GTCTGGCCATCCGGCTGCTCGATGCGGATTTGGACGGCTTCATCTGGGGCGGCGGGGATGAGGACGCTGGCGGGCTTGCCATCGGTTGCCGCGCGGGCGGTAGCCAGCCATGCGTCGGGCGTGACCTGTGCGGGCGTGACCGCGACCAGCATCATCCGGCGATAAGCCAGACGATCGATCTCGTCCTTGAATAGATACAGCCCCCCTGTGAGCGACAACAGCAGCAGGAAGGGCATGACGAGGACACCGGCATAGAAATGCCAGCGCCAGACAGTGCGATAGGCACTGTTCAGCACAGGCTTGGCCTGCGCTGGAGGGATGGAAGACATGGATAGGGTCCTGAAATCTCGGGCTTAGGCGCGCGATCGGCGCCACGGAGGGATATTTCAGGCGTGCGGAGGTGCGGTGGATGGCGGTCGCGGCGGTGCGCGTGATGGCGGCGGAGCCGCAACGCGCAGGGGCGTATAGGGATCGCTGTCCGTCAGTCTGATGACGGGTGCAGGGACAGATGGCGCGGGTGCGGGCAGGGTCGCCGTCAGCGGCAGGATACAGGCCGCACATTTGGCCCCAGAACCCTTGTCCGTCGGGATGCCGTCCTCGTCGACGTGGATGGTCTGCAACCCTTGGGTGGAGCAGATGACGATGGACTGCCCGGGTTGGACCGCGGCCATGGCGGCATAGGGGAGCAGTGAACCGACAAGGATCGCAAACACCGCCGCCAGCAAGGCGAAGGCGCGCTGAATCGACCAGTTGTCCGCTTTACACTCGTTCACACGGCCTTCTACGAAAACACTTCCCATAAAGGAACAGCGCAATCTGTCCCATCTCGACAGGAGAAGTTTGGTGTGACAGCGTTCGGTTGAACGCAACCGGAGTTTCCCCCATGCGCCGACTGTCTGTTTCAATGTGTCTTTTGGTAACCACCGCGCTGTGCGCCGCCGTCACCGGCTCTGCCATGGCGCAGCAGGTCGAGACAGGCGCGGGCGGTCCGGACCGTTTGGCCCTGACCATTTACAACAGCAATCTGGCGCTGGTTGAGGATGTCAGAAGCCTGACCATTCAGCCGGGGCGCGTCCGTCAGGAGTTCCCCGGCGTCTCGGCCTCGATCCGCCCCGAAACGGTGACCCTGTCCGGTCAGGGGCTGTCCGTGGTGGAGCAGAACTTTGACTATGACCTGCTGACCCCGCGCAAGCTGATGGAGGGGGCCGTTGGCCAACAGATCGGCGTGGTGCGGACCAACCCCGGCAACGGTGCACAGACCACCGAGCAGGCGCGGGTTCTGTCGGCCAATGAGGGCGTTGTTCTTCAGATCGGCAACCGCGTGGAAGTGCTGCGCGATGACGGTGCGCCGACCCGCGTCATCTTCGACGGGGTACCGCCGAACCTTCGCCCGCGCCCGACCTTGAGTGTCACGCTGGATGCACAGGGCAATCCGCGCCGTGACGTGACGCTGAACTATCTGACCCAGGGGCTTCAGTGGAAGGCCGACTATGTTGCCCGCTTTGACGAGGCTGGCGGCAAGCTGGACCTGACGGGGTGGGTGACCATCACCAACCAGTCGGGATCGACCTTTAGCAATGCGGTGACCCGCGTGGTGGCCGGAAGCGTGTCGGGCAACAGCTCGCGTGGCAATGGCACCAATCGGGGCATGAATGCCGCAGAGGGCGATGCCCATGTCTATCTGCTGCCGGAACGGGTGACGGTCGCCAACAACCAGACGAAACAGGTCGGCCTGCTGGATGTCAGCAATGTTCCGGCGACCAAACGCTATGTCTTCCAGATGGGCGGCTTTGGCACCTTTGAGGACCCGCAGGCCGCCGATGTTGGCATCGTCTTCCGCAGTGAGCCGGCCCTGCCAGCGGGCGTGATGCGGGTCTATGTGCGCGGATCGACGGGCGAGCCGCGCTTTATCGGCGAGGACGGTATCCAGCACTCGCCCGCGGGCTCGGACTTGGTGATTTCGACGGGCAAGGCGTTTGACGTGACGGTCCAGCCGCGGCTGGTCGCGTCCGAGCGCGTGTCCAACCGCCGCGCAGACCGTCACCGCACCCGCTATCAGATGGAATATCGCGTGCGTAACGCGACGGGCGAGGCCAAGACCGTCGAGGTCCGCCAGCGCGTGGCGGGGCGTGATACCGAACTGTCGGATCAGAGCATCGAGGGTGAACTGGTCGACGCCTATACCGCCGTGTGGAAGGTTCAGGTGCCCGCCAACGGCGAGACGGTCCTGACGGCGACCATCACGACGGGCGGCTGATCATGCGCCCGTTGTGCGCCGTACTGGCGTGCGCGGTGGCCTTGGGGCCGTTGATGGCCCCAGCCTTGCCTGCAATCGCGCAAGAAATAGCTGTCCAGCGCACCGAAGCTGTATCCGAGGCCCCTCAAAGCGTTGCGGTCGTGGTCTATCGCGACCGACCCGTGAACACCACCGAACTGCTACAGCGTTCGCGCCAGAGCTGGTCGCGTCTGGATCAGGAAGGGCTGGCGCTGATCGTCGAGAAGCGCGTGATCGACGTTCCTGCAGGGGATGGGGTGATCCGCTTCAAGGGCTTGGCGACGGGAATCGTGCCGCATAGCGCCACCGTCGAGGGCCTGCCCGCGAACCTGCTGGAACAGAACGCCGACTATGACCTGATTTCTCCCAAGAACCTGTTGGAGAAGGCGGTCGGAGAGACAGTGATGGTCGTCCGCACCAATGCCTCGAACGGCAATGTCATCGAACAGACGGGCGTTCTGAGGGCGGGAAGCAATGGGGCGGTCGTCGAGATCGATGGCCAGTTCGAAGCGCTGGACTGCTCTGGCCTGACCGAGCGTCTGGTTTTCGAGCGCGTGCCCGAAGGCCTGGGCGCGACCCCGACCCTGGCGATCAAGACGCGGGCAGAGCAGGCGGGCCGCTATGAGATCACGCTGGCCTATCTCGCAACAGGGCTTCAGTGGTCGGCGGACTATGTAGCGCGTGTGTCGGCGGACGAAAGTTCGATCAATCTCGAAGGCTGGATCACGCTGGCAAACTTCGGTGGCACCAGCTTTGCCGATGCGCCCGTGGTGGTTGTAGCCGGCGATCTGGCCCGCAATGCCGATACGCGACCGATTCAGGTGCGGACCCGTTATGCCAATACCACCTGCTGGCCTCAACAACGGACGCATGAAGGCTGGGTGAGCGGGTACGGCTATGGCGCTCCGCCGCCGCCCCCTCCGCCGCCGCCGCCCTCGCCATCCGCGCCGCGCATGGCGATGGAGCGGGCCTTGATGGACGAGGTCGTCGTGACGGGCAGCCGCGTAAAGGCACAGCAGGAGGACTTAGGCGACTACAAGGCCTATGTGATCCCGCACCGGACGACGGTTGCCGCGCGCCAGACCAAACAGGTGCTGTTCCTCGCTCAGGACAATATCGCCACCGAGCGGGTGTTGGTGGCCGCCTTTGCGCCGTCGAACGAGGATGAGGCTCCGCAGCCGACGAGGGTGGAACTGAGGGCCCAGAACAACGAGGCCTCGGGGTTGGGCCTACCTGTGCCGCAGGGCAGCGTGGCCTTCTATGTCGCCAGCGATGACCAGCCAACCGCCTATGCCGGTGGCGACACCATTCAGGACACCGCCGTCGGCCTGCCGCTGCGCCTTGCCTTCCAGCAGAATGAGCTGGTCACGAGCAAGGTGCTGGTCACGGGCGACGAATACCGTGGCAAGGGCTCACGGCGTCGTCAGGTCGATAGCTACCAGATCACCCTGACCAACGGCTCGGACCGCGAGGTCGAGATCGAGATGCCGTTTGGCGACTATACGGGCGCGCGGGGCTTCCGCATCGAGCGCGAGGGCATCCGTAGTCAGATCAACCGGGACACCGGACAGCGGGTGTGGCGCACGCGGCTCGCTGCCGGACAGACGCGCACATTCGATGTCCGCTGGTCCTATGAGGCTCCGGAATAGGGCTTAGCCGCCGTTGGCGGCTTGGCGCGGGCTGAATTTCGGGGCAGGGGCCAGACGCATGACCTCGCCCTGATAACGCTCGTCATCGCCCTTGATGGCGAAGGGTAGGGCATCGGCACAGGCTTGTAGCAAGGCATCCAGCCATGGCTGGTCCGCCTTGGCGAAATCCCCCAGCACATGGGAATGGACCAGCTTGGGATCGCCGGGATGGCCGACCCCCATGCGGGCGCGGCGGAAGTCGGCACCCAGATGGGCAATGGCCGAACGGATACCGTTCTGGCCCGCTGCACCGCCGCCCTTCTTCATGCGGAAGCGGCCGGGAGCCAGATCGATCTCGTCGTGGAAGACGATGATCTTGTCGACAGGCACCTTGTAGAAGCGGGAAGCCTCGCCGATCGCGCGGCCGCTTTCGTTCATATAGGTCTGCGGCTTCATCAGCAGGATCTTTTCGCCCTCGATCTCGCCGTCCTGGATCTTGGACTGGAACTTGGCCTTCTCCGGCCCGAAGTTCCAACGACGCGCGATCTCGTCAGCGGCCATAAAGCCGATGTTGTGGCGGTTCTTTTCGTACTTTGCGCCGGGGTTACCCAGACCTGCGATGATAATCATGGGGCTTCTCTAGCCTTGGACGAGGGGCAAAGAAAAGCCCCGCTGCGTTTCCACAGCGGGGCCAAATCTTATCGTCGGAGCGAAGCGATTAGGCTTCAGCTTCTTCCGAAGCAGCTTCTTCTTCAGCACCACCGGCCGAAGCCTTGACCGAAGCGATCATGAAGTCGCGGTCGGTGATGGTCGGCTGAGCCGAACCAGCGTTGGTGATGTCCGAGAAACGGATGTTGGTGTCGATTTCGACCTTCGACAGATCAACGATGAAGGCTTCCGGCATTTGGTCCGGACGCACCATCACTTCAACTTCGTGACGGACGACTTCCAGGGTGCCACCTTGACGGACGAACGGAGCTTCGTCGCCGTTGATGAACTGGACCGGCAGCGAAATCTTGACCGGAGCGGTTTCGTCAACGCGCATCAGGTCGAAGTGCATCGGACGGTCGGTGACCGGGTCGAAGTCAACGGTCTTGGCGATAACCGGTTGGGTTTCTTCGCCATACTTCAGGGTCACCAGGTGGCCCAGGAGTTTGCCGGTGTAGAGCGACTTGCGGAATTCGCGTTCGCTCACGGAAATAGCAACCGGTGCTTTGTCGCCACCGTACAGGATACCAGGAACGGCACCAGCGCGACGCACTGCACGGGCGCTTCCGGTGCCCACGCCTTCGCGGACGTCAACGTTCAGAATGATCTCGGCCATCGGGCTCGCCTTCAATACAAGTAAACGCCTGCGCTGAACCGTTGCCCGCGCGGCGGGGTCATGAACCCATCGAATTCAAGAGGGCGGTCCATTACACGGAACAGGGGGGTTACGCAACCGCCCCTGCCCAGATTGCCCGTAGAATCTCAGTTTATCCGGTCGGTTGGGCCTGAGAATCGGTCGGTTGGACCACAGTTACGGTCGGGACCGACGTTGGTCGGGGGCCCGCAAACTGTGCGGTGCACTGTGCCATGTCGCGCACGATGTGGCGACCGGTGCAGAAGATGTCCTCATAGTTCGGACGCGCCGCTGCCAAGCACTGATAGAGCATCAGCTTGGACATGTTCAGGCAGAACTCGTTGTTTGATTCTGTCGTCAGGGCGTCCGTATTGGCGCGGGCATCCTCGCCCGCAGCACCCAGGGCAGCCAGCGCAGCAATCGCCAGCGAGTTCACCACCGCAGGCGTATAGGGCGCACCGCGAACGGCTCGCTCGGTGGTGATGCCGTTACCGCTGTGGGCGGCGGCAAACAGGCGGGCGCTTTCTTCGGCGGACGGCAGACGCGGCACGGCGGCGGACTTGGCCAGTTCGAGGCGGCCATTGCGGTCGGCCACGTTCTGGGTCGCCCAGCGGCGACGCGGGTCGCTACGACCCTGAATCGTATAGGCGTCGGCTTCGACCCCGTCGGCGATCATGGTTAGGGCGTCGATATCGCGAATCAAGGTCTGGACCATCAGGCCCACGGCGGCATCGGCACCGGGCAGGGTGGCGGCATAGGCCGGATCGGCCACGATGCGGGCGATCATCTGCTGGCGCTGGGTCGGATCAGCGGCGAACTGGCGGACGCCAGCGACATATTCCGGAGACTGCAGGGCCAGAATGGCACCATAGGCAATCATGCCGCGCGACATCTGGGCGGCGTCATAGGCCGAGCCCTTGCGCAGTTCGGCTTGAATCTCTTCGGCGCTCTGGAAGCCGCCAGCCTTGACCGTGTTCAGGTCGCGGATGAAGGCCACATAGACCGAGGCGGCCTCTGCAACGCTGTGGTTCAGGGCAATAGGCGGCGGCGGCGATGCCGGCGGTGCCTGCGGAGCTTCCGGTTCTGGTGTCGTACAGCTGGCCACCAGAGTGGCCGCAGCCATGGCGGCTATCGCAAGGCCTCGGCGGGCTGCACGGGTTTGAATCAGGGCCGGACGCGGCTTCAGGACGGGCATCAGCGGACTTCCCTAGTACTTCTCGACGAGCAGGAGGGGACGGCGTTGGCCGTCCGGACTCCTAACGGGGGATTAAGGCCGTCCAATACGCGGGATAATGGTTAGCCGAACCTTAATCGAAGAGTTTTGAAACGGATTCTTCGTTGGCAATGCGACGGATCGCTTCACCAATCAGAGGTGCAACGCTGACACTGCGAATCTTGTTGCAGTCCAAAACGGCCTGAGGCTGTTCGATGGAGTTGGTGATGACCAATTCGTTGAGCGGACCGTTCTGGACGCGCTCGACCGCGGGGCCAGACAGGACGCCGTGGCTGATATAGGCCGACACGTCGGTCGCGCCCTGTGCGATCAGGGCTTCGGCAGCGTTGACCAGCGTGCCGCCCGAATCGACGATGTCGTCGAACAGGATGCAGCTGCGACCCGAGACGTCACCGATGATGTTCATCACCTCGGACTTGCCCGGTTCGGGGCGGCGTTTGTCAACAATCGCAAGATCGCAGTCGAGGCGTTTGGCCAGCGAGCGGGCGCGAACCACGCCGCCGACGTCCGGCGAAACGATGATGACCGAATCGCGATTCTTGGTTTCGCGGATATCCTGGGCCAGCACCGGCATGGCAACCAGATTGTCGGTCGGAATATCGAAGAAGCCCTGAATCTGGCCGGCGTGCAGGTCCATGGTCAGGACGCGGTCGGCACCGGAGCGCTCGATGATATTGGCGACCAGCTTGGCCGAGATCGGCGTGCGGCCGCCGGTCTTACGGTCCTGACGTGCATAGCCGAAATAGGGCATGACACAGGTGATGCGGCGGGCCGATGCACGGCGCAGCGCGTCCACCATGATCAGCATTTCCATCAGGTTGTCGTTGGCGGGGAAGCTGGTGGACTGGATGATGAAAACGTCCTCGCCGCGGACGTTCTCTTCAATGACGGCGAAAACCTCGTTGTCGGCAAAGCGCTTGACGGTTGCCTTGGTCAACGGTGCGTCCAGATGATCGGCAATCGCCTGGGCCAGAGTTCGGTTCGAATTGCCTGCCAGCAGCTTCATGGCTGGACGTCCTTTCGCCGCGTTTGGACCATAGAGAATCCGGTCCTATGTCACTGTTGGTGCGCTCTCTAGGCTGACAATACAGTTGCATCAACCCGCGTTTCGGTGATTTCCACGCATTGGCATCCCGTTGTGCGCTGTTATAGAGGACGGGTAGGACATGTCTCGCAGAACGTGCGATATATGTTTGCCAAATTAACGAGGTCGCTCTTGCTTGCTCCCCAGTCTCGCTCCGGTCTTTTCCGCTCTGGCATGATGCTGATGGGTGTGGCTGCGGCCGCGCTTACCCTGTCGGCCTGTTCGGGCACAGGGAAGCGCCAGCAACTCGCCTATGAAGAGCGTC